>CAYGAM010000040.1:0-19274 GCA_964347915.1 uncultured Nitrosopumilaceae archaeon | reverse complement strand
GGCGCTCCGGAGAGCGCCGCCCCGCTTTGGTAGGTTTTTGGTGGTTTGGCAATTACCCCCCCCCCCCCCCCCCGGTAGTTCAGCATGGCTGTTTCAAGGTAAATTAGAGGATTATATTAAGAGCCAGATCGTTTCAAACCACAATATCTCATGCAGATATCGCGTATTGTATGTGTCATCATAATTTGTTGCACAACTTTATCTGCCCAGTAGAGAATTGAGTTGGCTTTGAAACTGATCGCGCGTCATCGGCGGCGTCTTCATGATGGCCAGATTCTCCAGTACGTGAGACTCTGTCTTGTGCCCCGCGAGCGGCGCCAGAATCCCAGGCGTTGACCGAATAAACTGCAGTGCGCGCAGCGGCGGCGGCAGGCTGCCAAATTCCGGCATTGCATTCTGTGCCAGCAGCTGTCCCTGCATAAACGGCACGCTGGAGAAGACGCCTATGCCGCACTCCAATGCAGCGTCCAGAAAGGACACTTCTTTTCCGCCGCACCGTTGGTTCTTTTGCATCAGAATTTGATCCAGGTACATGTTGTAGGGCGCCTGGACAAATCGAAAGCCATGATCTGCACCTCCGATCTTTTTTGCCATATTCACGATATCTTCAAGCGACAGGTACATTGCATTGTCAGATGCAGTCCTAAAGCATTCCCATGTTGCCAGCCCATAGTATTTGATGACGCCTTCCGACCTCTTTCGCTCATACAGTTCAAACGCGCCGCGCATCATGCCCAGGAATGCATCCTTTGTCATATCCGCAAGCTGTCCTTCGGCCGGGTTGTGCAGGTACAAGAGATCTATGCATTCCAGATTCAGATTCGCAAGGCTGCGGCTCAGCTGATCCTCAAGATATGGCACAGTCATGCAGTGATACTGCGATGAGATGTCGCCGGACTTGATGACGCCGGTTGCAATCAGGTTTCTTTGAATGTATGTCCAGAAATCTTCGCTTGCATCGGCGTCGTTTGTTACATAGCCGTTCTTTGTGCACACAAAGAGGCTTTCACGCGGCACGCCGTCAGATGCCAGTTCTGCAATAGCCGATGCTGCACTGCGCTCGGCCTTTTGTCCGCGGTAATTGATTGCCGTATCTATTACGTTGATGCCCGCTTTGACTGATGCAGTTACGGCCTTTGCCACCATCAGATCGGTCGGCGAGTCCGGATTGCCAAGGTATGTGCCTATGCCGACGTTTGAGAGAGCAAGTCCGGCAAACTGATTGTAGTTTTCGACAAGCGCGCGGCCCGACTTGGCAAATTCTGCCGTCGAATCGGCGGTTGCACTTCCTGCTATCACATATGCAGCTTGCCTCCTGCGACATTTATGTGATAGTAATTGCTGCTTGCAATGGCCCCATGCCGCAAGAACGCGCTCATTACCAGATGCGCCGCTTAGTTTGATTCTGCTGACAATTGCAGGCAATGCCTGCCAGCAGCCTCACGCATGCCGATTTTCACTCGGATGCTACACTAGCGCAGCATCAGCTTTGATCTGGAATCCAAAACCAACATTCCAAGCTTGCAGCGGCATCCTTCCCAGGCTCCGGCAGCAGTCATGCAAGAAATTTCACCACGGTACTGATGCAGTCATGCAACGTACGCAGACAAAACCAGTCCTGCTGCAAGCAGTGCGCCCGTCAGTCTTGAATAAAGCACGGCATTCCCCATAACCGGCACCAGTTCCCTTGTGCAGGCGTACCGCCGCCGCAGGCCGAGCCCCGACCACGCTGCCAGCGGCGCGGCCGCCAGAGCAATCAGCACTGCATGAGGCAGCACACCCAGGAATGCGGATGCTGTGATTATCCCAGACACGGATGCCGGAAACGCCCAGAAGATTTGCGACGCGCGCTTTTTTCCCCAGGACACGACCAGTGTCCTGCGTCCCTGCGACTTGTCGGCGTCGTGATCCGGAAACGATGTAACAAGCAACACGGTCGACGACAGTATTCCCACGGCCGCGCCGCACGCAGCAGACGATATCTCAATGCCGCCGGTTTGAATAAAATATGCGCCCATCACGACGCAGGCGCCCTTTACTGCCACGAATATTTCGCCCAGGCCGGAATCCACAATTCTTGTAGAGTAAAAATAGATTGAAACTACGGCAAATCCAAGCAGGGCTGCAATTACTATTCCGTCCGTAATGACAAAAAATGCCCCAACGGCGCTTCCCATTATCAACGATATCATGCCTGCCCTGTAGACGTCTTTTGGCTTTAGTAGTCCTTCCGGAAGCACGCCGGTGCCGCCGCTCAGGGAGGTGCGTTCAGTCTTTGCGTCTATGCCGCGCTTCCAGTCCCAGTAATCGTTGAGCATGTCGACGCTCGCATGAAGTGCAATCACGCCGCCCAGCGTCAGCGCCGCGTCAACGGCATCAATTGGGCCGGCGCGCCACGCCAGCGCCAGTCCCACAGATACCGCAATTACGGACGACAGGAGAAACCTGAGCCTGATAACGCGCAGCCATGCAGAAAGCATTCAAACCAATGACTCGTCGCTTACCTCGATCGGCTTTCGTCCCATAAAGCCGGTATGCTTCTCATGCCAAAACTTTACGCTGTCCTCGCCCACCTTCCAGCAGAGCCAGATGTCCTCGCCGAACCTCTCGGCCGGAAAGTCCAGCAGCCCTTCGTCCATGCTCTTGACCATTACGCCCGTCCCTTCCAGTTCTTCCATGGCGTCATAGTACGCAAGCATCTTGGCATTAAGATTCTGTTTTATCGTCACATAATGCTTCAGCTTGGAATCTTCCATAAGCGAGGCCTGCATGGCAGCTTCAAGACGCTTTATCTCCTGCCTGATGCTCATGGCCGTCTTGTATCTGGTGCGCACCTTATCCAGTATCGCATTGGCAGACGCTACGGTAAAATATTCAGCCATGATTTGAGGCTGATTCGTATTTAATTAAAAGTTAGCTTCCGCGCATGGCGCAGAATCCTGCGTCCTGTCAGCGCCCAGAAAGCCCTGCAAATATGATCCGCATGCGGCATAAAATTCATTATCTGGGCGCGGCGGCCGCATTTGCCGGAAGGCAGAGGCGGCTGATCGCACCCAGATCAGAATCATGCACGAACTGCAAGAGCATGCGAGCTTCAGATAATTTTTATTGCGATATGGAGGAGCGGCCCGCATGGCGCAAAAGATCAAATGCTCCCACATTCTGGTAAAAAAGATGGGACAGGCGGAAGAGATTCTGGAACGCCTCAAGAAAGGAGAAAAGTTTGGCGATCTGGCAAGGGAAGCCTCGCTGGACTCGCCCAGCGCAAAGCGAAAAGGAAGCCTCGGATACTTTGGCCGCGGAAAGATGGTCAAGCGGTTTGAGGAAGCGGCATTCAGCCTGGGAATAGGCGAGGTGTCAAAGCCGGTCAAAACAGAGCACGGATATCACATAATCAAAAGGCTGGCATGACTATGTGTACGCATCAAGCCCGCCAGACTGAACGGCATTCTCAAGGTTGGCTGCCATGTTTTTGGTCTTTGTGACTTTTCTGCGGCCGATAATATTGTACACTTCGTCCATCGTGCCTTTTGCAATCAGGACGGTAAGGTTGCCGGCCTGCTTTCTGCCAGTGCGGCCGCGCCTCTGAATGTATCGTATTGAGCTTGGCACATTGTCGTAAAATATTACGTCGTTTACCTCGGCTATGTCCAGCCCCTCTTCTCCCACGCGCGTTGCAAGCAGGACTCGATACTCTCCGGATCGAAACTTTTCCACGACTTCGATCTGTTTCTTTTTCTTCAGTCCCGTTTCCCCCGCCTGTCCTACCAAAACGCCGGCCTGAACGCCGATGCCTTCCAGGCTCTGCCGTATGACATCCAGCGAGTCCCTGTAGCTTGAAAAAATCAGCATCTTCCCAGAAATGCCCTTTACAATCTCGCAGAGCTTGTGTATTTTCGGATGCTCCTCTCCGGCCTCTTGCATTCTTTTGGCTCCCCGAATTGCAGCTGTAAAGTGGGGATCAACTTCCAAAAGCTCTTTTGTTCCCGCGCCGCCCTTTTTTTCTACCCGTTTGCAAAACCGCATGAATGTCGTGGCTCCGTGAATCTCAAACATGTTCAAGGCATATGTTATTCTTATTGCAGTAAACAGAGGCTTGGCGGCATGCCTGGCGCGCGCCAAAACATGCTGCCTGGCGCCCAGCAGATCAGTCAGCGAGGGCCTGACGCCGATTCGGATTCCTTCAGCCCTAAGCGTTGCATAGCGCAGCTCCAGCGCGGCCTTGATGTGCGTTCGAATCTCGTTCATCTCCGGCGTCAGATGCACCTTTACCGGCACGGTGTTGGTCTGCTGTATGTATGGTGAGACATCCGGACTGGACTCGTCCCTTCTGGCCACGCTTTGAATTCTGAGCATCTTCATTATCTCAGTAGCCTTGCCTATGTCATCCGGAAGCGTTGCAGTAATTCCAAGCAGTTTGGTATTAGCAGATACAAGCTTTGCCGCAATGGCAGAGTATGCATAGTCTCCAACAGTGCGGTGCACTTCGTCAAATACGGCAAGGCCAAACTGCGACGGCAGTATCAGGCTCCGGTTCAGATCGTTCCTTGTTATTTCCGGAGTGGCGCAGACTATGCTGTTATTCCACAGCTTTGTCCTGCCCTTGACGGTATCCTCTCCTGTAACCATGGATATGTCCTGTATTGTCATCGTGCCCTTTAGAAACTCACAGTGCTGGCTTACCAGCACCTTGGTCGGCGCTAAAAAGAGCACGCCTGCTTCGGCATTCCTCAGATACTCTGCAATGACCCTCAGAGCCACTGTTGTCTTGCCCAGTCCTGTAGGCAGCACCACGATGCAGTTTCCTTTCGCTGCCTGCTTTGCCAGGCTCATCTGATACTCCCTGTCTTCGACTATGCCTTTTTTGACGTACGGCAGATCTAAAAAATTCACAATATGTTGCTCCCAATGCGGCGATTTTATTCTTTTGATGAAGGATGCGGTGTGAATAATTCAGGCCGAACCGGCAAGGCGCATGCCGGCATCAAGATTTGATTCGCGCCATTCAAGTCAGCGAAATGTCATTGCGCCCGCATCTTTGCCAAGTGCTGCTCTTGGCAATGCATCCTTATCACATGCTCTGCATTGCGGCGGTCGGAAAGCAGCCGCACAAGAATGGACAATTCCCGTTGCAGGAGTTTAGGCGCTCGCGCTCCATGCCTGCTCATTCACGCTTTCAGCAGCAGCCAATCTGCAAGGCAGAATCCAATGCTTTTGGAGACGACAGACCAGATTGTAGACCCAAGGTTGCGTGTGGTGTTACATGATGACATCTTAGATTAAACATATTGGAGATTTTGTTTAATGTGATCCAAATTCATTAAACTTTGGTTTAATGACCGCACGGAACAGGCATTGTACAAAAATGAGATCGTCCAGTCTCTTTAGTCCAACCATTCTGGGTTGCTTTCTCTGACTGCGCTTGTGGCCATCTTCCTATGGAACTGCGGCCATGGTGTTTCGTAGTTGTCAGTCAAACAATCTGCTGCAGGAGTTTAGGCGCTCGCGCTCCATGCCTGCTCATTCACGCTTTCAGCAGCAGCCAATCTGCAAGGCAGAATCCAATGCTTTTGGAGACGACAGACCAGATTGTAGACCCAAGGTTGCGTGTGGTGTTACATGATGACATCTTAGATTAAACATATTGGGGGTTTTGTTTAATGTGATCCAAATTCATTAAACTTTGGTTTAATGACACGGTGTGGTGCACATCAAGATTTAATTCGCGTCCGGCAGAGCTGCGAGATGCGTTGCGTCCGCATCTTCGCCAAAATGCTGCCGACATGTCAGATTGTTCGTATATATTCAGGCCCAAATTTAATTCGCTCTTTGCGTCCGAGTTTGCGTAATGCCAGCGTTCCCACACATTGGCCAAAGCGCTGTGGTCATGATCGTGTACATCACAGTCAGCAACACATACAAGCCTGTTCCATAACTGCGGTTCTGGACACAAAGAACCTGTTATTTTTTACGCGCTCAGGCAAGGTTATGGAACAAACTTACACAGGTGATAAGTTTTTAATCTGTACAATGTAATTAAAACTAGAAATGTCACAAAGTTTTGTATTAGACAAACCAGAGAAACCGTTCTTTTACAAGGTATTCAACGGATCTGCCACAATGCCTGTTGGAGAGGGCCTGACCCCCACAGACTCTATACAGGTGTTTATACACGACGGATTTTTTGAGGATTTTGACCTGGAATTACGTCCCATTCAGGTTGTGGGGGATACAATACAAGTCAAGGAACGACTGTTGCAGGACGGTCAGCCTTATGCGTTCAGATATCAGGGCAGGGATTACATGATTTCCAAAAATCAGGGAAGAATGAAGCTTTACGAGTTGAAGGACTAGTGTCATCAGACGATTTGCCTACAGGCATCATGACAAGAGCAAACATAAACTACGAACATTCCAACAAGAAAAAACATCTGATTACAGAAATCAGAAGTGATGACTTTAAGATATGCACCCCAAAAAAATACACCACAAGCCTCACTTTTGGAGCGCGGAGCGGATATGGTTGGTTCACTACAAGAATGAAGGGGAACTAGATATCAAAGAGTTGAAATGAAGTACGAGTCTATAGAATTCAACGCCGTAAAGCAGGAATACAGTGAGTATGAAATCGAAAACGGCCTGCGGCTGAAAGTAATGCTGACAATTGTCAACATAACCAACGAAGGCAATACAAGCGAGGCAGAGAAGGGCAGGGTAATGACTGCGCCTGTATCTGCAGTGATAGCGCCTCCGGATTTTGACAGGTCCTATCTAAAAGAGCTACTGGTCCCATAACCAAAGCAGACAAAAAACAGAGTCTTGCATTCAAGCCCATCAAAGAAGCCTTCAACATCTATGAGACAAAGAGATTCGTCATCGTGGTAGGAATCAAGATAATCAAGGTATACCACACTGGCTTGATGAGCAGTGCAGGCGAGCCGATACTGCATTACGAGTCCAAAAACTCATTCAACACGATAGAGAAGCCCAATCTGTAAAATTAGCTCGTAACGTATCATCTATTTGCATATGTTCATGTCCAGATTTAATTCGTTCCTAGAATCTGAGTCAGAGTAATGCCTTCGTGCCCACATATTGGTCAAACGTTGTAGACCTGAGTTTGTACGGCATGTTCATTCATATTTTCAGCAGCAACCAATCTGCGAGGTGGAATTCGATGCTTTTGGAGGCGTTAAGTCAGATCGCAGACAAAAAATGTGATGTGTTGCTACGTGACAACAGTTCAGATTAAACAAATCGCAGGTTTCATTTAGTGAGGCCTAGATTCATTAAACTTTGGTTTAATGAGGCGGTATGCTGTACAGACCCAAGGTTGCGCGTGTTGTTACATGATGACATCTTAGATTAAACGTACTGGGGGTTTTGCTTAATGTGATCCAAATTCATTAAACTTTGGTTTAATGACACGATACACCGCACATCAAAATTTGATGCGCGCCCGGCAGAACATCAAGGCAGCATTGCAGTCGCATGTCCGCCAAAATGCAGCTCGACTGGACATGTGCATCTGCCAAGTGCTACCCAGGACAATGCATCCTTATCGCATGCTCTGCATTGTCGCAGTCGTAAAACGACCGCTAAAGAATGGACAATGCCCGCCGCAAGAATTTGGGCGCTCGCGCTCCATGCCCGCTCATTCATGCTTTCAGCAGTGGCCAAGATGTGAAAACGAATCCAATACTTTTGGAGGCAGCAAGCCAGACCACGCAGAAGTCAAAAGCTGCGATGTGCCGCTATGTGATTGCAGTTCAGATTAAACAAATCCGTTGTTTTATTTAATGAGGCCTAGATTCATTAAACTTTGGTTTAATGATGCAGTGCGGTGCACAAAGGCCAAAAGTTGCAATGTATTTTTATGTGACAACGTTTCAGATTAAACACGTTGGTGATTTTGCTTAATGAGAGCCAAATCCATTAAAACTAGGTTTGAGAAGCCCATATGGAACACACGCGGCTTCACAAAGCCAAACGGCGTCTTTGACACCAATCAGCAGAATCAGAAAACATTCATTCCCCGCAATCTGCCGCCGTCATTCACTTATGACAGCGAATTTGTCATGCTGCTTGCAGATGCGGAAAGAAAAGTTGGAGAGCTGAAAGGAAAAGGAGGCGGGCTCGCCAATCCGCACATTTTGATCAGCGCATACCTGAAACAAGAAGCTGTGCTGAGCTCAAAGATCGAGGGCACGCTGGCATCGCTGGAGCACCTAAACAAGCATGAGGCAGCAGGAAGCATTGGAAAAGATGAGGCGGATTTTTTGAGGCTCAGGGAGGTCGTAAATTATGTGAATGCGCTAAAAGACGCTCAGACAGAAATGCGCAAGACTGGCCGAGTCACTCTTGATCTTATCCTGAATGCGCATAGAACACTGTTTGCCAATGTTCGCGAAGATAAGACTCCAGGAGAGTTTCGCCGCAGGCAGAACTGGATAGTAAAAACAGCAGGCGCGCGCAGCAAGATCATCTACACGCCGCCCCCTGCCGAAAAATTAGGCGCGCTGTTGGACAGTCTTCAAGCATTCATTCAATCAAGGCATGATGAAATACCTGCGCTGATTCAGTGCGCCATGATTCATTATCAGTTTGAAGCAATACATCCTTTTCTGGACGGTAATGGTAGAATAGGGCGGCTGATCCTGTCACTGATCCTGTATGAAAAGGGATTGCTGCCTCAGCCGCTGCTGTATCTTAGCGCATATTTTGACAGGCATCGGCAGGAATACTATAGTGGACTGCTGTACGTAAGCCTGCAGAGCAAGTGGGACGACTGGATAAAATTTTTCCTCAAAGCGTTTGCAGAACAGTCTGATGAAACAATAAAGGGTATTCGGAAGCTGACCGATCTGCAAAAAAGATACAAGATCATCCTCAAAGAGCAAACAAGAAGCAGCAATGCATTGCTTTTGATGGAACGCCTGTTTGAAAATCCATACATTACGATCCCAGGAGCAGCTAAATTTCTCAAAATTTCATATCCCGCAGCAAAAAAGACAGTAATGGCGCTAGTCGATGCAGAAATTTTAATTCAGACTGATGCGGCATACAAAGGCAAGGTGTTTCTTGCAAACGAGATAGAGCGCAACCTGCCTGCGGATTGATCCCGCAAAGACGCGGCATTTACCAGAAGAGATATCACAGACAGCAACAAGATCACAAAGTACTCAAATGCATCAGTTCAATAAAATGCGCAGGTCCAGGCCAGATTTGATTCTCGCCAGTCAAAATATCGCAGACACGAGATCACGCAGTCAAATTTTCATGCGAAAACCAAATGCAGTGAGTTCTATCCTAGCAATGCGCCTTTTAGGCCATAGGCAATCCTGTCCAGGGCCAAACCCGCATGATCCCAGGCAAAGAAGTCGTCCGGATTTTGGCGCTTTGTTCAGAAGTCATGTAACAGCATGGTGCGGCAACGGCATCGCCAGTGCGGCAAGGCTGCCGCCGGCCGGCTGCGTCAAAGCCGCGCTGCTGTGCGCCTTTGCATCGCCCTCATGCAGCCAGTCCTGCCAGACATGATATCCCACAAAGCCCCCAACGACAATAATTGTCAAAATGACCAGCGCCTGCAGTACAAACATACCAGGCATTGCAGAATGGGCGCTTTTATTTCTTGTTTTGACTGTTTGTACAGCCATTGTGCGCAAAACAAGGCAATCCAGATGCGCCGTACAGTGTACGCGCAGCTACTCTTTGTCTATAAACTCGCCTGCTCCAGGCGGGTCCGGAGCAAGCCCCTTTCTCTTTCGCAGGTCCGATATTACGATGCCCAGCATCGACTTTGGAACTTCGGCCCAGGTCTTAAAGTGCGTATTCCACATTGCCTTGCCGGCAGTCTGTCCGCGCATGTCTTCAGAGAGCGTGAATGTCTCTGATGCTGGAATCTCTCCTGTTACGATGCTTGCCGGGCCTTTCTGCGCCATGTCAAGAACCTTGCCGCGCTTGCCGGACAATACGGTTGCCACGTTTCCGACAAGATCTGTCGGCACGCGCACCTCAATTGCAAGAATGGGCTCAAGCAGCCTGGTGCCAGCGGTCAAAAGCGATCCCAGGCAAGAGCGCCTGGAAGCAGGCCCCAGCTGAGACAGCCCGCGGTGAGCCGGATCCTCATGAGGCACAAAGTGCGAAAAGATAAACTTGCAGTCTCTCATCTGCTCCTTGCAAAGAGGCCCTTCCTTCATTACGTCTTCGAATCCAGAATTTATCGAGTCCGTCGACTCTTGTATGAACTGAACCCCTTTGGTTCCGTTTATCAGGACGTTTCCGCGCGAGTCAAACTTCATAACGCGCTTTATCGTGTCCGTATCCCAGCCCTGTTTTTTGAGAAGATCAGACACCTCCTGCTTGTCCTTCATGTCGGATATCTGTCCAGTGCGAAGCATCTCTGCAATTTCCGGCTCCAGCGGCTCTACGCGCATAAAGATCTTATTGTGCCTGTTGGGCGACTTTGCCATTATGGGCTCGCACGACGCGCCGACTGTTTCCCGGTAGTTTATCAGCGGCTCTGACGTTACCACATCAATTTTTGTGTCCTGTATTCTGTGCGTTGCAACATCAAGGTGAAGCACTCCCATGCCGGCAATGATAGTCTCGCCGCTCTCTTCGTTTATCTTTACCACTAAATTTGGATCCTCAATTGTCAGCTGCTTGAGAATGTCCACCAGCTTTGGCAGGTCCTTTGGATGCCTGGGCTCTATTGCAATCTGCACCACGGGCTCAGAGACATACTGTATTCCCTCAAAGACCTGAATGCCCTTGACGCTAGAAAGCGTATTGCCCGCGCGAGCCTCTGTCATTCCCAAAAGGGCTGGAATGTTTCCTGCGCCGAGCTCTCCTACCTGCTCCCGCTGATTGCCCATGAAAAAGTTGACAGACTGTATTCTTCCGTCTCGCTTGGCATCAATGATGCGTATCGTCTGCCCGTCCCTCATCGTGCCAGAGAACAGCCGCCCTATGGCAACAGGACCTGCTGCCTTGTCAAGCACCATGTTTACCACCATCATAATTGTCGGACCGTCGTCCCTGCACGCCAAAAGAGCCTTGCCGATATCAGACTCTAGATCGCCGTGCCATATCTTGGGAATTCTGTACTTTTGAGCCACATCCGGCGGAGGATGGTGCTTTACCACCATTCCCAGGACTGCATCTGCCAGCGGCGCATTGTCCACCAGGCCGGCCACATCGTTGTTCTGGTACGCCTCGATCACATTCTTGAATGTTATTCCCTTTTCTTTCATCATGTCGATATTGATTGCCCAGCGGTCCTTGGCGGAGCCGAACGTAACGCTTGCATCCTGTATCGAGACCTTCCACTTCTCCCGATAGTCTTCTTCGGCGTACGTGTCTATCAGCTGATTAAAGTTTGATACCACGTTTGCCAGCGTCTCTTGCATCTTCTCCGGCGTCAGGCGGAGTTCCTTGATGAGCCTGTCTACCTTGTTTATGAAGAGAACCGGCCTCACGCGCTCTTCAAGCGCCATTCTTGTTACGGTCTCTGTCTGCGTCATGATGCCCTCTACTGCATCGCATACGACTACCGCCCCGTCTATTGCCCGCAGGCTGCGTATCACCCTTCCGCTAAAGTCAACATGCCCCGGCGTGTCTATCATGTTGATGACATAATCCCGGTTCTTTTGCGTATAGTACAGCGTAACATTTGCCTGGTATATTGTAATGCCTCTCTCCTGCTCCTCCTTGTCAAAGTCCATGGCCAGCGCAGAGCCCGCAGTAGACGGCGATATTATTCCAGAGTGCGCAAGAAGGCTGTCGCTCATCGTAGTCTTTCCGTGGTCCACATGCGCTATGACGCCAAAGTTTCGGATCTGCTCCTTGTTCTTTATTATTTTGAGAACCTGCTCTGTGGACTTGAACTTGGCCATATGCGCAAAGTCGATGATCTAGTGCTTTTAAATCTTATGAGACGCATGACGCGTTTCTTAATTGCAATTTTTTCATTAAAATCTGCTCAAAGATGCAAAATTTGGATTATGCAATGCAAGATTTTGATCTGTTTTGGCAAAATGCTGTACATTTCACAATGCAGCATGATGCGGCAATAAGGGCCGGCGCTGTCCTAGACGCGGCGGCGCGCGGCTCTGCAATATCGGATTGTACGCGACAGGGAGGGGTTTTTTGAGACGGACGCCGGAAGGCGCCCGGAATCGGCATGCTCTTTGCCTCGCAGCCGCAAAGCGTCCTGCGCTTCCCAGGCGGAACAGGACATCCGTCCGCTTTCGCGCAATATCTTCCATCCTGCCTGCGTCCTGGGCAACGGTTCTTCTCTTTTCAGCAAGCTTGCACCAGCCGCCATCGTTCTGCTCAATCAGCTTTTCATCAGGCAGCCTGCCCAGGTGCAGACGAGGCCGGACGACTGGTTCCAGATCCCCCGACTTTGTTGCATTGTACGGTCAATAACTGCCTGCACAAGGTTCCCGGTCAAGAATGGACAGTACATAGCATTGCAAAAATTCTCTTGGTACAGAGCTGCCAGCGCGAGACAGCCATTCGCTTGTCATTGAATTTAAGATTACTAGCAATATGCATTAATCATCAGAGGGTTGAGCGTTCCTGCAAGCATAGCGAATTGCGGGTATCAGCACAGGCAGCGGATAGCGCACAAACTTCTGCATGATTGCCAGAATACAGAATTGTAAAAACAGGCTATTGTTGCAAATTTTGCCAGCAGAAGATCGGCATCATGCCTCAATCCCATGCATCTCTTTCTTAAATTCTGCAGACAACTCGTCCAGTAACGGAGCAAAGCATGTCCAGCGCAGATCCTAGACGAGGCTGCCAGACAGGAGAGGTACGGCGGGCTACTTACCGGCAGACATTTTCTTAATTTCAGGATACAGTTCCAATGCGCCGTTAGAGATCACCACCCCATCTTCGCTTAGATGGTACCGGTGATCCGCGGTTTTGACTATGTGTCCTGCGCTGATTAATTTTTTTAAGACGGCGTCCTCAGGCATGGAAACCGCAGAGCTTGCAGAGGTTGCATCTTTAACTGACAGGCGTACCAGAACCTCTTCTTCGCTTGAAATTGTCGGATAGTACAGTGATCTTATGATCATTTTTTGGATGTTTTCTGGAAATGAGGACAGTCCCACTCTCTCCTTCATCCGTATTACCTTGGAGCTGTCCAGATTGGCTATGTCTATGACATTATCCTTTAGGCATGATTGGACATCAGTCAAAAGCGCCAGCACTTTTTGTACAGTCCGAAAATTAAGTCCGGTCTCCTTGGCCAGCCTGTTTTGGGTATATGCCTCACCACACATTAGAACCTCTAATGTTTTTTGAACAGCGGTAGAAAAGTCCGTTCTAGAACGTGCATTTGCATTCATACTAATAGTAATGCTGTATGTTTATATAATGCTTACTACATAATTATACATAGGGCTAATTGACATTAATAAACTATGAGATCGCGATTTTGTTGAAAATGTATGATAAGCAGATAATTGGCCGGCCAAACTACAAGGCGATTGAGAAGGTACGCAGTAAAATAAACTGGCGAAGCATTGCATCTGCACACAAGATTAGAAAGGGTTTTGACACCGTTGCAAGAAGCCTAGTCAAGAGAGGATTTTTGTCCGATGACGGAAAAAGCATGAGAGTACTTTATCTGGACAAGTTAGGAGTGTCTTTTGTTGTAGGATACATAAATCAAAATCCGGATGCCTTCAAAGATTTGGATGACGTATTGGGCTCGTGACTTTTGCGCGAACATCCCCGGGTAAACTGCGCTTTCACTCATAATTACTGGCGACGCCCCGCTAGAATAGGACCGAGCCTTAATGCACGCTTTTTGTACGAACAGTGTACGATGCAGGCATGAGCAAAAAGATGCGGAGCGCCGGCGGCAAGATTGCAATTGACATGGAGTCGTTCACAACCAATATCGGCGTAGGTGAACTGCCGAAAGCACAACCTTTCGGCGCGCGTATTTTATTCGTGGAAAGAGAAGTTTTTGGAGAGCGAAAAGCAGGCGCTTTTGGCGCGCAATGGCAAAAACCCAAACACCATCCCCCAAAAAGGAAATGCCGACCTCAAAACACTGGTTGGTGAGATGTCCTTTGCCAACTCGGCTTTAAAAAAAACCTTGGAGGGAAGCAAAAGATGAATGCAGTACAGTAATGGCAACGAGGATATCTCGGACAAAGCCCAGATGCTATGCAGGAGTATCCATGACCATGTGGTGTTATGACAAGAAGCCAAGAGATGTGAAAATTGATTCGGACACACTTTTTGCAGTCAGAAAAATTGCCAGCAAGCGTCCAACATATGGAACAAGAAGAATGGCCGCACAAATTACGCGAGAAACCGAAATCCAGACAAACTGCAAAAAAATCCAAAGAATATACCGAAAAATAGGCTGGATCGTGCCTAAAATGAGCAAATCTGACACCCAAAATCATCGGACGGCCAAGCTGTTCAAGCCGTCAGGCCCAAACCAGCTCTGGCAGACCGGCATCACACACATCCACTGCGGAGCGGGCGGATGACGCTGCCGCTTCAACGCACTGGATGCGTTCACAAGAAAATGGCTGTCCTACGGGTTTGAAGTATCTGCGACCGCAAAAGCGGCAGTGGCAACAGTGGTGCATGCAGTGGCGCTAGAGAACCCGGACTCAGCAAAACTGAGAATAAGAACCGACAACGGCTCGCAGTACAGTTCCAGAGAGTTTGGGGAATCCATTAAATCGCTTGGCATACGGCACGACTTTATCTGGAAGAACACGCCGGAACAAAACGAACACACAGAGTCATTCCACAAAACCCTCAAGAAAGAATATGTCTGGCCTTGTGACTTTGAGTGGTTCCAGGATGCAGAGGAATATCTTGCTTATGCATATGCAGATTACAACAACAACAGAATCCATCCAGCCCTGGAGTATATGACGCCAAACGAATTTGTCAGCAAACTGGGGAGCAGGAGCGTAAAATGAGCGATCAAAGCGCGCATAAAAGTACGTCAAATGCTGTCCTAAAAATAGAAATCTGCTCCATTGTGGATTAGATGAATGTATTATATATGAATTCAATCCACATACATGAATGAATTGGCGTACAAAACAGGCGAACTTGATCATAAAAAAAGCCGAAGGAATGCCAGTGTGTCTCATCCTGATCTGGAGCATCTAAAAATGACAGAGAGGACAGCCGACGTTTTAGTGATAGGAACCGGCATTGCCGGACTGCGCGCGGCATCGGCGGCGGCGTCGCTTGAAAGAAAAGTGACTGTTGTATCAGAGTGACATTGGGAACAGCGTAAAGAGTCCTGCCAACATCCGTTATGGCCAAGATTTCGGCCTGATCAAAAATACTGGTGACTGTATGGGCGATGACATCCTCATCAATCTGTTGTGTGAAATGTCAGAAATGGAAATAGATCGTATCAGGAAGAGAACTGAAATGGTGGAGACAGAGTTCGGATACATGCCGAGCACGCGGAGTGGCAGGCAGATAATGATGTCAATTAGGCACAGCATGGATGAGTTTGACATTGAGGAATTTGGCGGCTTCGATCTAGTTGATCTCATGGTGAAGAACAACAGGTGTCATGGTGCAGTTTTTAGAAAAGGAGAAAATCTCGTAACATTTGTTTCCGGTTCAACCATACTTGCCACTGGCGGCTATTCCAATTCTGTTGGAGTGTCGGACAATCTGAACACGGTGGACGGCGTCGGCATAAATGCGGCCTTTAGAAGCGGAGCAACGCTCCTGAATCCAGAATTTGTTATGACCCATCCATTTGGAATACGCTATACGAAAAACATCATAGCTGGGCGGCTTCTGGAGTACCCAGACATAGTTGACGAATTTGGAGTACGAGTTCTTCCGGAACATTTGGAGAAGCGCATAAGAAAAAACGACTATCATCATCAGCTAGCTGAAATAAGCGCTGTATTCGCCAACAAAATATCTGAAGGTAGTAAGATATTCCTAGACTGCAATTCGATCTCTGATGTTGAAATAAAGAAACTTGCAAACAGCACAGTCTATGGCAGATCACTCAAACTCCTAAAGAATGGACTGTTGGAGGTGAATCCGATATACCACTACTCCTTGGGAGGATTGAAGATAGACCGGAATGGACAGACTACAATAGATGGACTCTACGCTGCAGGAGAGATCGCTGGCGGACTGCACGGATCATCCAGACTCGGCGGAAATGCAATTGCAGAAGCGTTGGTTTTGGGCAAGGTTGCAGGCGAGGCGGCTGCCCTGGCTGACCGTGCCGGAAGTACCAGATGCGAAGTATCATCATTCCCTGTTCCCAAGACGAACATGAGGATTGTGAAGGATGCCAGTTACTTGTCAGATTCCATAAAGGCAGAGAGTGACATTTTCATAAAATCCATATTCGTATCATCGCTTGAACGTGAGGAGAGTGTCGGATGTTTCATAAGATCGGACTTTTCAGAGAAGGCGCCTCGTAGCAAAAACCATCACGTTTATTTAAAAGGCGGTTCAATCCGCATTGACCAGCATGACTGATTTGGAACAGTTGCGGCAAGAAATAGACAGCATCAATAACGAAATAATTGCATCAGTTTCACGCAGGCTGGACATCGCAAAAAAAGTGGCCGTCTACAAGAGGAACAACAAAATTCCGATATTGGATAGGAATAGGGAAGAATCAGTGATATCTTTCTTTGAGAGCGGGCTTGCAGGCCACGGCATGAGGAAAGAGACCGGCAGGATACTTGCCAGGGCACTCATAGACGCAGCTGTTGAAGAAGAACGGCACCTGCTTGGCGACATGCACTTGACCGCAGACGATTCTGACAAGTCTCAGTGATTCGATCATCGGAGTCTGTTCAGACACAGATGCTGCGCCCGCCCCGGTTCCGCAGGAATAGACGAAAACTCCATCCATGTCCATAATCTGTCTCTTGCAAAAACACGCATTCCGGACTGCGTATTAAATGTCACATCAAAATGGAAACACGCACAGATCGCTGCTTTTTGGCGGCAACGCCCGCAATAGCCAGCATGGGGGAACAAAAATTTTATGATAGGACGGTTCGATTATGCATGAGATTTGTCGATCTTTTTGCTGTGTTCAATGTTGGCCTAGCCAGAGCAGATTTTCCGCAGATGGAGGCAGAGAATTGCATGGAGAGCCGAGTCAGGAACAATCCGGCCTGGCTCATTCAGCAAGTCGCAAAAGCCTCGGGACAGGCAAATCCAAGATATTGCAGCAATCCGGCCTGCCAATCCAAAAAACATCACAAAAAGCGCGGCAGTTGACTGTCACGAGTCATCTGAGCAGAGACATATCCTGTATGCAGCGGACGCGGATGGTACATCCCTGATTCCGGGCCTTGGAGATGTCCTGATTTCAGGATAATTCTTCTTAGCAAATGTCTTCCCAACCAGCGGTAGCAGTTGTGATCTCTCCAGGCCGTGCATCATTCCTCTAGCTCCTGCAAAACTGTAATTGAGCGATGCCAGCGCCTGGCCAAACTTTAGGGCATATTACACCCTCTTTTCAGTCATAGCTCGCATTGATCCGCTCCGCCAGAAAATGAATCATTCTGGCAGTGAGCCAGTCTCCAGAGCCGGCGGCATCGACCAAACCAACTACAGGAAATGCATCCATTCACCGCCAGATTCTGTGCCGCAAAAATCTTGCCCGGTACACCAGGCCATCCTCCCCACTTGTTGGCGAGGACCCCGCTAGAATAGGACCGATCCTTAATGCACACTTCCTGTATGGGCAGGAGATGACGCAGGCATGAGCAAAAAGATGCGGAGCGCCAGTGACAAGATTGCAATTGTCATGGAATCGTTCACAACCAACATCGACGCAGCAGAACTGCCGAAAGCACAACATTTCGCCACGAGTATTTTATTCGTGGAAAGAGAAGTTTTTGGAGAGCGAAAAGCAGGCGCTTTTGGCGCGCAATGGCAAAAACCCAAACACCATCCCCCAAAAAGGAAATGCCGACCTCAAAACACTGGTTGGTGAGATGTCCTTTGCCAACTCGGTTTTAAAAAAAACCTTGGAGGGAAGCAAAAGATGAATGCGGTACAGTAATGGCAACGAGGATATCTCGGACAAAGCCCAGATGCTATGCAAGAGTATCCAGAATCATGTGGTATTATGACAAGAAGCCAAGAGATGTGAAAATTGATCCGAGCACCCTTTCTGCAGTCAGAAAAATTGCCAGCAAGCGTCCAACATACGGAACAAGAAGAATGGCCGCACAAATTACGCGAGAAACCGAAATCCAGACAAACTGCAAAAAAATCCAAAGAATATACCGAAAAATAGGCTGGATCGTGCCTAAAATGAGCAAATCTGACACCCAAAATCATCGGACGGCCAAGCTGTTCAAGCCGTCAGGCCAAACCAGCTCTGGCAGACCGGCATCACGTACATCCACTGCGGTGTGGACGGATGACGCTGCTGCTTCAACGCACTGGATGCGTTCACAAGAAAATGACTGTCCTATGAATTTGAAGTTTCTGCAACTGCAAAAGCGGCAGTGGCAGCAGTGGTGCATGCTGTATCGTTGGAAAACCCCGACACTGCAAAACTCAGAATAAGAACCCACAACGGCTCGCAGTACACCTCCAGAGAGTTAAGAGAGTCTACAAAGTCTCTTGGCATGCAGCACGACTTTATCTGGGAAAACACGCCGGAACAAAACGGACACATAGAATCATTCCACAAAACGCTCAAGAAAGAATATGTCTGGCCTTGTGACTTTGAGCGGTTTCAGGATGCAGAGGAAGATCTTGCTTATGCATAGGCATATTACAACAACAACAGAATCCATTCCGCCCTGGAGTATATGACGCCAAACGAATTTGTCAGCAAATTTGGGAGCAGGAGCGTAAAATGAGCGGCCAAAGCGTGCATAAAAGTACGCCAAAAACGATCCTAAAAACAGGGGTCCACTCCAGCAACCAGCTTGAATTCCTCTGTGCGCCTTGCACTGTTCAACGCATCGCTCGCAATCGCAAACATTTGGCTGGCAATCAGAATTTTGTTCAAACTAAAGGTGCGACGAATCATGCTAAAGGAACTGCTGGCCTATGTTCTCTGTTGCATACGATTTTGTACTGCAGGATGCCGACGCGGACAAAGCAAAAAGCGCACTAATGATCGACCCCGGCTAGCACTGTCCTAAAAATAGCACATTTGTAACTGCCGTAAGGAGCATGCCGAGTTCAATGCGGCCGGCATCAGTAGATGAAAATGTACTTTTCGGGACAGTTGGCTTTGAAGTGATGATATA
>CAYGAM010000039.1:1592-19530 GCA_964347915.1 uncultured Nitrosopumilaceae archaeon | reverse complement strand
ACATGACCGGAGACTATGAAGTAACATACACGGCAACTGACTCTAGCAATAATACGGGCACGGCAGTCAGAACCGTACAGGTTCGCGATACCACGCCGCCAGTCATTACCATAACAGGAGACAATCCGTTAACGCATAATTTGGGCGATGCATACGCTGATCCTGGAGCCG
Source organism: uncultured Nitrosopumilaceae archaeon (assembly GCA_964347915.1). Classification (GTDB taxonomy): domain Archaea; phylum Thermoproteota; class Nitrososphaeria; order Nitrososphaerales; family Nitrosopumilaceae; genus CAYGAM01. Next base: position 19,359 of record CAYGAM010000039.1, on the reverse strand, counting down.
CTGCGACTGACAACGACCCTGCATTTGACGGAGCCGTAACTGCCAACTCTTCTGCTGTAGTTGTCAATGCGACAGGAAACTATACAGTAACATACACGGCAACTGACTCTAGCAATAATACAGGCACGGCTGCCAGGACAGTGCATGTACGCGACACGGCTCCGCCCATCTTTGAATCCGCAACGCTGAACGAAAACACAGGCGAGATGACAATCACGTTTGATGAAACAATAGACATCTCTGTTGCAAGCCTGGGACTGCTGTATGTCAGCGATACGGGACAGGCAGACGAGGTTGCCCTGGCGGGCGCCGGTTTTGATAACACTGCAGCAGATTCGGCAACAATTTCCATGACGCTCAGCCAGACGCATCTTGATCAGATCGTCCCAATGACTGCACCGCAGCTTGACATTGCAGCAGGCGCAGTATCCGATCTCAAAGGAAACTTGATAGAATCTGCCGCTGACAACCCAGTCACAGTCACATTTGCAAACATTCCGCCGGCAGCGCCTCCGGCATCTGCCGCAACTGCTGAAGATACGCCAGTAATCATATTTCCTGCAATATCAGATGCTGACGGCGGCACGCCTAGAATCTCTGCAGTCGATGATCCTGCCAACGGCACTGCGACCTTTAACAACAGTTCCATCACGTATATGCCTGCCCAGGACTTTAACGGCACTGACTCTTTCAACTATACTGCAACCGACGGCCAAGACGACTCCCATGGCACCGTAACAGTCAAAGTCGCGCGCGACAACCATGCTCCGGTACTTGCAGAGATAGGCAATCAGACAGTCGATGTAGGCATGCAGCTGAGCATAACGCCTGCCGTAACAGACGGCGACCCGACTGACACGCACACGTACGCTCTTGCACGCGGCACGCTTCCGGCAGAGGCTGTATTTACAGAGTCTGACGGCACGCTGGCCTGGACGCCTGTCCAGGAAAATGCCGGAGATTCTCATGCCGTTGTCATAACAGTACATGACGGACGCGGCGGCGCCGACTCTGCGGCTTTTACCATAACCGTGAGCGATCGCGATACTGCAGCGCCTGTCATTACGATAACCGGCGACAACCCGCTGCAGCATGAGCTGGGAGAGCCGTACGAGGATCCGGGAGCCGCTGCAGACGACGGCTCGCCTGTATCCGTTGATGCCTCGCAAGTCAACATCAACGAAATAGGAGACTATGTTGTAACATACGCGGCCACTGATTCAAGCAACAATACCGGCACAGCTTCTAGGACAGTACAGGTGCGAGACACGACGCCTCCGGCCTTTGAATCTGCATCTCTGGATCGGAACACTGGACTGATGACAATGACATTTGATGAGCCGGTGGACATATCTGAGACCAATTTGGCGCTGCTGTATGTCAGCAGCGAGAGCCAGGCAAGCCGCGTTGGTCTGTCGTCGGCCGGCCTTGATCGCACTGCGGCCGATTCTGCCTTGATATCCATTACGCTTGAAGAACTGCAGGCAAGCGCAATCCTCTCAATGGCCAATCCGCAGCTTGATATCGAAAGCGGCGCCGTAGCAGACCTTGCAGGAAACGAAATAGCCGGAATCTCCGGCCTCCCTGTCGCGATCATTGGCGGTACGGCGCCTGCGCCTGATGAACGCGACGAAGCACCGCTGCCTCCTGAGCCCCGGCCAGCCAGGTCCGGCGGCGGGGGCGGCAGCAGAGGCGGAGGCAGCGTACCGTCTGCTTCAGACGAATCCGTCGGGCTATACTCTGTAATGTGGAACTGCAATGAGCCGGCAACTACCGTAATCCTGGACAGCGATCTCACTGCTGAGATAACCCTGATAGCAAACTCCGAGTCATTCGCGCCGGCGCCTGATGTGGTTCAGAATTTGGACGGACGAATCATCTACACTGCCGGCACGCATGCCGGCATCATGCTGCTCAAAGTCACTGCAGACGGCGGCTCTTCCCTGACAAAGACCATAAACACTCTTGGCAGCTGCGTCGGCCAGCTTGAATATGCGCAGTATGTTCCAGATCCGATACCGGCGTTGCCTGAGCCTGAGCCGCAGCCTCCTGCAGAAAGGGAATTTGAGCTGATGCCAGTGCAAGTACCAGTGCCGGAACCGGCGCCTCTGCCTGAACCGGACCCCGAGCCCGCTCCAGCATCAGACCCGGACTGCGGGCCGAACGAAGTTATTCGGGACGGCGAATGCGTGCCGCGCCCTATCACATCAGATGCAGACGACGGCGGATGCCTCATTGCAACTGCCGCGTACGGCACTGAGATGGCGCCGCAGGTGCAGATGCTAAGAGAGCTGCGGGACAGCACGCTTCTCTCAACAGAGTCGGGCGCCTCGTTTATGGACACATTCAACTCCGCGTACTATGCGTTCTCGCCTGCAGTAGCAGACATGCAGCGGGAGAATCCCGCATTCCGCAGCATCGTAAAGGCGCTGATAACTCCAATGATTCACTCGCTTTCAATAATGCCGCTGGCAGACTACGACTCTGAAGGATCAGTACTGGCGCTAGGCATCCTTGTCATAGCTCTGAACCTGGGCATGTACGCGACTGCTCCGACTGTTTTTGCAATCGTTATGGCAAGGCGGCTCAGGCGCAGCTGACCTAATTCAAAACTGACTATTGCATCCTGCATCCATGCAATGAGTTCTCTGATTCAGCCAAAACCTGACGCGAGTCCGGACAGTGAAATGAACAGGCATGCGCCTCTGATTTTGTTGCATTCTGCCAAGGACCGCAAAAATGGCATGACATCCGGCACACATGCCAAAACGCAGCTCATGCATGCCTGCAAAAAAGCCTCTCATGACCGGAGCATTGCGGGACGCATTGCGCCAGGCGCAGCAGGGCTGGACATGCAGAACGCACGGAATAAAACAGCCCGATTCTGTCTATTTTTTTGACTTGCGCTTTTTTCTATTTGCCTCGCGACGCTCAATTCTGGCCTTGTATGCGCTGTACAGCATGACACCTATAGTGCCGGCTATCATGGTATAGAATAGTGAAATTTGGGGCGGCTCTCTTGTGAGCGCTATTGCCATGCCTGCTATCAGAAATATCATTACTACGGTCAGATATTTGTCCATGGATGCCGTGCTTGACAAAAGCATATATTTTTTGACTGCGCGCCAGACAGCCTTCTGCGTCTCCTGCAGCATGCATGCGCATCCGGCCGCAAATCATTCTGACACTGGCATCATGCTTTGATTCATGCATGCACTCGCTCTACTGGGCCGTACCTGTGACGCGAAACAGCGCCGCGCTCGTATGACGGTCGCTTTGAGAGAACCGTTTGCGAAACGGCATGCCGGCAAAGCCAGTACTGTACCGCAATCACTTTTGGCGGAGCAGGCAGCCGCCTGATGAATGGAATTTGCGTGCCGGCATGCGCGAAAGATTTACACTGGCATGAATCACAGCAGCCGGCATGAGCAAGATCCTGGATCTGGTGGGGCTTGGGCTGATTGGCGGAACGGTGTATGCCTTTGTCGGACCCATCCCGCAGCAGGACCCGATGGGCTGGCCAATTTTTTGGTCGTGCGCCGGAGGCGCGCTTGCAATAATCCTGTTTCGAAAAAAGCGCAAAACTCAGACCGGAGCCTAGCGTCTTCTGGCATTGCACTGGCGAGCGGACAAAAATCTGCATGCCGCATCGCGCATATCAGGCTCTGAAATTTTATGATACGCGCCTGCTTTGATCTTGCGCGCTCCTGATTTTGGAGCGCCTGCATCTGCAGGCGCAAACTCTGCATCTTGATGGAAGTTTTGCCTGTCCGGCGCCGGGACGCAGATCCTGTTGGGCGCGCAAGCGGGCGACGCGCGGGCAAGACGCGCATCCGGCGGACAGAACCGGCGCCAAAAAAATCGGGACGGCGGCAGCATCCGGCAAATTTTACTGCATAAAACGTCTTATATGTGGGCTGTATAACACCATGTATAATGGGGAATGATCTGGTACGGTGGTGGGAAGGACTTGCCCAGGATTTGCAAACCGACATTGAAAGCTATTATACAGGCGCGGATGATTCTCGTCCTGAATAAGATTAATCAGAGCCCCGAGTGGGATCTGAACCCACGACCTAACGCTTACGAGGCGTTCGCTCTACCGAGCTGAGCTATCGAGGCACGATTTTTCCCTATAGTCAGAGTTAATAAAACCTTTTTTGATTCTGATGCATGAAGAAGACAATATCCGGCATTCGTGGAATAGCGGGCCGCGATTTGAACTTGAAAAATATCGTTGAATTCTGCAACGGCTTTGCAAAACTGGCCGGCGGCAGATGCGTCATTGCAAGGGATACGAGGCCTAGCGGCGAGATGATATCCGGCGCAGTATCCTCTGCGCTTTTGCAAAACGGCATAGACGTGTATGATCTTGGCGTGGCGGCAACTCCGATACCCTTCAGAGAGTCCCGCAGGTACGGCTCTGCTGTTGTCATAACAGCCTCGCACAATCCGACAGAGTGGAACGGACTCAAGTTTGCAATAAGCGGCAGGGGAATAAACCAGCCGGAGCTTGGCTGCATCCTTGAGAGCCGCGATTCCATGCAGAACAGAATCGGCTCATACCATGCGGCAGAGTCTGATTATGTCAGGGAAGCAGCAGGCATTGCAGGCAGCGCGGCGGGCGTCAAAGCCGTGGTGGATGCGGGCGGCGGCGCGGCTCGGACGAGCGCGCCGAAACTGCTGGAGAAAATTGGCTGCAAGGTGGAAACAATAAACCCGGATTTGGATAATGCTTCACGCGGGCCTGACCCGACATCAGACCCTTTGTCTGATCTGAAAAAATGCTCCAAGTCAGCCGACATTGGATTTGCGTTTGATCTTGACGGAGACCGTGCAGTTCTTGCAAGGGACGGCAGGACGCTGTCTCCGGACGCTACGCTTGGACTCGGCGTTGCATGGGCCCTAGGCAGGGGGCATGCAAGATACGTGCTGAGCGTTGACACCAGCGCGGCGATCGAGCGCATGATACTAGAACAGGGAGGCTCAGTGTGGCATTCGCCTGTGGGAGAAGCCAACGTAGCGGACATGATGATGAAAAAGGACGCCCAGGCCGGGGGCGAAGGAAGCAGCGCCGGATTCATTCTGCCGGAATTTAATTACTGCCGAGACGGCCTGCTTGCAAGCGGACTCGCCTCGTCAATGCTTGCCGGCTCGGACTTTGACGGGCTGATGTCATTTATGGACGGATATCACCGGGAGCGGGAAAAAATCACCGCAGATTCCAAAACGCACCATGCCGTAATGGAATATGCAAAGGACAAGATGGAAAAAGAGTACGGCAAGGCAATAACAATAGACGGCGTCAAGTGCATGCCGGACCATGACAGCTGGGTCTTGGTGAGGCCGTCAAATACCGAGGATGCAATCAGGGTGTCCGCAGAATCCGACAGCCGGAAAAAGACTGCCGGCATGATCAGCAGCATAAGGAAAATGGTGGCAGAATGCCATGATACCTGAGCGCGATGCAGTTGCCATATTTCGGCGGCATTTGGGACCGGCTGCGCCAGAGGATGTGAGCCTCTTTAAGGCAGGCTGCGCCAAAATGGCCGTAAACGTTGACGCATTTGCCGCCGGATCAGACATGCCGCCGGGCTCCAGCCTCAGGGATGCAGGCTACAAAAGCGTGGCATCCTGCGTAAGCGACTTTGCTGCAAAGGGAGCAAGGCCGGTATGCGGCGTAGTCGCCGTTGCGCTTCCGGATCATTTTACGAAGAGCGACATATCCAAGCTGGCCCGCGGAATATCTGCCGCAAAAGACGAATTTGGGCTTGAAATCCTGGGAGGGGATACCGGCAGCGGACTGGAACTGACAGTCAGCGTTACGCTGATGGGAACAGCATCGGAAATTGTGCCCAGGAGAGGCGCGGCCGCCGGCGATCTAATATTTGCTACGGGCTCATTCGGCTATGCTGCGGCAGGACTTGCAATACTGAACGGCAAAAAGGCTTTTGGATCTTTTGCCAGTGCAGCCAGGCGGGCTCTTCTTAGGCCAAGGCCGCCGTTGGAGTTTGGCATAAGATGCGCGCCTCTAATGAGCTCGTCCATGGACTCGAGCGACGGCCTGTCTGCATGCCTCATTGAAATGTCAAGGCAGAGCGGCATGATGTTTCTGATAGATTGCTTGCCGGCGGACGCCGGCATCTCAAAGTTTGCCGCGCAAAACGGCATTGACGCGTCCGATCTGATTCTGCATGGGGGAGACGAGTACGAGATCGTCTTTACTGCGCCTGCCGCACGCAAAAGGCGCATTCTTAGCATCGCCAAATCGCACAGCATAAAAATCAGCGTAATAGGGCGGGTCATGGAAGGCTCTGGCGCGTACATTGTTTCCAAAGGAAGGAGGCGTGCAATACCGGATCTCGGATGGCAGCATTTCTGACATGCACCAGACATGCCGCTCCCGGCAGAATATCGTCCTATTTCAAGGCGCAGCGCACTATGAGATATCCTATAATGCCTTTTTCGGAGACGCTCTTCATCTTCTTCATTGACATGCTGAGGACGGATTCAACATACGGCGGATACTCTGAGAGAATGCTCTTTTTTATCTCGTCCCTGTGATCAAAGTAATAGTCTGCCAGCGGAGCATAGACGCTTGAGCCTATCTCGCTCTTGTAAGTTGCCTCAAATCCGTTCTCCTCTAATTCGGACAGTATGTATTTCTCCGTATAATGCTCCGACGCCCATGTCATTGCCAAAAGGCCTATTTTGAGTATCGGCGCCTGCGTGCCGGAATCCAGCACGGGCAGAGCCAGTGTCATCGATCCGCCTGGCTTGAGAATTCTTCTGGCTTCTGCAAAGAACGAGCCCAGCGGCTTGAAATGCTGAGGCGACTCAAATGCAAGCACCTTGTCTGCCGCCTGGTCCTTGAAAGGAAGCCTGGTGGCAGTAGCATCAATCAGGCGCAGCCCAGGATCTTTGCGCATCTTTGACGCAATCTCGGCATTCTTTTGCGCCTCTCTGATCTGCCTTAGATTGATGTTTATGCAGAAAATTTCTGAAGCGTGCGCATCATGCCATTGCACGGCGGGCGCCGCATAGCCGCAGCCTACATCCAGAATGACATCATTCTGCATGATGCCTGCAACATCTGCGAAATACGCGCACAGATCTCTTTGGGCTGCTATGGGATCCTTTGCGCCATTCGACCACAGCCCAAAGTTTATCATGCTGCCGCCTGTCGCCAGCGTCATTACATCCGACAGCGAGTCGTACAGGTTTATGACATCGCGCTCGCTTCTGCGAAACGTCCACATAAAAAGCTCAAGCGGATCTACCATTGCTAAAGAGAGTGCGGCGCGCCTATTTTGAACATTCGGCGGGGCGCGCGGCATGAGCCGGCGTCCTGGGAACAGCATTGTCAATTCTTGCGTGCAGAGTGCGGTCCTAGCCAAATCTGGCTGTGCCCCATCTGTTGGAGCAGTCTTTGCAGGAATACTTTGGCATGTTAGGCCCGATGCAGCAGCCTCCCAGTTCTACGAGTCCTTTTTCGGCCTCTTCAAAAGTAGAAGGCAATGGATATCCGTACAATATTTTGACAACATTCGCGCTTTTGCACTTTGGACATTTTGGCATGCTTGTATTATTGCCTCGTACAGTATATAAGAATATCATGCCGCGTTTTGCAGGGCGGCGCTCAGAGGCCAAGGCAGCAATATTGGGCAATTTGCGCCGCCGCGCTCAAAATTAATAATAATGCCGCGTCAAAACAAAACCGCAGCGCAAGCCGCTCCTTTTCTGAGATAATGCCTGCACTAGCTTGCATGATGCCGCGCATGGCTTTTTTTGATTTTGACTGGCTGCAAGCTTTGAGAATAACTGCCGGCTGTTTTCTGCATGCCAGACTGCATCTTTTCTGCTGCCAATGCTGCCAAGATCAGCCTGGTACGCAAAGTGAAATCTTTTGCCCGGCTGAAAATTTGAATTTGTTGTTAGGATAATTCGCAGTTCTTGAAACCGGTGGCATTCTCCATTTTCAGTTTTTTAATGACTTTCTCTATCCTGCGTCTGGCAACATCTGTTATAGTTCTGTATTGCGGATGCCGTATGGGAATTTTATCCTGCACGCAGATAAATCTTCGATTTCCATTGTCTGCTGAATTTATTTCCAGTACGGCCTGGGCGGTAGTGCCGGAGCCTGCAAAAAAATCAAGGACAATGTCCTCCGTGCCGCACCGGGTAGCCAATGCCAGTATTCGCTTGATAAGCTTGGTGGGCTTGGGGTTGTCAAACGCCCCTTTGCCGACAATGCCGGCCAATTCTTCGTTTGCTTCGTGTGTATGGCCCACATCGTCATATTTCCATAATGAGCCTGCTACCATGCCCTGCCTTACTTCGCTAAGAAACGTCTTGGCGTTTGGAACTCCCTTGCCGTCCCTGCCGCATGTTATTCTTTTATCGGCTTCCATTGCTCTTAGAGTCTCCCTGCTGTACCTGGGATATCTTCCGTCCGGCGCCGACCACACAAACGGCTTTACAATTTCGCCGCTGTACTTTTGGATTTTTGTGAATTTATACTTGATATTTTTTCTGCCGCTCTTTGCATGCAGCGGCGTAGGCTTCCATCTGCCTCGCGGGTCGCCGTCCGGGTTTTTGTACGCCGCATCGGCCGCTTTCGTGCGCGGCAGCAGGTTCAATTTAGCCTTTGACTTGTTTTTTGAGTATGCCATAATGTATTCGTGCTGCGTCGAAATGAATTTTTTGTCGTTTGCTGTTGTGTATTTGCTGTGCCATGCAATTTCTGACAGGAAATTTTGCTCTCCAAATATGTCGTCCAACATTATTCTAAGGCGGTGCGACTCATCCAGCCCGATTGAAATAAAGATTGTTCCTTCCTGCGACAGCAGCTGCCTGGCGATGTGCAGCCGCGGGTACATCATCGTCATCCAGTCAAAATGCGCCATGCTGTCCTTGTATGCGCGGCTCTTCATTGTATTGTATGGAGGATCAATGTAGATTACTCTTATCTTGCCTTCATAGTCGGCCATCAATATTTTTAGAATTTCCAAGTTGTCGCCTTCAAGCAGCATGTGCTCAGGCTGCCTGTTATTTTGGGACATCTGCGCCTTTAGCTTTAATTTTTTGGCAGGCGGCTTGCGAATCTGCAAAAGGGCCGCGTCCTTGCCCGGCCACGTGATTTTGCATCCTGCTCCAGCAAAGCCGTCAAAAGCCAAGCTTGATGGCGGCTGCTTTGAGCCGGGCGGCTCGCTGCTGATCACCGAATTTCCTGCCTTGGCCAATTTCCTGGTTGCTGCTTCTATGCGCCTTGCTATCTCTTCCTTTCGCTTGACAAGCTCTTCCAGCTCGCATTTTAGCAGCTTTTTGCGGGACTCGCGACTTTCTGCGCGCCCGCAATACGTCTCTATGCGCCTGCCCTTGTCATAATACATGTAATACAGATACTTGCCGTTCTTTACCTTGCGTGTTATGGTTGAGCCCATGCCGCTTTCTCTGCTGTGGTATCACCATATTATATATAATTATGACAGAGGCCGCAGCCGGATGCATGCGCCTGCCTTGCCTGTCCTGTGCGCAAGCCGCGCTGCCGATTAAAAATAATGCCGCATAAAAGTGAAATTATATGCACAAATCGTTCCTTTTCGGCGACAATGCCTGCAATTGCCCGCGTGTCTCATTTCAAGCATGAGGAGCATGGACCCATGCGCCTGCTGACACGTCCCTGCCGCAAGCTAAATTGTCATATTGCACGGCTTTGTCGTGCTTCTGCGGCTAGCATTGCATGACTGCAGGCGCGCAATCTTGACTGCCTGGCCGGAGAGAAGAGGCGCCGGACGCGCAGCTCAATGCGAGCGGACGCCTGGCATTTCTGCGATGCGAGCGCGCCTGCCGGTTCTCATGCGAAGCTCCTGCATCTTACTATATATCTGACAGGCAGTCTCAAGGCGCTGATGGCCAAGACAAAGCGGCGCAAGCTCGTAATTGCAGCATGGAAGACGTATCTTGACTCGCAGGGGTCGGCGGACATGGCCAAAAGAATAAGAGCCTGGGCTGAAAGCCATTCGGATAGCCCTGCAGAGTACGATCTTGTCGTGTCTCCCACATTCCTGCACATTGCCCGAGTTCGGCAAATCTTAAAGGACGCGGCCAAGCTGGGCGCGCAGAATGCAGACATTGCATCAACGGGCGCCTACACCGGGCGCATTCCTCCGGAACTGCTGTCCGACGCAGGATGCAGCTATGTATTATTGGGACACTCTGAGATGCGCAAGTACGGAAAGGATACTGATGCCGTACTGCAAAGAAAGATCAAACTGGTGCTGAAAAAATCCAGCCTGAATGCTGTTTTGTGCATAGGCGAAGATTATGAGCAAAGATCCGGCGGCAGGACGCTGCATGTATTGGAAGCTCAGATCAGGCGAGGCCTGCGGGGCATAGCAGGCGATGCGCTGCAGGGCAGGCTGAGCATTGCATACGAGCCCGTATGGGCTATCAGCTCTGAAAATCCGGTCAGTCCTCCGAGCGCCAGGGAAGTAAGCCGCGTGCACAAAAAAATTCGAAGCATCCTGCGCGAACTCTTTGGAAAAGAAATGTCAGAGTCGGCAAGAATTCTCTACGGCGGCAGCGTAAATTTGGAAAATGCATTGGATTATGTCCTGCAAGGCGAGATTGACGGCGTGCTGGTGGGAAGCGCCAGCTCCAAGCCTGCATTTACGGATCTGCTGGACCGGATACGCGGAGCCCCAAGCGCCTGACTCTGACGCATCGCATGATAACTTTTGCGGAGGTTGTTCTGATGCGCCCTTGCGAGATCTGCGGGTATTCTCAAGGCGCCGGAGATGCCTGCTGGAATGCGCGGCGGCAGCCATGCCTGCATGCCTAACAGCTTGCATTCAAAGCTGCTTCATCTGCACTAAAAACCGCACATCTAAATTATGTCTTGGCGTGATGCCCGTATGAAGCTTGTAAAAAGAGGGGCCGAAGGCGACATATTTGAATCCGAATGGAACGGCAAAAAATGCATCGTCAAGGAGCGAAAGGCCAAGGCGTACCGCAATGAGGATCTGGACTGCAAAATAAGAAGAAGCAGGACAATACGCGAATCAGAAATCATACAGCAGGCAAAGTCCGCTGGGGTGCCGTCCCCGCTGGTCTATTTTGTTGACATTGCGCGATGCAGAATATATCTCCAGTACATGCAGGGCAGAATGATCAAGGATCTGCCGGAAGATGATCTTGTCAAGGCATGTGGAACGGTGGGAATAATGACGGGAACGTTGCACAAAAACTCGATAATGCACGGCGATCTTACCACATCAAACTTTATTGCAGGCGGCAGGATATGCGCAATCGATTTCGGACTGTCTATTCGGACAGCCAAGCCGGAGGATCATGCAATAGATCTGAGGCTTCTCAAGGAGATACTGTCCAGCGCGCATGCCGGAATCATGGAAGATGCGTGGACTAGCTTTGCCAAAGGCTACGGCAGCGTTGTAGGCAGGGCAAGGCTTGAGAAGATTACAAGACTGGTATCAGTCATTGAGGGGCGGGGACGCTATGCCAAAGTCGTCTAGCATTCTCTTTGCAACATCAAACAAGCATAAATTTGCAGAAGCCAGGGAAATACTGTCTGAATTTGGCATAGTGCTGGAGGCGCTTTCATGCGAAATTGAAGAAGTTCAGTCCGATTCTCTGGTTGAGATATCCAAAAAGAAGGCCGCCCTTGCATTCGGCATGTGCTCAAGGCCCGTACTGGTTGAGGATGCCGCCCTGTCGATTGACGCTCTGGGCGGATTTCCAGGACCGTACTCGTCATACGTATTCTCTACCATAGGCAACAAAGGCATACTCAAGCTTGTGGGAGGCAGCCGCAGCGCAAGCTTTGCGTCTGTCGTATCGTACTGCGAGCAGGCAGGCATGCCTTGCGCGTTTTCTGCCGCAGTTCCTGGGCATATAGCAAAGGCGGCTCAGGGCAGCGGCTGGGGGTATGATCCAATATTCGTGCCCAGGGGGTGCTCGGGGACGTTTGCTGAAATTCCGGACAAGAACAAATTTTCTCACAGGCGCATGGCGCTCACAAAGTTCGTCAATTGGCTAGGTACGAGGGAATCCAGCGATCAACAAACCTCTTCTGATTCTGCAGTACGATGATTCTTGAGACGTAGCTCTCGTCCATTGCCGCAAACTTTGGGCTGCGCGACGCTATCCTGTCTGCAAAGCTGCGAACCTCGCTCATTTCCAGCATGTCCTCCCTGTCCAGCCTGTTGGTGGAGCGTCCTATATGCATGTACGACTTTATCTCAATGAAATGGGGATCGGCAGAGTCAAACATTGCGGCAAATCCGTCCGCCGAGGCGTCATCAGTATTGTGTCCTCGAATAAGCGTCACGCGAAGAACTGTCCTCGTATCCATGCCCTTTAGCATCCTTAGCGTCCTGCTCCATCTTTCCCACGAGTCGGAATACCTGGGCTGATTGATCCTCATAAAGGAATCATAGCTTGACGCATTTGCAGACAGGTACAGCTGCGTCGGCAGCGCGTCCTCGTCAGCCAGCCTTTTAATCATCTGCGGCTCCTGCCCGTTTGTTACGAGGAATATCGACTTTGTGGCCTGCAACGACTTTAGATATTTTATCAGTTCCGGAAGCTTGGGATACATGGTGGGCTCTCCAGAGAGCGATATGGCATAGTGGCTTGGAAGAAGCGATTCGTCAAGCTTTTCCTTGTTGTTTCTGCCGTCGCCATAGTATCCCATTATCAGCCTTTTTCTCTCCTGCATCAGCGACTCTAAAACCTGCTCCGGCTCTGCCACCCTTTCAGGCTCCATGCTCAGCGAATCGTAAAATTCCATGGGACGCCAGCAGTAGATGCACCGGTTCTGGCAGTGCATCCCTGCGGGAGAAAATTCCATGCATTGGTGCGTGCTGATTCCGTAAAACTTGTGCTTGTAGCAGCTGCCCTCGTCCCGAAAAGATTTTTTCGTCCAGTGGCAGAGCTCGACAGTGGAATGATCCGCAACTCCGTATTTTGCTTTTTTTAGCTGATCCTGAATGCTTGGCTTTATCTGGATTAGGTCGTCCTGTACTATCTCGCCGGAGCAGCTCATGCTCCGGTTCTGCCATGCTTGCCTTAAAAAAGTTCCAGCGCCGCCCTCCAGAACTGCCCAGGACGTAGATTGGAGTAATAGCCGTGTCCTTGCGTGAAGGAATCTGCCTTTTCCTGCAGTTTTTGCTGTCCGGCACGCGCTGCTGCAAATGCGCAGAGCAGCATCGATTCGACTCAGAGAGCATTGAGCGGATTCGCCTGGCTGCCGTTCTCAAATCTGCCAAACCAATGTTTTTTAAACCCATTATGAAACTGCAACATTGTATGGCAGGCACTGAAAGCGTCCATGCAGCCGGAATGGCCGAGCAGATGCAGGAATCAGTTTCAGAACAGATGCAGGAATCAGTTTCAGAACAGATGCAGGAATCAGTTTCAGAACAGATCCAAGCAGCGCCGGAGCAAATTCAGGATCCTGCACCGGCGCAGATTCAGGAAGCAACGCCTGAACAAGTACCGCCGCCTGCACCGGAACAGGCATCAGAATCAGCGGCCAATGCGCAAAGCGCAGACCGGCAGGAATCCCAGACGCCGGAGAAGCCTGCGAAAAAACAAGAGCAGGAAAAGTGGGGAATTGCGCACATATTCAGCAGCTACAACAATACGGTCATACACATGACGGACTTGACCGGAGCAGAGACTGTTGCCATAAGTTCAGGAGGCATGCATGTAAATGCAGACAGGTATGAATCATCGCCGTTTGCAGCCATGAAGGCGGCCGGCAAAGTAATCGAATCAGCAAAATCGCGCGGCTTTACCGCGTTTCATATCAGAGTGCGGGCTGTCGGCGGAGTAGGTTCGCGAGTGCCAGGGCCTGGCGCGCAGGCAGCGATAAGGGCGCTTGCCCGAGGCGGCTTTACAATAGGAAGAATAGACGACGTTACGCCGGTGCCGCACGATACCACCAGAAAAAAGGGCGGCAAGCGCGGCAGAAGAGTCTAGGCTCTGCAGTACAAAGCCAAATTATGCCGTTTTCCAGATGCTGCTATTTGCATGCCGGTTGCGGCAGGAGCCTGCACATTGCACTGCTTGCACATGCCGGCTCATCGTACGCATGAAAGCCGCGCCTGGCCGCGCATCTGCCGATTATGATTCGCAAGATTTTTTACATGCTGCCTGGATGCTATAATACATGATGCGGAAAATAGACGCCATCATTGAGGAGCGCAGCCTTCTCAAGCATCCGTTTTATCAGATGTGGTCAGACGGCAAGCTTGACAAAGAGTCGCTGGCAGGCTATTCAAAAGAATACTTTCAGTTGGTAAAGGCAGTTCCGGAATTTATGTCGCCGATAATCGACAGGGCTCCCATAGGCCGGATAAGAGAACTGGCGGCAAACATGGGGGAGGAGCAGGATCATATTGAACTGTGGCAAAAATTCGCAGAGTCTCTTGGAGTCTCAGAATCGGAACTGGAAGACTACGAAGGGCTGCCAAAAACGCAAGAAGCAATAGTGCAGCTGCGCTCACTGATGACAGACTATGTCGCGGGATCATGCGCAATGTATGCATTGGAGAAAGAGATACCAAAAATCAGCAAGACAAAGCTGGATGGATTGAAGACGTTTTATGGAATTGACGATGACGATGCAACAAGATACTTTGAGCAGCACATGGAGGCGGATGTCCGGCATACGGCATCATGGAAGAGTATACTGGACGCATCTGACCGTGATCCGGAAAAGCTGGCGGACGCCGCCCGAGCCTCAATGGCCGCCCAGAACCTGCTGCTTGACGCATGCTACGAAGAGTACTGTACAGCCCGCTAGTCATCTTTCATTTTCGTCGTGTCCTATTATGTGCTCGCGGCAAAAGTATGCGTCGTTTGCGGTACAGTAGTATTCTGATTCTGCCCTGCAGGTTCTGCACGGGTACCCTGCGTCTTCCTGGGCAAGCCGCATGTGGATTATCCTGCTGCGCGGCCTTTGATTCTGGTACGTTCTGCCAATTCTTGCAATGTATGCCGCATCGTCGGCGCTCAGCCGATTGTCCTTGATTCGCCTTTTGATGCGCTTCCATTTCTTGGCATCTCCAGCTCCGCACGCTTCAAGACTCTGCACGATCTCCTGCGTCCTGGCGCGGTCAAGCGGAACAGTCAATTCGCAGCTGCCCTGGCGCTGGACTTTGTCTCGTACGGCGGCCACGATTCGTAAATTCTTGCAATCTCCTCCATGTCTGACCTTGGAATGTACGATCCGTCTGACATTGCTGCAAATTCTGCAATCTCGTCCTCGCTCGTAACAGTTGGTAGGACGGATGCAATGCCCTTTTTTGACAGAATGAACTTTATTGCCAGCTCGGTGATGCCAAGATCATTTCTTGCCGCAATGTCCTGCAGCTCTTCCACTTTTTTCAGCGACGCCTTTATCCACTCTCCTTTTCTGACGGAACGGTGATCTTTTTCGTCAATCTTTGTGTCCGCCGTAACTTTGCCTGTAAGAATTCCAGAGGCGTCCGGCACTCTTGCCAGTATTCCAACTCCGTTCCTTCCTGCCGCGTCCAGCAGTTCGTTTCCGGGAGTCTGCTCTAGAATGTTGTATACTGTCTGCACTGCGCTCACGCAGTTCCTGGTCATTGCCTCCAGCCCCTCATCAAGCCATCCGATTGCAGGACCTAGGGCAACCTGGCACGCCTTGACTCTTCCCTCTTGCATCATTCCTTCCACGGTTTCAAATGCGGCATCGTCCGTCAGATGATTCATCTTTGGGTTGTGCAGTCCGTATACGTCGACATAGGATGTCTTTAGCCGCCTGAGGCTGGCGGCAAGCGCGCTCTTTGCAAATGCGGCATCAAACCGCTGGGGCAGCTCAGAGTGCCCTATCTGTTTTGCACCTGCAAAGTCATAGCCGTACTTTGTAGACAGCACCACTTCGCCTCTCATGTCCGAAAACGCTTCGCCTATGAGCCTTTCACTCTTCCCTTTTCCGTACATGTCGCCGGTCTCAAAGAAGTTTATTCCCTCGTCGTAGGCTTTTTTGAGCATGCGCCTTGCCTCGTCCTCGTCAATCTTTTTGCCCCACCAGTCAAGCGCAATAGTCCATGCGCCAAAGCCGATCTCAGAGACCTTGATGCCGCTGCTCCCAATCTCGTTATGCTGCAATCTCGCTAAACCTCGCCGCCTTTGCTCTCATGTCTGATTCTGCAAGCACCGGCTTGGCGCCGCTGATTTTAACATTTAATTCTATCCAGGATCGGCAGCCCTTGTGCTCCTCTCCAGTCCGGATTAAAACAGGCGGCATCTTGAATACCCGCAAAAGGACTGCCTTTATGCGCTTTTCGGGGAGCCAGTTCATCCGTTCCTGAACGTACGATCTGCTCCATATGTGCAGATCCGACAGCGTGTCCGGACTTGCATTTTCCGGCAGGTCAAACTCTGCGACTGGAACAGCATACGACGCAATTTTGTTGAATCCCTGCTGCGGCAGATCCTTTTTGGCATCCTCCAGATAGTGCAAAAATTCCGGCTTTATGTGATCTTCTTCCTGGTGCTCCCATGTGGGAAAGAGAAGAAATTTTTTCGATTCAACGCTGAATCCGGACGCAGTATCCATTATTCCGCCCTTGCGAAGTATGACGCACTGGTCGCCGCTCTCTAGAGCCTTTACTATTGACGCCCATTCTTTTAGAGATATCATTGTCATCCAAGGCTTGCTATAAGCGGAATAATATCTTTTTTTATTCCCAGAATCATGGGCGTATCGGACTTTACGTATCTTGACATTCTGGACTGCCTCAGTTCCATTATGAGATTCTGAAAATCCTTGATCTCGTCGCACTCAAATGCGAGCATAAAGTCCTGATCATGTATGCCAAACGAGTATGTTGTGTTTAGAACCACGTCGGGATATTTGCGCCCAATGACTATGTGCTCGTCCATCATTCTCTGCCGCTCCTGCATTGGGAGCAGGTACCACTCCCTTGTCTTGGTAAACGGATATACTATTATGTACTGCTTGGACTCTTCGCCCTGCACAAAAGCTGACGGCGCGGCCTTGGCGTACTGGGACGGCCTGGTGCATGACAGGTACGACCTTGACGGGATGAGGTACTTGCCAAATACCGTCCTGTACAGCTTTGACACTGCATTTTGAATGCTTTCTACGTCTTTTGAACAAAACCAAAATACAAAGTCCGCGTCATCCCGTATTCCGAGAGTAGAGTATGTTCTCAAGCTTGCGCCTGTTCCTTGCATGACGCTTGCAACCTCTTTTGCAGACTCTTCCTTTGCAAGATCGGCCATCCATCTCCATTTGGAGTCCAGCTTGAAGAATACAAAATTAAAGTAGTGCGTATCCACGAATTGAAACTGCCGCAAACACTATTTAATCTGCCGCATGGCTGGACTGTGCGCCGCGCATGCTTGAATAATATAAATAACTTGGACGATTCGTCAGCATGGGGGCCCGTAACTCAGCTTGGTAGAGTAACCGACTCATAATCGGTGAGCCAGGGGATCGAAGCCCTTCGGGCCCACCACTCACAAGCGGCAAACATTGCTTCAAGTCGAAAAAATCCCATTTTTGGAAGAGTCAACGACGGCAAAGGCCGCGTGCGCTTTCCTAGATCTTGTCATGTGAATTTGTTTGGATCCTGATGTGAGTTTGTTAAATTCGAGATGCTGAAGACTTTGAAGACTTTTGCCGCCCAGGCGCCCCCACCTTGCCTATCTGAAGACTTTGAATAAACTCTACAGCATGGAGTAATTT
>CAYGAM010000039.1:0-1492 GCA_964347915.1 uncultured Nitrosopumilaceae archaeon | reverse complement strand
CCCCCACCTTGCCTATCTGAAGACTTTGAATAAACTCTACAGCATGGAGTAATTTCACCTTAACCAATTGGACAAGAATTTGTGATTTTAATGCCTGGACAGCAGAGGGGTGTGACCTTGCGTGCCCTTTTCTAAGTATTGGCCTTTTCTAAGAGATATTCTTGAAACATCGGTATTGGAAATCGGTATATTCCGCGTTTGGGCCTGTAGATGAGGCCCTTTTCCTCCAAGCGCCTCAGGTGGTTTGATAGTGGACCCTTGGCAATCTTTGATAATTTTTGAATGGAAGAGAACGTAGTCTTGTCTTCTTGCCGGGATGCCATGGTATGTAATACGCGTATCTGGCCGTCACTCAATGACTCCATTCGGCGATCAAAGAAATCATGCCATATTTTCTTTTTTATCAAATTTTTAACTAAACTATAATCATCCAAGCCTATATCTTCCTTGTTGATGCGACTTATGATCTCACTACAAACAAACTGGATAAAATATGGATACCCGTACGTGTCTTGAACGATCGATGAGACCAGCTCGTCGGAGAATCGCCAATTAGTTTTTTTGAGCGGCTCAGAGATTGCCTTTCGAGTACTATCACCGTCAAGATTGTCTATAAGAAATGATGTAAACATTCTCTCAGAGTAAGAACGCGCGATTTTGATGTTCGCTGGCAGGATTGGAAGTCCGCACAGGACAAATGAGTACCTGCACCCTCTGTACTGTACTTCGTTTATTGCACCGATAAAGTCTGTAAGCACATGCCAGCCATTTTGTTCCATATTTTTGATGGTGTGAAACTCGTCTAACAGAAATACTGCGCCTTCATACCCTCCGTCTTGCATGGTGTTCCATTTCTGCAACAGATACTCTGTAATTTGATCTTCCAGGGACGTCTTGGTATCAGGAACGTATGCTGGCTTGTATGAGACAACTCCTAGTAATTCTATATTTGTCGGCTTGATGTAATCTGCAAATGTCCGAATACTCTTCTTGGCCATCTCCGTCTTGGAAAACGCCTCAATTACTCTGTCCAGATCGCACTGAATGGATCTGAAGAATGTTTCTGGGTTGGAATATTTTGTACTGTACTGCAATCTTACTATGGGAAGGAAGCTTTCGTCTATACACATTTGGACTAACCTGTGCAAGAGTACTGTCTTTCCGACTCCGCGGAGGCCATGCATGAGAACATTTTCTATCTTGCCCACCTTGAGGCCCCGGAGCACCTGCAAGAATCTGTCAATCTCTTCCTGCCATGTATGGCGGATCCAGCCCCGCACCTGGATTGAAAGGGCTGGTATGATTAGACATTACCTTACTGTACTGGGAGTAATTGGATATAAAACTGATGCAACGATTATCTCCGACTGTACCATCTCATCAGATATTTCTCATCGCGGATCAGGTGGCTTTTTGAATTTATGCCCTCATATTGTGGGATAGTCCAATGTCGGAAGCTTCCTGCAAGAGCGTTTCTGATAATGCACATCAT
>CAYGAM010000038.1:0-19754 GCA_964347915.1 uncultured Nitrosopumilaceae archaeon | reverse complement strand
TCAAATGCGCGGCTGCCGGGATACATATCGTGGTCCTGCAAGCCTTTTTTGGGCCTCATTAAGACAAGCAGGAATACTGCCACTTATAGATCTTTTGGACACCGGGTATATCATCACTTCAAAGCCAACTGTCCCGAAAAGTACATTTTCATCTACTGATGTCGGCAGGCTTGTCGCACCGCGGAATCAAATGCTTGTCTATTGCAATTACGACTGATGCAATGGAATGGATGTTTGCTGTCCTCAATGCTGACTTTACCGTGCTGTAAAGCATACTGTCGCATCGGGACGACATGTTGTCCGGGCCGATCTTTCTGATTATCCGCAGCAGCCAGTCGGCTTTGGGACATTTTATTTTGTCTTAAAGGTGCGCAGACGCGCTCCGGAAGTAGCGTTTCTTCTCGCACATTGCAGAAATCATGGCGGCCGCTTCTTTGAGTCTGTACTGCGTGTTGCTGCTGCCAGAAAAGGGCAGGTCAATGACGGATAATGCCATTTGGAACAGTTTAAAAACTCTCAAGCCGATTCGTGTTTGCGTATCTGCCCTTCATTTTGGATCAACAAGGAGGGCAGGTATGCTTTGTCAATAAACATCAATCGAAAAATATTGGCCGGCAGCTCAAATTGCGGACAAGATTTGCCAATAATTGAGCAATAATTGGCAAAAGCTGAACTACTGAGACCAGGTCCAGATTTAATTGGTGCCTGGCATCTGAGTCTGTGCAACGCTGCCGTGCCTGAATATTGGTCGAAATGCTGCGGGTCTGGACTTGGGGGCCATTTGCCGAATCCGAATCTTTTGTTCTGGGCACGGACTATGCAATGCCTGGCAGGAAACCGTTTTGATCTGCTGGAACCGCTTCCCAGGAGCCCCTTGTGCATCGGCATGCGTCATGCAGCTGCCTCTGCCTGAGTCTTGCAAGGGAACCGCTTTCCAGCGGCCGTTCACTCAAGATCCTCTCCTGCATCATTGCCGCCCTTCTTGGAAATCTGTGGCGCGGTTATGTTTCCGGCGGCAAAAAGTCAGTATCTTGCGAAGCGTCATACTCTTTTGACGTAAACTCTGCCCTGTATGTGGCGCCATCCGTAAGCGGCGCCCTGATAAAGTCGGGCGAGAGCTCGCCGTTTACCATTACTCTGGACTGGCTTTCATCCATATCGCGCAATGGGAACTGCCACATCCACAAAAAGTGTCCTATTTCAAACGGATACGGCTCTTCCCATTCTGCATATATGGTGCCGTCATCCGTTAATGTGTACATGGTGCGCTGGCAGCCCTGATCAAATCCAATGTTTGCCGGAATGTCGGCTCTGGCGCCGTCTACAATAAGCTCCAGGCTGGCTGACACTCTGTACGGAGTGTCCCTGTTGTCAATGCATACTTTGAGCGGATTGTCTGCGTCAAGCTGGCTTTGGATGAGCGAACTGCCTACTCCGACCGCTATGGCAATGATGCCCGTATACATGAGAAACTTTAGCGTCTTTTTGCGCTTTGCAGGATCACCCATTCCAGGCCAGAACATATTGTGTAGATCTTGCAATTTCCTTTAAAGCCCTTTCGATTGAACTTTGTCCAAGCTGCCAATCCAGCATTTGCTCAAGCTCAGCCCCGGAAAAAAGGAAGGGGTTATTTTTTTCCTGCCATTTTTGCCTGGAAAATGTCGTCAGTTATTTTTTCAAAGTCCGAGTGCTTGAGCCTGTATGCAGTAATGTCGTTATAGCTTACGCGGGTCCTAAGACCCTTCCTCGGAGGCTGGATATGATGTCGTACTGAATGTCTCTGATCTTGTCCGGCGATTCAGTCTTGATTTCCATCGCGGTTCGTTGTGTGACCATGGCCATATGTACATGCATACCATACATACATTCATTGCTGCTGCAATTATGGCCGCAGGCTGGACGGCGCGCGCATGGATAAATTCAGAGAGCCTGGCATGATCCAAATATCCTGCGATGCGCATTCTCAATAGTCGTCTACTTCAAGCGTGTCAAATGCATCCTGATTGTCTGCCAGAAAATATGTTATCTCGTCTGAATCTATCTCCACCCACTCTGACTCGCCCAGGTACGGCAGATAGTCCTCTACGACTATGTCGCCTGGGCCGGTCAGCCTGACTACCACTCTTGATTTTGCCGGTATGATCCCAAACGGCAGCTTGAGGGCCTTGCCCCTCCGCTGAACCTGAATATTGATCGAGTATTCCTGGTCATCGCGAACCGTCTTGCCAAAAAAATAGCTCTGAAAGATGTCTATTTTCTTTATCTCAAAGCTTATCATGATTGTGGTGCCGCACGCAAGAGTAAAAAATGATCCGCCGGCGCCCGCGCAAGGACCGGCGCCGGACTGCATGTCCGAATACGCCTCTCTTTATGAAGCGCGGTCATGGAGCCGTACTTGGTGCTTTGTGTTCTGTCCGCGCCAGTGCTTGGCTCAAAGCTGCGTCTTGACCATGCCCTTGAGCATCTGCGGCTTGCCGGCAGGGCGGCATTCCGGCCTTGAGTGCACGGCATGCCAGGACACGGCATCTTCTGCATTGCTATTGGCGCAAGCCTGATTATTGCACGCGCAGGAATGATGCTCAGTCATGCTCATGCGCGCCGCCGCACTGGAGCAGCCTGCATTTGGCATTGCAGCATGCCAAGCCTGCTGTTTTGCATCATGCGCGCACGCACAATGCAGCCGCGCTGCGCGCCATGAATCCTGCCTGTTTTAGCGGCGGCTGAAACGGCGATGCCGGATATGACGACCAGGCGCAAACTGCGCAGTCCTGGGCATAATTTAAAAGATAAAAGGAAAATGTGGGGGGGTTAGATTACCTGCCAAGGCCTAGTTGCAAATGTGATGACATACCCTACTCCAATTATTATGGACTGGTATGCAATGTTTGCATACGGAATCTCCTTGAGTATGTATTCGCCGTCTACTACCACTGTCTGTCCTGTGCCAAGTCCTGGCCCTACGTTTGCTACGTTGAGCTGCGTATGGACATGGTATACACCTGGTTCTAGAGCCATTGCGCATATTCTGTATGGTACAACAGTATTGCCTTCAATATCAAAGACATTTCCTGGCGGATCACGTTCTTGGATCTCCCATCTATTGCCTGCATTTGTAGATTCTGAGAATATGGATATCCATCCTCTCAAGTCTCGTTGTACAAGACTGACGAGGTTGCCATTAAGACACAGCTGCTCGCCGGTTTGCAACGCCGAAGCGTTAAACTCCTCATTCTCTATTCGGATAAAGCGGCTTTGGAGCTGTGCTTGAACGCCGTGTGCTTCTGCAGATGGTAAAATGGCTTCGACCCAGTTGAATCCTACTGTACCTAGGGCTAGTACTGCACCGAGCCCGAATACGATCAGTCGTTTATCAACCATAGTTATCCCTTGATCAAGTCTGAAGAGTTGGAACGTTATATATTTTGCCATTATTGGTGCGCCAGCCGTAATTTGTACTAATGTTTAACATCATTGTTAAACATTCAACTTGATAATTTCTGCAATAAAATTTCTATAATTACGGACAGGAATTCATGTAAATAATTGATATAATATTGTCTGAATGCAAGAAAAATATAGTAAAATTTAGCCGCAAATAAGCTCTTATTTTATATGCGAATGCAGAGACACTACTACTATGGCACAAATGCCCGCACTGATTCCAAAGGAAGTCGAAATCCAGAGACTCAAGAAGATCTGGCTTATCGTCATTGCTATGGGATCTACTGCAGCGTCGGTTGAAGTAGACAACTTTGTCGACGGTTCTCTGCACCAGACGTCTATCCGGGATAGCGCATTCACGCCCGCACACTGGTGGCTGTACTCTCACTTTGTAGCACTGCCGCTGGGATGGGGAGCTGTTGCGATCTATGATAGGCGCGTGCCCGTTCTCAGAGGCCCCAACAACTCGATGAACACTGGACTCAAGATGACCATTCTTGGATATCTTGCAACAATGTTCACGATAGGAGTAAATGAGATGTGGCACTTTTGGTTCGTAGAGGAAATATTTGCAGTACCAAACCACTGGATGTTCAACATGGGAGTTGTTGTGGCCTTTATGGGCGCACTCGCATACGTCGTAAGAGTGTATGCACGACTAGTCGAACTGGGCGCAGAAACCCCTGGCGAAAATCCATACGTTGCCGAAATGTACAAGATGGCTCTGGAAGGCAAATTGTACAGCCGTGCAATACCCTAAGAACAAAAATGCGCAAGCATTTTTTCTTTTATTTTACTTGGCATGATTCAGTCTAGTGACGTCCTGCTCGGGGTACGTTGCCGGAATGCCTGCTGGAACGATGCTGCAATTTCTGCCCGCATCAAATATCAAACTTGTCCGCACTCATTGCTGACTCGCTGCTCATCTTGCCGCACTTGCGATGCGCCGAGACAGATCTGCGGAAGCATGCCTGCGGAAAGCCTGCCGCACTCACTGCGGTCCTTGGGGAATTTCATGTGCGCGTCCGCTCCTGTCCATCCTGATCTCAAAATGCCTTGGGAAAAGTGTTGAGTCCGCGGCGCCGCCGTCCTGCGGGACGGACTGATGCGCCTTCACTAGCGTACATATACTGAAATGACAACGCTGCAGTCATTGTTTTGGGGGTGGCCGGTTGTCGTATGTGCGGGCGCAGGATTTCTCAAACCGCCCGTCCTGCTGGCGCATTCTGAGTTTCTGCAATATGCGGCTTGGCCGCCCAGAAACTGCCAATCCTGCAAGCCTGGAATCATTGCATGCTTGTTCTGCCTGGGCACCAAGAGCGCATCGCCGCGTGCTGACGCATCTGTTTCCGGCAACAAAGCACCTGGTCTTGCATGGTATGATTCACTGCATTAGATTCGGACTGCTCATAATGCTTGGCTGCTGGCAAGACCGTGCGCTTTACGGCGGCATCGAATGCGCGCTCCTGGCTGAGCACGCGCCGCAGTGCAAACAGGCGGGAGCAATGTCGCGCTTTGCATGCTTCAGGAACCGCGTTTTGGGAACCGGAAACAGCATCCGGCGGCTTTGTGCAGCGGCAATGCTGACATAGTTGCCGCATTGACGATCCTTGAGAGGCCGCCGCGTCATTTCGGCAGCCCTGCATCGTGCTGCACATCTTTGACTTTCTTCACTAAAGTCTGCTTAGGGATGCAAATTTTGGGTTATTCAGCGCAGGATTTTGATAGATTTCTGTAAAATGCTGCACGTTTTCGCAAAATGCTCGCGCTATGCGGCACCGCCGAAACTCTAGAAAGACTTAAAAAGATTCTCAATAGTATAAACTACAGATGACTCTACCAAAGGGATTTGGCTCAGGCGGTGCCGGTGGCGCTGGACAAGCAGATGTAGAGAAGATGATTGGCAGACGTGTTGAGAACATGACTGGTCTCATCACAATATCCTACATCGCAGCATGGCTGGCAACATTTGGCGGTACTGCTGCAGGATACTTTTACTATCCTTGGGCATACCCAACTCCAAGCGGACACTATGCTTTCATAGTACTGACAATAGTTGAGGCAATAGGATACCTGTTTTGCGTTAAAGTAATGCAAGAGGGTTCAACACAAAATTCAAACGGCATAATAGGCGTAACGCTGGCCGGCACGGCAGCAGGCACAATCGCGATTGCGCTGGCCGTAGGACACTAGGAAGCTATTCTTCCTCTGTTTTTCTATTTTTCACTAGTCTAGAGATAATTGCATTTTGCGTTACGCCTGCGCGATTTGCCGAGCGGACAGAAAAACATCCCGCAGCGCCTGGAACGTGTCCTGGAGCCTCTGCCAGGCCGCCGCCTGCATGACTGGCGCAAAACAATCTGCCTGATTGCGATCCTATTCTGCAGTCTTGAACCGGAGTGGGAAAATTGGCATCTGGGAAGCGGGCTCTTGCGCGGCGGGGACGCCGAGATCATCATGCCGTATGACTGTGATCTTCATGCGCAGACCGCTTGAGTGAAAGCCATGCCGGATTCTGCTCAGGATCAAAGAGTGCGGAACATGAATCTGGAGATGACCGGCGCCCGTGAAAACTTTGGACTGGATGAATCACGGATCCATGCGCGCGAAATATGGAGCCTGGGAATGCGGCATTTCTGAGGCGCAAAATTTTGCATCTGCACGATTTCTCGAAAATGCAATTTGCAAAGCATCTTGCGCGCCGGCGCCGCACAGTTTGGGCCGGCATGCCATCGCGTCCTGACGCCTGGTGCGGCTTTGCATTCCTGCTGGCAAAACTGCTCTTGACTGGCTGTGCAGGAAAACTGCGGACAGGCTGTCCTGCATGGGACAGGCTTGACTCTCAGCAGCATCCATGTCCGGGCAGCGCTTGGAGCCGGAAACTGCATCAGGCGTAGTTTCAGGAGATGCTGGTTTGCATAAACGCGCAGACTGAGGCTGAAATTCTCCGCGTCCGGCGCAGCTGTGTCTGCATTGCCAAATCATCTGATGTCCTGCCGCCGGTCCGAGGTCGTGCGCCTGATGCGCGCATCTCCTGCACGCGCGCAATTTGGGGCAGTCTGAGAGCATGGCTGGGCATGTTCGCGCATATCTGTTCGCAGCATGGCTGACGCAAGATTCCGACAGTGCTGTGTTCGCGCAGCCTCGCTTTGCTGGCATTGCCTGCGCGCCGTGCTTTGCTGCCTGACAGCATTGGATCTTTTTTCTGCCTTTGAGCCTTCCTGCAGAGATGCCATGCGCGCCTGCTCGCACAAGATTCAGCCTGACAGGATTCCTGGGCGGAATAGAGCAGAAAATCAGGACATGATGCAGCCGGGCGCATTTTGCGTAGCCGTGTCTGCAAATTTGCATTCATGGCGGGAGCAAATTCGCGAATGGCGACATGACTCTTGCAAATTCCAGCGTCAGACTGCCTGCAATCTGTGCGGACCGCGCTGCATGCAGGTTGCGGGAACGGCGCAAAATGCGCAAAGCCTCCTGCCGCCAGGCCGCGCGCCGCAACGCCGGCCGCCGCATTCTTGGACAGCAAGGGCAGCGCATGCTGGCATCCGGGACGCCCTGCCTGCTTGCAAAAGCAGCAAACATTCTTCGGGTTTGCCTGTCGCGAATCTGGTTCGGACTCTGGACTTGCGCCGCTTCC
Source organism: uncultured Nitrosopumilaceae archaeon (assembly GCA_964347915.1). Lineage (GTDB taxonomy): Archaea > Thermoproteota > Nitrososphaeria > Nitrososphaerales > Nitrosopumilaceae > CAYGAM01. The sequence goes on along the minus strand of CAYGAM010000038.1, from coordinate 12,673 downwards.
GGCATTAGCACGCCGCAGGCAGCCTATACTGGTGCTCACTTGGCAGTCTAAAATTTTATATACTAATCGTTTGGCTTACTAAACAATGGTCTGGCTAAGACGATGTACGCACTACCTATTCATAGTGGTAGTTGCAGTAAACTCTACACTACTGACAATCAACGCAGGAGACTATATCTTCTACACTGACTGGGCTTGGACTTCGTTTGTAATATTTTCAATATCGCAAACACTGATGTTGGCGGTAGGCGCAGCATACTATCTGACGTTTACCGGCGTTCCAGGAACAGCAACGTATTATGCCCTGATAATGACGGTGTACACATGGGTCGCAAAAGGTGCATGGTTTGCACTCGGCTATCCATACGACTTTATAGTCACACCGGTCTGGCTTCCGTCCGCAATGCTGATGGACTTGGCCTATTGGGCTACGAAGAGAAACAAGCACTCGTTGATCCTGTTTGGTGGCGTACTGGTGGGAATGTCGCTGCCGCTGTTCAATATGGTAAACTTATTGACGGTAGCAGATCCGCTGGAAACGGCATTCAAGTATCCTCGGCCAACACTGCCTCCATACATGACACCGATAGAACCGCAGGTCGGCAAGTTCTACAATAGCCCAGTAGCGCTGGGCGCCGGAGCTGGCGCTGTCTTATCGGTAACGTTCACGGCCTTAGGCTGCAAGCTGACAACGTGGACGTACAGATGGATGGCCGCATGGTCAAAGTGGGACTAAGATCCCAATTCTTTTCTATTTTCATTTTGGAATGGCTTCGCGTCAGCGCCTTGCGTGGCATGAGCGATGCCTCAATCTCGCATAATGCTAACTGGCAGCCCTGGAATAGCGCCGCACTTTTGCACAGGCGTTGCAGGATAATAGAAGCGGCGCCTGCGCGTAATGCTGCGAAGCGGCATCATTTTTGATCTGGAGCATGGCGGGCGATTGACGCATCAGCAGCAATTCAACAAAAGTACAAGGTCAGTTCTACGACATTTTGATCAATATGCGGGCACGACGGCATCTCACAGACACAGATGCTAGGCACGAACCAAATCTGGACCTGACCTTATACCAAAAAAACACTTTCACATGCAGCACAGCGCAGCCTGAAAATGAAAAAGACGCGGACTATCGCCTTCTGCGTCTCTGTCCTGGCTTGTTTTGCCCTGGAAATCTTGGGTGATTGGCGTCAAACCTTTTCTTGTAGTTGCTCTTGTTTCTGAGGCTGGAATTTGTTCCGGTCCTTTTTCTTCCTTCCACCTTTGGCGTTTGGCTTCTGACCTTGCCGGCCTTGGTAAGAGATCCGTGAGTTGCCATGCCTGGTGCAACTCCTGAATGAAATTTATACATTTGGAATTGCCTCCGGCAGAGCCGCCAATCTTGATGTCTTGATCATCCAAGCAGGACTGCATCCGATCTCAAAATATGATCTGAACGCCTGGCGCATCAGGACAATATGAGGGTGCGGGCGCTTTTTGCCGCCTTTACCAATACTTTACCTTGATGGTCTCAATGACTTTTTCGTGCTCTGCGCTCCGCCTGCGGGCGTACCTTTCCATTGCACCCAGAGGCACGCCGCCTAGCGCGCGCGCAATGGAATTGAAGAGAAATTTTTGCGCCGAGCCGTGCCCTCCAGTCTTTGTCATAAACTTTTGAATGCCATACTTGAAATTGTGCTGCCATGTCTTGTACATTACCCCAAGCTGAGCCGGATCCATCTCGTTTCCTATGTTGAAGAATTCCGACTTTTCAAGCAGCCCTATTGGAACAAACGTGAGCGGCGTAGTGGTAAACATTGAGTCAGGCTGCTCCTTTTCCATCTCGTTGATTACGCGTATGGTTTCCCAAGAGTCTTCGGGAGTCTCGTCGTTGTCAAGGCCCATGATGAGGGTAAATGCAGGAACCCAATAGTGCTCGTTGAGGCACTTTACGCCCTCTTTTAGCACCCAGTGCCACTCGCTTGGCGCATATGGCGCAAGCTTTCTGTCGGCATACTTTTCAATGAGCCTTAGGCTTCCTGTCTCAAAGCCACACTGAATTCCCGTCATGTTGCTCGGACTGGATCTTATGATCTTTGATATGCTGGGAATAACCTTCTCGTCCGCTATTGCGCCTGCCAGGGTGCCGTGCGTGGGGTTTGTGTGCGAAACGCCCGTAGACATTATTGCAGTAAACAGTTCCTCAAGAGCCTCACGATTCGGTTCCATTCCCTTGCTTGTGCGCGGGTCCAGCCCGTAGACAAAGATATCGTCGCTGTGAATCCATGCCGATGTTTCGTGTCCCTTTTTGATGTTTACTTCAATCTCCTTTTTGACCTTTTCCGGCGGATAGTACCGCAGCGCCCTGAGCGTAACATCGCAAAACTTGCAGCCTCTGCCGCATCCGCGCATAACCTCTATCATCCCGTGCATGCTAGGCTCCACTATGTCCGGTATGTCCTCAATGTCGGGCCTGTCCCAAAAGTTTACAAATCTTCCGTGTATCTTGCATCCGCCGCGCTCAAATTCCTTGATGTTTACCTTAAAGTCGCTCCGCTTTCTGAACGGATCCATGTTTTCAAAGTCGCCGTTTATCAGATACTTGAAAAACCTGCCGGCGTGCCCGTCTATCTCTGGCGCAATTCCGCCCAGCTCGCCTTCCAGTATGGCATACAGCCCGTATTCGTGAATTTTTTCAGGATCATAATTGTACTGCCATGTGCCCGAAGCTCCGGCTATTACCTTGGCCTTGCTGCCTGTCTTTTCCTTTGCTGCGTTTATTCTCATGTGGAGCTCCCTGTTGTAAAATTCGTCGTACGACATCTGCTTGCGCCCGTACGTAAACGTCATGGTTACGGGACCCATCCCAAGAGGATCCATTTCGTACGTTCCTACTACGAGCGTATCAGGCCCGATGAATTTTTCTATGTGGTCAGGATGCGCGACGACCACCTCTTCCCTCTTGAACCCGTCCCGCAGCAGGCCTGCCTCTACCTTGCGCAGACCGTACGGAGCATAGTTTGCCACGCCGTTGGTGTGCGGAATATAGTTGCAGATAAAATCAAAGAGCACTTTGGGAGTTACCTGGTTCTTTAGTATTTTGTACCAAAAGCTCCGCTTGTTCCTGTTTGGGTCAAGCGCAGGGGCGCATCCAAAAAACGTTGCCAGCGAGATGTGCCTGTACGGAGACATTAGCGTACGATCCGCTGTGAGCACTATCTTAGGGGAACCCATGCCTTTAACGCAACACTTCTTTTATTTATTTTAAATCTTATGGGCATCTTTGGCTCTTCTTCTATTATCCTAAAATCAGTCCGCTGTATGAGGCGCAAGGAAAAGCGGCAGCCTGCCGCCCTCGCTTTCAGCCATGATGGAATTTGCGGCAAATTTTGTGCAGGCCGCCCAAACTTTGCCGGGAGGCGGCATGCACTGCATGACTGCAGCAAAACTAAAATCTTGAAAGAGCGGAATGAATCTCAGCCTGCGCCAGAATGCCAGGGGCATTGCTTTTTGTGCAGGCATGGCTTTTGCATGATCCTGCCGCCTGCAGCATTTTATCTATGCAGCCTCTCGCCGGCCGGAATGCCGCGCAGTCATGGGCCGCATGAACTATCCTCCAAAGCCTGCCGCGCCTGCACCTTTTCTGCACTGCCTTCTGCCAAAAGATGAGCTTTCTGCGCTGCCGGATGTTCCACCTAGGAATGCCGCACTGCTCCAATAAGTATAAGAGAATCATTATTTGACGTATGGCATGTCCCTGGGCACTATGTTTGCCGTATTCATGATACCAATCGTGCTTTCTGTCATTGTGGCCGCATTTGTGCTGGGCGGCATACTGCAAGAGCCGGACAGGGAGCTGCATCTTGTACCTGAGATTCTGATTGGAGGCAGCGAGCCTGATGACCTGGGCGCAAGCATGGAACCGATATCATACCTGCCTGCATTGCACGGATGACGGCACTGAAAAGCGCTGCTTCCACAAGGCCCAGGCGCCAAATCTTGCGTCTCATTGCTGGCGCGAGTGCGCAGCATTTCATGCCATGCCGCACTGCAATAATGAATCATGCAGTCATGAATCAGCAATAATGAATCATGCAGTCATGAATCATGCAGTCATGCGCGCAATGAGCAAGTCTGCTCAAAGGCGGATTCTTACAACTATATATTGGCTAAAATTTAATATTGCGCATCTTAGTGGTGGTTGTTTCTGGCAGACGGAGAAGGAACGGAGTTGGCTGAGCGCGCCCAGCCTGCTCCAAGCAGCAATTCGGGAGCGGAGGCTAGCATGCCCGCTGATGACGGCGCCGAGGCCGCCGCGGCCGGATCGCAAATGACTGCCCGTGCAGGCGCAAAAGACGGTCGTTCTGCTGTCCGGACGCCAAAATCTGCCGCCGACTCTTCCGCCGCGCGGCCCGAGCCAGGCTCCAAGACACGCAGGACGGCATCGCGATCCAAGCCGGATTCTGTCCAAAAAGAAGAAAAGCCGCCTGCTGCAAAAAAGACATCCGGCAGCAAAAAGAAGGCGCCTGCCAAGAGCGCGGCCAAGCCGGATGCGCCAAAACCGGCATCGCAAAAGCCGTCTCAAAAAAAGAGTGCGTCCAGGCCAGAGACCGCGAAAAAGCCCAAGGGCGGCTCGCGCCAGAATGCCAAAACCAAGCCCGCACCGGCAAAGAAAAAGCCGGCGGCCAAGAAAAAGCCTTCGCAGGAAGAAAAAAAACCCAAGCCGGAAGACAAGACAGCCGGGACAAAAAAGCCCGCATCTGCAAAGCCTGCTAAAAGGCGCGCCGCGCAGAAAAAAGACGCAAAGCCAGACGCCAAAGCGCGGACAAAGCCCAAGTCCAAAACCAAGGACGACAAAAAGCTTGAGGAGAAGACGCTGGAGGAAAAGCTTGAAGAGGAGCTGTCTTCCGAAGACATTGAAAACTTTCAGATTGAAAAGGTTGACATGGAGCGGCTTACAAACCGAGTCTGCGACATAATAGCAAACAAGAGCGTCGACGGAATGCTTCAAGGACTGCTCTGGAAGCGCCTCAAGATATCGGGACGCGACGGAGCCAGGCTTGCCTTGAGAATGGAGCGCCGCGGAATCGTAACGCGCGAAAAGATTCTGGAAAAGGGGCGGTGGACGTACAAGCTGATACTGAAAAAGACGCCCGTCAGCACGGAATCGATTGAGAATGCGCCGTGCCTCAACTGCAGGGTGGAGACGATGTGCTCGGCTGACGGCGAGATAAGTCCGAAAACATGCCCGCTCATAGAGGCATGGGTAATGACGGACCTAAAGAGGCAGAAATGAAGCCTGCGGATGCCAGAAAAGACCACTACCGCAAAATGGCCCGCCAGCAGGGGTATCGGAGCAGGGCGGCATACAAGCTAAAGGCTCTCAACAAGTCGTACCGAATCATCGGTCCTGGATTTTATGTGCTCGATCTGGGATGCTCGCCAGGCGGCTGGACGCAGGTGGCAGTGCAGCTTGCGGGAAGCCGGGGCAAGGTTATGGGAATAGACGCCTCGTACATGGACGATGTTGACGGCGCCTATGTGTGCCGGAGGGACATATCGGACGAATCTGTGGCGGACGAGGCATTGGAATATTTTGGCCGCCGGGTCAATGCGCTGATCTGCGACCTTTCTCCGCAGGTCGCGGGAAACTGGTCTGTAGATCACATGAGGCAGATTTCGCTAAACTACGATGCTGTCCGCATAATGGAGCGCGTTCTCACGCGCAAGGGCAATGCAGTCTTTAAAGTGTTTGACGGCGAATATTCCGGCGAATTTCACAGATCTATCAAGCCCATGTTCTCCAAAGTATACGCAACAAAGCCGCCTGCCAGCAGAAAGGAGAGCAGCGAGGTATACTTTGTCTGCCTTGGATATCGGGCAGCAGGGCAGCTTGCCTAGCGGATGCAGCGCCATGCCTCAATGCAGTACGGACATGAGTGTGCGGCGGGCGCCGCTTTGAACTGATGCGGCGGCAGCAATTGACGCAAAGAAGCAAATAATGCCTTTGTGATGCAATGCCGGCGCGCCGCTCCGAGCTCTGCCGGCTTGCCTGCTGCAATGGCGGGTTATTGTACAGCGGTGCAGCTGCTGGATGGAATCAGCGAATATCTTGGAGAGACGGTCGGGACGTGACAGGCTATGGATCTGCCCGGTACAGCGATGCTGTTATTTCTCTCATGCCGGCATTGGTTCTAAATCCGGTCGGGTCAAAGGATGTGACGCTGGATGCAAATCCGCATTCGCGCAGCCGTCTCACCGTATCCTGCAGCTTTTGCGGAGAGCGTCCTGCTCTTGACGCTACCTCGTCAATCGTGTAGTATGCCGGCTCCATTTCTGCTTCCTGGGCGCACTTTTCCAGAGTTTTCCGGCACTGCCTGTCGACATTGCACGCGTCCGATGCTGTTATCATCTTGTCCACGAACTTATCGTCAAACAGCCTTCCTGTCCACAACGGCCCGGCAAATTCCGGCACGCTTCCGCAGTATGGGCATTTTTTCATGCTTTCGCATGCGCCCCTGCTGCCGCAGGAGCAGTCAAAAATATACCCGAGATTTTCATTGCCTTTGCCTACTTTGACTTTTGCGTATATTCGATAATAGTGATGATCGGACTCTGCAAAAAGCGGCTGTATTGAGGTATCAAGCCTTGCCGCTACGCTCCGCATGCATCCTATAACAAGCCTGATGCCTATTTCATTCAAGCACGAAATCCGAAGGGGCCGGCCGCCGTACTTTTGCACGCAGGATTCTGCATGCACGCCGCTGAGCACCCGCAGATCGGTTGCCGTAACAGACAGGAGCCCGCCGTGCATGACGGCCCTGATTCCGCAATCGATGAATTTTGCGGGAGAGCCGAAGGGATCAATGTCCACTATTGCTCCCCTGCAGCCCTCTTTTGCGCGGGAGGACAAAAACCTGCATGTCTCGTTCTCTGATACCTTGAATCGTTTCGCTCCGTTGATTCTGGCAGACTCTGACATCAGCGCTACCGCATTTGGATTGGCGTCATTTGCCACTATTGTTACGTCCTGCATCTCGCTTGCGACCCTGAGGCTCCTGGCGCCCACGCCTGCCATTCCGTCAAGAAATATCCTAGGCCCGCCAAATTCGTCCAAAAATGCAGAATATGCTATTATGCTGAAATCCCTGCTCAGCTTTGCCTTTGGATTGAAGAATGCTGGAGTCCTGGAAGGCGCTGCCTGGACAAGCGACTCTGCCGGCACCAGCATCATGGCCGAGCCTTCGCGATGCATTACAATGCCTGCGTCAGACTGCAATTGTTCTGCATGGCTTTTCTGCGGTTATATTGGTATCAGTTCCAAAAGCCTGTTCCATAACTGCGGTTCCGGGCGCAGCGGCTCTGCTGTTTTTGCATGTTCTGCCGCTGGTCTACGTCCCGGAATCTCGTCAAGCCGAGGCAGCGCAAAGGCTCTGCTGTTTTTGCATGTTCTGGCATGGCTGCGGAACAAGCTAAATTCCGGCAGCCGTGCCGATTGCCTCATTCAGGCCGCCCGGCGGCCTGCCTGTGCAGATGCCTGCCGGCAGAGGCGCAGGCGTTCCGCCACGGCCGCAAGAGGCTGACGCCGTGCAATCTGGCAATTTGTCTGCAATGTGCCATGCGTTGCCGAAAGCCGCATATTCTGGACTTGCAGGCAGGAGCGCGCCGTACCGAAACTTTTGGAATCTGAATGCGGCAGGAAACGAGCCTCTTTCTAAACCGGTAAAAAGCAACTTTTGTAGCACCACTTAAATATGTCCAATAACTTATGCCTGCTGTTGAGTTTGCGCATGCTTGATGTCATTTCGAGTCCCCCAAGCCAGCGGCAGCTTGCTTCGCCCATGCTGCTTGCCGTGCTGGCAGTAGCATGCGGGCTCCTGTACGGCGCATACCTTCCGGCCGCATCGGCTGATCCTGATACGATACTCTGGGATGCAACCATATCTGCAGAAAAAATCAGCGGATTTGATCTGACTGGATGGGATTCTGCAAACGGCCTTGGCAGCATTGAATACAACAAGCCTGCCACAGATAATACGTTTCACATTGACGGCACCGAGTACGCCGTTGACGGCTTTTTCCATTCGGCAGTAAGCGATCCTGCAATAACTCATTTTGATACCAGCATCCATATTCAGGAATCCGATCGCGGTTCCCTGCATGTTGTCATGGGAGACAGCAGATGCAGCCTTGCAGCTGCCGGCGCCGGCGATCTGAACGGCAATTATTATCACTATTGGTCTGCTGATATTCTTGACAATCCGTTTGCGGACGGTGAGGATATTGATGTAGCCGTACTGTACAATCAAAACTATCTGACGCTGGCCGGAGGCGAGAATGTGGCCATTCAGCAGGGCGGCGCATATCCGGACGCAGGAGCGGCTACGCCTGACGGCGCAACTATTTCCAGCAATGCCACTGACCTTGACACCTCTGTACCAGGCACATTCGAGATCCACTATAATGCCACCAAAGGCTGCGGCGTGCTGGACAGCGTTATTCAGACCGTTGAGGTGCGCAAGACGGTAAATCCTATTCCTACTGGAAAGCTGACGGACACGAGCAAGCGGCTGCTTGACGGCGCCTGGGACGCGGCCGCCTTTGAGCTCGGCGGCGGCTTTTATGCGGCAGTGACCTCGGCTTTCCCTGACGGCGGACTTCAGATAATAAACATAACCGACCCTCACAATCCTGTCATTGCAGGACACCTGGCAGATACCAGAGGCAATGACGGGCTGGTGCTCAACAACCCTCGCGGCGTGGAGATCTTTGAAATTGACGGCCGCACGTACGCGGCCGTGGCCGGCGCATCGGAGCACGGCATTCAGATAGTTGACGTAACAGATCCAAACAATCCTGCCGCAGCTGGAAAGCTGACTGTTTATGATGAAAACAGGCCGCTGCTTGATGCCGCCTGGGATGTGGGAATCTATACGACAAACCGGGGCACCTTTGCGGCCGTGATATCCGGCTATCCTGCCGTCCAAATAGTAGACATCTCAGACCCTGCCAATCCTGCCCCGGCCGGATATCTGAAAGACACCGAAGGCGAAGATGAACTGCTCTTGAATAATGCCAGGCACATATCGCTCTTTGAAATAGGAACAAGGACATATGCTGCGACTGTATCTTATAATGATCAAGGCATTCAGATAGTGGACGTAACCAATCACAACAACCCCCGCGCTGTCGGGCAGCTGCGGGATGCATCGCACTTTGACGCTGGCAATGACGATCAGGAAAGGCCGGGCGGCATTGACGCCTTTAAGATTGGCAGCAAAACCTATACCGCGGTATCCACCCATACTCATTCCGCGCTGGTCCTAGTCGACGTGTCCGATCCCCAAAATCCTGCAATTGCGGGAGAACTGCAGGATGCAAATGATCTGCTGCTTGGAGGATCTGCCGGCGTGGACACCTTTGCAATAGACAGCAATGCTTATGCCGCAGTTGCATCGCAGTCTGAGAACGGAGTTCAAATAGTCGACGTCACTGACCCTGCCAGCCCACTGCCTGCCGGAAGCCTGGCTGACGCATCGTCTCTGTTTCTTTCTCAGGCAGAGAGCTTGGATACAGTCAGGATTGACAACAGCGTCTATGCCATAGCCGTCTCTCCTGAAGAGCGCGGCGTCCAAATACTGGAGATAATCGACACCACAAGTCCGACGCTTGCTTCCGCCGAGCTTGATGAAAATACCGGCGAAATGTCAATTGCATTTGATGAAACAATAGACGTTTCTGTCACAAATCTGGCCAGGCTGCACATCAGCGATGCGGGACAAAATCCGGTTCCGTTGGCAGGAGCCGCATTTGATCGCACTGCTGACGACTCTGCTGCAATATCGCTGACGCTCGCATCGTCCCATTTGGCCCAAGTCACCACAATGGCCTCGCCGCAGCTTGACATTGGGACAGGCGCGGTAACTGATGATTCAGGAAATGCCATAGATGCATCCGAAGGCAATCCAATCAGCGTTGCAGAATATGTCCAGGAACAGATCATTCTTGAGGATCTTGAAGCTGTTGGACAGCTGCGCGATGACAGAGCCCTGCTGCTCAACGGCGCCCAGGATGTGGAAATTTTTGAGACAGGCGGCCGCATCTATGCTGCAATAGCGTCTGAACTTGACGGAGGCTTCCAAATTGTAGATGTTACCGATCCCGCCAATCCCTCAGCAGTCGGGCAGCTGAGCGACAGAGCCTCCACACTGCTAGGCTCCGCCCAGGGAGTGGAGATATTCGTACTGGACGGGCGCACTTATGCGGCGGTAACTTCCGCCTCTGAAAGCGGCCTCCAGATAATTGATGTTACCGATCCCGCCAGTCCAGCCCCTGTTGGAAATCTGGAAGACACTGAAGGCGAAAACGAACTCTTGCTTGAAAACTCTCACGGCGTAGCCGTTTTTGAACTGGAAGACCGCATCTATGCAGCTGTTGCAGCTTACTATGACAATGCACTCCAGCTAATCGACATTACCGATCCTGCCAATCCAACGCGTCCTGCGCCGCCGGCATATACCCTGGAAGAAATTCAGATATCGCTTGGACTCACAGATTCTGAACTGGAGGCGCTTACGCCAGAACAAATTCAAGCGCTCATCCACCCAGATCCTGCCGCTGAAGGGAATCTGAAAGACGACTCCTTGCAAAATCTGTTGTTGCACGGTGCAGAGAGCGTGAACACCTACAAGATAGGCAACCGCACCTATGCGGTGGTATCATCTGCGCTTGACGACGGCCTCCAAATAATCGACGTTACCGATCCGGTCTATCTTGAAGCAAAAGGGCAGATGCGCAATCACGAACCCCTTTTGCTGGACAATGCCGCTGATGTGGAGATACTTGAAATAGGCGGCAGCACCTATGCCGTGGTGACAGCGTGGAATGACAACATCATCCACACAATCGATGTTACTGACCCTAACAATCCAGTTCCTGCAGGGCATCTGCAGGATGACCGCGCACTGCTGCTTCAAGGCGCACACAATGCTGAGATCTTTGCAGTAGAAGGGCGCACCTATGCGGCGGTGGCGGCTGAAGTTGACGACGGCATCCAGATAATCGATATCACCGATCCTGCCAGCCTTGACCCGACAGCGCAGCTGAAAGACACTGAAGGCGCAAATGAACTCTTGCTTGACGGCGCCCAGGATGCGGGCATCTTTGTCGTAGGCGGAGCTACCTATGCAGCTGTGACATCCTACTATGACGACGGCCTCCAGATAGTGAGGATTGCCAGCGGCGACTTTGCAAAGCCCGCCTTTGATTCTGCAACACTGGACAAGAATACGGGCGAGGCGACCATCACGTTTGATGAAACAATAGACATCTCTGTGACTGACCTGTCCAGGCTGTACATCAGCGAGGCTGGCCAGGCAAAGAATGTCTTTCTGACAGGCGCCGCCTTTGACTCTGCGGCGTCAGACTCGTCCACAATATCCGTGATTCTCACCCAGGACCAGCTGGATCAGATAATTCCGATGAAAACTCCGCAGCTTGGCATTCTGCATGGAGCAGTATCAGACCTCAAGCGAAACCTCGCAGATGCGTCATCCGGCAACCCGATTGCAGTTACAGAGCTGCCAAACAACCCGCCGTTTGCGCCCAGCGCGCAGGCTGAGACTGCACAGAATACCGTTGTAACCATAACTCCGGTGCTGTCGGACTTGGATGCTGACGACACGCCTAGAATATCCGCAGTCGGCAGTCCGTCGCACGGCACTACAATTCACGACGGCACGACAATTACGTACACGCCTAATCACAACTATATCGGCGCCGACGCTTTTGACTATGACGTTACTGACGGCGATGACACCGTGCAAGGCACTATAACAATGGCGGTACGCGACATCACAAAGCCTGTGATCACGCTACAGGGTATGTCAACCGTCACAATCGAACTTGGCGCTTCATACGACGATCCAGGAGCAACCGTAAAAGACAATGATCCAGCCTACAGCGAAGCGGCAACCCCGTCAAGAGCAGCGGACACAAGCACCGTGGGAACTTACACTATAACATACACTGCGCCTCCGGATGCATCCGGCAACGCACCGGATGCAGTAAGCCGCACAATTACCATACAGGACACTACCGCGCCTTCCATAAGCCTAACAGGCGACAACCCATTGGAGCATGAGCTGGGAACTCTGTACGAAGATCCTGGCGCGACAGCCGATGACGGCTCGACTGTTACCGACGACTCATCCACAGCAGTAAATGTCAACACGAGAGGCGACTATACAGTAACATACACGGCAACTGATGCCGAGGGAAATGAGGGCACGGCTACCAGGACGGTACATGTACGAGATACCCTCGCACCAGTAATTGAACTCAAAGGAGATTCGACCGTCACGCTTGAGCTTGGTGATGCATACAGCGACGATGGCGCAACTGTAGACGACAATGATCCAGACTATGCCGGAACGGTAACCATAACCGGCACGGTAGACGAGGGTGAGACAGGGACCTACACGATAACTTACACCGCGCCCGCAGATGCTGCAGGTCATTCGCCAGATTCCGTCATCAGAACTGTCGTAATAGAGGACACCACAAAGCCAATCATTGATCTCAACGGAGATTCAAAAGTCACGCTTGAGCTTGGCGATGCATACACCGAAGAGGGAGCTACTGTATCCGACAATGATCCAGATTATGCGGAAACGGTAACCATAACCGGCACGGT
>CAYGAM010000037.1:0-19818 GCA_964347915.1 uncultured Nitrosopumilaceae archaeon | reverse complement strand
AGCGGATGACTTTGATAGCTGATGCCACAGGCCTCAAGCTGCACAATCGCGGAGAATAGCTGCGCCAGAAATGAAAGGTAAGACGCGGATTCCTCAAGCACGTAATGATCAACGCGGACGGCCCGAAAGTGGCGGCAGCAATAATCACAGACAACAGGAAGGGAGGCGGCGGTCAGCTAAAGAATCTGATAGGGCAGGCAATAGGCAGCAGCGAAGCGGAAGATGCCGGCAAGGCTGACGGCAGCGGAGAAAAGAATGCGCTAGAGACAAGTGACAACAAGCTGGCAGTAGGGATTCCGCCCATCGGTCAGAGAGTGCGAAAGCATGCCGTGCCGTGATGCATGCAGACGGCGCATATGGCTCAAGAAAATATCAAAACGCTAGACGATCTTGACATAACAACCAACATAATGGCAAACATAAACTCGACTGCGCTGGGCAAGGGCAGCGGCGACGCTGGGGGCCGCTTGTACGAAAGCAGATTGAATGATGACCGGAAGAGAAGATAGGAAACCACCCAACGGAAGAGCGGCTGGAAGACATGCAGTAATGGAAGAGCATAGTAGGTTATAACGAGAGATGGCTGGTTGAGATTGTAATATCTGCACTGAAACACATGTTTGAAGAGAGTTTGATGTCGCTAAAATGGGACAATACGGTGTGAGGTAAAATAGAGGATCGTTACGCATAACAAATGGATTGACGAGGCGGCTGCAATGTAGGGAAATCAAGGCGGCTGCCAGATTGGACAGAATCAGGAGCTTGTCCAGCGGGGAGTTATGGAATAGGCTTTTACAACGCAAATAGTAATATTTGCCCGTTATGACACAAAATTAGATGATAACGGTTCTTGCAGGCGGCACGGGATCAGTCAAGATGGTGCGAGGGCTGGCATCTTTGGACAGCAACATCAACGTTGTTACAAACGTAGGCGACAATTATTGGCTGTATGAGATGTACATGTGCCCAGACATAGATACGATAATCTACGGCCTGGCCGATATTCTGGATACCGAGCGCGGCTGGGGCATCAAAAAGGATACGTTCAATTTTCTGCGCCAGATGGAAAAGTTTGGGCACGAAACATGGTTTAGGATAGGCGACAGGGATGCCGCAACGCATTTGGTCAGAACAAACATGCTAAAGAACGGCCACAACCTGAACGAGATAACAAAGTGGATGTGCGAAAAGTTTGCAGTCAGCGCCAACGTGATTCCTGCAACCGACAGCAATGTGGAGACCAGAATAGTCACACAGAGAGGAAACCTGCACCTGCAGGAGTATTGGGTAAAGTATCGCGGCAAGGATGCAGTAGAAGGCATACAGTACATTGGAGCCGAAAAAGCGAGGCCCAATCCCGACGCCATTGACGCCATTCGAGGGGCCGAGATTGTAATAATTGCACCGGCAAATCCGCTCACCAGCATAGGGCCGATGCTTCAGATGAAGGCCATAACAAAAGAGCTCTCAAAAAAGAAGAGTCAGGTGGTAGCCGTAAGCCCGCTTATCGGAAGCAAGTCAATTACAGGACCGGCGGCCAGCTACATGGAGGCTGCCGGCATTGAGGTAAGCGCGTACGGACTGGCGCAGACATACTCCAATGTCTGCGGAAATTTGGTAATAGATACAAAGGACAGGCAGCTGGCAAAAAAGATTCAGAACCTGAACATCAACATATTTGAAACAAAGATTGTAATGAAGAACAAAAAGGCAGAAACTGCGCTTGCATCATTCATTCTAAAGCAGTTCCGTTCATAATTTGAATCTCGCTGCCATTATTCCAGTAAAGAGCTTCTCAAGGGCAAAGTCCCGGCTGGGCATGCCGCAGGACAAAAAGGAGCGGCTGTGCATCCTCATGCTGGAAGAGGTGCTAAAGACGCTGCAGGCGTCTCCCAGAATATCAGAAATTGTCATAGTCTCGCAGGATGGCAGGGCAGAGCAGGCGGCGCAGGAGTTTGGCGCGACATTCCTGCGCGACGAGTCCGAGGGCGGAGTGAACTGCGCCGTATCCATTGCAGACATGCATTTGAAGGATTCAGAGTGCGAGGCGTCGATTGTCCTGCCTCAGGACATTCCGTTCATAATGCCCCAGGACATTGATTTTCTGCTTAGTTTTGCCGCTCCGCCAAGATTTGCCCTTATAGTTCCGTCCAGAAAATTTGACGGCACGAACGCGCTTGCAAGAATGCCGGCAGACCTGATGCCGACTCACTATGACGAGGACAGCTACAGGATTCACATGCAGGCTGGCAGGGAAAAAACTCCCAGTACGTCCCTTGTCCTGATTCGCAGGATCATGATGGATATCGACGACATGGCCGATCTCAAATTTGCCCTTGCAAGAAATGAAAAGCCAGGCGTTGCCAGGAAAATTCTTGAAATTTTGAAATAAGCTTCTGGAGCATGCTGCAGATTTGCCGGCCAATCCGCGCCTGCAGAATGTCCAGCTTACTGCAGGACGGTGCGGCATCTTTCAGGGATTTTACGGACAAGCTCCGAATGCCGCTTGCGGCGGCCGGCAGACAGACAGATTGGCTGCAAGAACAGGCGAGCATGATATCGCTTGGCGCGGCGCGCCAAAAAATGCGCATTATTGCGCGCAGTTTGGACTGCTGCAGAATGGCCTGGCATTGCAGCGAGGAATTGACGGCAGTACTGCATGCGCGGCACGCGGCAGGCACTGCGCTGCAGCATCCACGGCAACGCGGCATTTATCGGCGCAATATTCATGACAGAGTAAGCTCAATGTCAGGCGCGCATGTCGCGCTGCAATGCCGCACGGCCATTCTCTAGCACAGCCGCGCCGCGACTCCAAGATGGCAATGACTCCACAAAATGCTTCAGGATGCCCTGCAGAATGCAGAATATTGCATAATTGCTCCCAATAAACAACTTTATAAGTGTGCTTGAGTAATGGTTAAATATGAGTTTAAAATGGGTGGCGGCTATTTAATGAGTGACATGCTGACGCAGGATCGCTGTGCGCGATGCGGCAAGGGAAGCATACTGACTGATTCCAGCACGGGCGAGAATTTTTGCGGCAAGTGCGGATACGTTGTAATAGACAAATCCGAAGCTGACGGTCCAGAGTGGCGTTCGTTCTCAAAAGATGACGGAACAGACAGATCAAGAACCGGCAGTCCCAGCTCGCTTGCAATGCACGACATGGGACTGGCCACGGTAATCGGGCAGACCGACAAGGATGCCACAGGAAAGCCGCTCTCTGCAAACATGAGAAGCACGATAGAAAGGTTGCGCACATGGGACAACAGAACGCAGGTTCATGAGCCGGTAGACAGAAACTACAGGCAGGCATTCTCAGAACTTGACAGGCTCAAGGACAAGCTTGCAGTAGGCGACGCCGTAATAGAAAAGGCGGCATACATTTACCGAAAGGCCCTGGAAAAAGGGCTCGTACGAGGACGCTCCATATCCGCGCTCATTGCATCCGCGCTGTATGCCGCATGCAGGGACACTCAGACGCCAAGAACTCTGAAAGACATCGGCATTGCAAGCAACGTAAAGCGAAAAGACATAACGCGCTGCTATCGGCTGCTGCTGCTTGAGCTAAGCCTCAAGATGCCCGTAGTCGATCCCGTAAACTGCATTGCAAGAATCGCAAGCAAGGCAGGGCTGTCAGAAAAGACAAAGCGCGGCGCAACCAAGATTCTAAAGATAGCCGAAGAGAAGAAAATATCGTCAGGCAAGGACCCGATGGGCCTTGCAGCGGCTGCGCTTTACGTAGCATGCGTCGCAAACGGAGAAAACAAGACTCAGCGCGATGTCGCTGACGCGGCAGGCGTTACAGAAGTTACAATAAGAAACAGGTACAAGGGGCTCAAAAACTCACTTGAGCTCTAGCTTGGGCCTGCACCATCTGGCAACAAGCATCGATATAACAGAGAGTACGCCCGCGGCCAGAAAAAGAATTTCCAGTGTGCCTATGAGAGGATGATGCAGCGCGCTCTCCGCCGCGGCCTCTGCAACATCTGCGACAAAATAGACGTACGAGAATATAAAATAATTTGTGGCCCAGTGGACCAGGATTGCCGGCAAAAGCCCGTGCTTGAGATAGACCCATCCGATGATGATGCCGCCGATGCTGGCCTGCAGAAACTTTCCAGGCGTCCAAGGCTCGCCCAGCAGAATGTGAGCAAGCCCAAAGAGAATGCCTGTACCCACCACAAGCCAGAACGCCCTTGCATAATCGCCTGGCTGCAGGTTTATTCCAGGCTGCCACATCGACTTGAAGAAATGCCGTACCGATGAGCGGTACGAGTAGATCAGAAACAGCGGCAGGCCCACGAGCAGCATCCGAAATGCAGCTTCCTCTATCAGCGGCGCAGATGCAATAGCCACAAACTGCACCAGTTCGTTGCCGGCGTCTGGAGGCTCGGTGCTTATTCCCACCGCGTCCTGGAGTATTATGACTATTGCGGACAGCAGCACGAGAATTGAGAACCATTTTACTGCTGCAGCCAAATAGTTCTCGCCGGAGGGAATCTTTCCGTAGGATACGATACTCATAATGATCCTGGCTATGTTCTGCTTTGGACCCAGCAGGGACACCGCAAAGAGAACCGCATAAATAGACCAGACTGCAATGAAAAAGTCTCCCAGATTCGCATCAAGCGCGTACGACACTCCTGGGAAAAGCGCGCCTGCAAGCGGAATCTCGTGGCTGAGTTCGTCTCCGATTTCCGAATTAAATACAATGTACGGCCCCAGCGGAATGGAAGCAGCCATAAGAACTGCAATCAGCGAGAGCAGTGCCGCGTACGGTATTCCAACGCTCTGGCGGACTTTGGAGCAGCTCAAGTCCGGTCTAGTGGATTTCGATTGACGATTCGGTAAAGCCCAAATTTGTCAGCGTCTCCTTTATCGTATCCCGGTGATCCCCCTGCAGAAAAATATAGCCGTCCTTGGCGGTGCCTCCGCAGGCGTATTTGCTCTTTAGTTCCTTTGTGACTCCGTCTATGTTGTTGATTTTGGGATCCATGCCCTCAATCATGGTGCCTTTTTTTCTAAAGCGCCTCGTCTCTAAGCGTATTATGATCTTTGTGCTGTCCTTGGCCAAATCCTCGCAGGCGCACAAATCTTCCGGAAGACCGCATGTATTACAAATAACTGCCATTCGTTCTATAACATTTGGCTTATGCATAGTATAAAGTCTTATCGCGCAGTCATGGCTGCAGTCATCTCCAGGCAGAACAGCATGTCTTTTATGCCTGCCAGCGCAGCACGACAGCATGGACCAGGAGATCAAAAAGAAGGCTACGGAAATGCTTCTGAGCGGCGCCACGCTGATGGCCGAGCCGTGCCCGTACTGCAGCGGCGTTCGGGTAATAAAGGACGGAAGCGCCCTGTGCATTGAGTGCGGCGCTGCGCCCAGAACAGCAGGCAGCGAAAAGACTGTCCGCGGTCCGGCTTCAAGCAGGCAGGATATCATCGGCATTTTGGAGTCAAAAATGCTCAAGCTTGCAAAGGATCTTGACGCCGAGAATGATCTGTCAAGGCAGCAGGACATTCTAAGAACGATTCAATCCGCGTCGGAAGCCATAAGAATGCTGTCCGATTAGTTTTCTGCCGGACTGTACCAAGCAACGCCTGCAGAATGTCTGGAGGCAGTCCGGGACGCCAATGCAGTGAATGCCGCCCAATGCAAAGTCAGAGTGCGGCCAAACAACATACTATATACATGGCAGCGCATGCAGGCAGTAAAGTGCGAAGCAAAAAATCCCAAGGCAAAAAGAAGATTGTGCTGATAGGCATCGTATGTGTCATAGCTGTAGCAGTAATTGCATCCATGGCCGGAGACCAGTCCGTCAGAAAGTTCGGCACTGTAGCAGCAGACACGGGCTCTGCCATCCAGGGCGACCCTGACGCGCCCATTACGATAATAGAATTCGGAGACTACCAGTGCCACCAGTGCCACAACTGGTTTCACAACATAAAGCCTGCAATAGACGAGAACTATATCGATACGGGACGGGCCAATCTGGTCTTTATTGATCTTGCATTCCTTGGAAGAGATTCCGTTACCGCGGCGCAGGCGTCCTACTGCGCCGAAGATCAGGGAATGTACTGGGAGTATCACAATCACCTCTATGAGGCGCAGCAGCCTCAGATAGACGGCGGCTGGGCGCGCTCCGACAACATGAAGTTGTTTGCGGCAGAGCTTGGGATGGATGTCGAATCGTTCAGCGAATGCCTGGATTCCGGCAAGTATTCAGACAGGGTTGATGCAAATGTCAGCGAGGCAATGAAGCACGGAATCAGGGCGACGCCCACATTCATCATCATACTAGAAGACGGAACAGAACAGACTATTGTAGGTGCTCAGCCATATGCGACGTTTGATCGCGTCATGAGATGATCCATACCGGCGATTACAAGTATTGTCGCCAAAAAATCACGATATTCGGGCATGTTTTCAATTTAATGCGACATTGCTTTTAATCGACAGCATAGTCCGGACGCCAGTTCCGGTATTTACGCGCGCTCCAGCGAATATTCCAGCTCTGCATCAAACGCCGCGCAAATCTTTTTCATCAAGTCGTCAAAGAGAATGTCCGGAAATATCTTGGCTGCGGTTACGACGAGCCGGCCTTTGGCTGCAGCAACGCCGGCTCCCGACTGCGACAGAATCTCGTCCAAGGCAAGAAGGTACGACGCCTTTTTGGCGGTTTTTTTGTCGCGAGCCCTCAAAAGCGACTCGAAATTTTTAAAGAATTTGGCGGCAATCATCTTCTTTCTGTACAATACTACGGACAGCGCCGATATTACCTGCTCCCTGTGGCTTTGGCTGCTGTCATAGTCCAGAATAGCGGCCAGATGTCCAGGATCGCCGAATGAATGCGTCCTGGAAACCATGCGCATTGCATGATACAGTATGCTGCGCATTTCCTGATCGCCATCCTGAGACAGCGCTTTCAGGACCGCTTCAAGATGTTCCGGCAGCCGCATGGGCGCAGACGCCGCCCGGACAGATTTCTCAAGCTGTCCGGCAGCAATCGCCTTTCCCATGGCGTATTCGCGGTAAAACTCCAGCGACACCCCAAGAACGCCCTCCCGCAGCGCATGCGCGCTCGTAACGATTCTGTCAAATTTCAGCCGGTCCATCAGCAGATCGACTGCGCAGGAGCCGGCCGTGATCGTCTCTGCCCTTCCCGCATTTATTCTCTCAATCTTTGCTATCTGGCCGGGGCTCATCTTCAAAAGGGCGGACGAGATTTCGCTTATCTCTGCATGCCTCATAGAATAGTTGTGCAGCTTGACCAGCGGATAACCAGTGCGGTACTGGTGAAATTTGGCAATGTTTCGCAGCGTGCCTCCCACGCCAATCATTGCCGTATCAGGAGTGATGCCAAGCTCGCTTCTCCTGGGTATGAGGTTCAGTATGCGTTCCTGCATATTCTCAATGCCTTTCAGTGCAAAAGACTTGTCCGGCCTGTCGGCATACATCTGCGTCAGGCGCAGCGCCCCCAGCGGCAGCGACATTACCTTTTTTACTTTAAATTCTTGCGCATGCACTATCTCAAGACTTCCTCCGCCCAGATCAAAGAACAGTACAGACGGCATGCAAAGGGCTCGCGCAGCTCCAAAGTACGAGTACAGCGCCTCTTCCTGTCCGGACAGTACGCGAAATTCAAATCCGGTCTCTTCCCGCACCAGATTTAGAAAATCTGTTCTGTTTGCCGCTTCGCGCACGGCGCTTGTTGCTATCGGCAGCACATGCGCTATTCCATGAAGATCAATCATCTCGCGAAACCGGCGCAGCGCCATCAGCGCCCTTGAGATTGCCGCATCGCCCAGAAAGCCGGTCTGGGGCAGTTCGTCTCCAAGTTTTGTTACAACGCTCTCGTTGCGGTACCGCTCAAAACGGCTACCGGAATCCAGGCTGTACATTACAAGCTTTGCAGTATTTGAGCCCAGGTCCAGAACAGCCGCCTTTTGGAGATCCGGCCTGTCCGATGCAGGCAGATCCGGACTGATGCCGTCATCTGCCCTGGACTCCCCTTGCAGGTTTGCAGGCTGGATCATCTTTGGCATAAATGCAAGGCAGGCGTTATTTATTCAATGAGCAGAGGTATTTGCCGGTACGGCGGACAGTTTGCGTTGCAAGCGCACCATCCAGAGCCGCAGTTTCGGCAGAATCAAGGGCGTCGCTATGCGGTCAAGGAGAAAAGCACAACAGCAAGAAACGGCGCGAGCGTCCTAGATTTTGCAGCTCAATCAAGGTACTGGCGCGCCTGCGCTGCAGTGGCCAGTCAGTTTCTCCGCCATTGCATCGTGCGGCCTAATCCAACGCCGCAATTTACAAATATCAAGTATTCGTACAGCAGGTAGCTGCAAAAAGCAGAATGGGCGTTTCTGGACGTGAGCACTAAAAAGCAGGCTTGTGTCATGCAGGCTTGTACCATGCATCCTTAGCCTGCCAGAATGCACCCCGAAATTGCAGAGTCATTGCAAAATACGCCAGGAATAGGACCGATGTTGTCTTTGATCCTTTCATGGGCTCCGGCGGCGTGCAGCTTGAAGCAATACTGTACGGAAATCACGCAGTTGGAATAGGCATATAACCCGTTTGCTATTCTGCTGTCAAAGGTCAAGACGGCTCCAATACGCAAGGATCTGCGCAGAACGCATGGCAGGCAAAGTTCATAATATGCAGTTCAGAAGCACGATGCATGGACGTAGGAGACAATGCACCAAGCTTTGAGCTGCCAGATACGGATCTGAAGATGCGAACGCTTGAGGAATTTAGCGGCAAAAAGATCGTGCTTTCGTTCTTTGTTGCCGCCAGCTCGCCCGTCTGCGAAAAGGAACTTTGTACGTTTCGCGACTCGTGGAACGAGATGGCAGAAACAGGCGCGCATGTTGTTGCAATAAGCAACGACGGACCGTTTGCAAACAAGGCGTTTGCGGAAAAGCACAACTTTGGCTTTCCCATACTCTCAGACTATGCCAGCAAAGTTATACGGGACTATGACGTGCTGATGCCGCATCTTTTGCACATCAAAGACTACAACGCTGCAAAAAGATCCGTCTTTATCATTGAGGACGGCAGGATATCATACAAGTGGGTGTCTGACGATCCCCTCAAAGAGCCCGACTATGAAGAGATCAAAAACAGGCTAGGCTAGTACAGGGCAATTTCATATTTTATTTGGCACAGCAGGCATCGCGCCGCACGGCAGTGCGTCAGAAGCTTGTTTCCTGGGCGGATGCCAGAGAAAGGTTTTTTGAATCAGGGCTGCCCAGTACGCGCATGCAAAAATACAGGGAAAATGAGATCATTAATGCGGATGCAAAGGATCTTGCCAGGTATGTCCGCCCCAATTCCGTTGCGCTGACTGTAACTTCGCCGCCGTACCGAAACGCAATCAACTACGCCCAGGATGTTGCCAATGCTAAAAATTCGGACGACGTCTGGATGCGCGGAACCGGAGAGGAGAAAACAGGCGCATACATGGACTCGATGCAGGCCGTATTTGATCAGGTCTTTGCGGCAACAAAGGAGGGGGGATTCTGCTGCATTGTCATAGGAGACGAGGTAGTCAAAGGCAAGCTCATTCCGCTTCCGTCGCTCATGCTCTCAAGGCTTGCAAGCGCCGAGAACGAAGACGACCCTCAGAAATGGAGGTTCAGGGACATGATCATATGGCACAAGGTGACATCTGGAAGAAACGGGGCCGGAAACCGATCTGCCATATTCATCAAGCTTCCATACCCAGGCTATTTTCGGGCAAACATAATGCACGAATACATACTCGTCCTGCAAAAGGGAGCCAAAGGGAATGCTGAAAAAAACGGCGAAAAGATTCCGCTCAACCGCATAGTAAAGCGCGAAATTGCAAATTCCATCTGGAACATTCCTCCAGTGCCGCCCGGAATGGTGAACCATCCGGTCCCTTTTCCGGAGCAGATTCCATGGAGGCTGATCACGCTGCTGACCAAAAAAGGCGACATGGTTTTGGATCCCATGAACGGCAGCGGACAGACGACAAAGACGGCCTTTGGCATGGGAAGAAAATACCTTGGCTTTGATACAAGGATGGAATATGTAAAAGAGGCAAGAAGCAGGCTCAAGCAGGAGCCCAGGCTGAGCGACTATTTGATACCCGTGTTTTACAAGGAATCGTGGTCCAAGGACATTCAGGGCGGGTTTTTTGAGACTGCGGAAGTTGATCTTTCGCCGAACATTCCAAAAGAATACAAGTTTCTTTTTAGGACAGACCGCAGGCAGGGGCTGTATGCATACTATGGAAATTCAGAGAACCGCTACATCTGCCACATCATCGGAGCCGGCGGCAAGCAGTACAGGCTGAACCTTGGCGGGACGGACGAAGAGGGATCTATGCTGCATGACATGACTGCAGGGCTGCCCGCAGAGCAGTTTGTCAAATCGGATCTTAAAGGCATTCTGAAGACAAGCATAGTCAAAAAAAACCATCCAGAAAACGCGTGCATTGACATGCTGCTGCATCTTGGATGCATAAGGCATGACGGCGCAGAGAATGGACTGTACGAGATGACATCCAGAGGGAGAAGGCTGCAAAAGAATCTCCCAATCAGCCAGCAGACTGAATTAGATTGATATCTTGGCATTTGAAAGAAGGCCGCAAAAGGGCAGCCCGACTGCATGATACAGATCAATTAGATCATGCAGGCGCGATTCAGGCAGGCATGGCTTCAGTTCAGGCGCGTCATGAAGCATGCGTGGTTCAGGCAGGTGCTGTTTTAGTTTAGGCGCGCTGCCAAGGCAGGGATGGTTTAGGCCAGGCTTGGTGCGATTGCAGTTTAGGCGCGGCTTTAGTTTTGATACATGCTAGTCTCAGTCAGCAGCATAACCTATTCTATTTCTGCGATGATGTCGCCCTTGGCAACGCTGTCGCCTTTTGACACCTTGACTGACTTTACAACGCCGCTCTTGTGCGCCTTTACTCCCACCTGCATCTTCATCGATTCCATAGTGCACACGATATCGCCCTTTTCCACCTGCGAGCCCGCGTCGGCAGCTATGGATACTACCTTGCCGGGGATCTGGCTTCGCAGAGCCAGCTGCGAGTCCTTGGATGCTCCGCCGCCGGAGTTTTTGTACACGATATCATCAAGGTGCGAGTGCATGCCCAGATCCATGTCCGTGCCGTCTATGCTGATGCTCATTTTGGCTGTGCTGATCTCAAGGTACCTGGCTTGATGGTACACGGAATCCATGATAAATTCGATTCCGCCGGAATCGATTCCAATCAGCTTTACCTGGCGCTCCCTGCCGCCGATTTCTAGCGTGTAGGAATTGTCAGGCGTCTTTTTTATCAGGCGTCCTTCAATCTCGCCCGCGCCCTCTATCGAATATTTCATGGCTTCATCCTCCCTGCAATGCCATTGTCTGCCATTCTGCTTTTGAGATATTCCGAGTGCAGGACGGCTGCCGCTACTGCCGCATCCGCTCCTTTGCACCTACGCGATTCAATGTCCTTTTCCAGCCTTGATATTATGTCGTACCTTTTCAAAAAGTCTGTTGAGAGCTGGCCGGATCGGTATTCGGGCGTGTCCAGAATTGTGCGGTACAGCGGAATCGACGTCTCTACTCCGGATATGTAAAAGTCACGCAATGCATTCTGCATTCTCAGCCGGGACTCCTCAAAGGTGCTGCCCCAGGTGCACAGCTTTGCCATAAGCGAGTCGTAAAACGGCGACACGGTGCATCCAGGATAAAGGTACGTGTCGCATCGAACGCCGGGCCCTGACGGTATCGCAACATTGGGGACAGGCCCCGTTGACGGCGCAAAGTCCAGAAAAGTGTCTTCTGCGTTTATTCTGCACTCGATTGCGTATCCGTTCATTGCAAGATCGTCCTGCTTGAACGGAAGCGGTTCGCCGTTTGCAATGTCAATCTGCAGCTTGACCAAGTCAAGCCCGGACACCATCTCTGTTATGGGATGCTCTACCTGAAGGCGGGCGTTAATCTCAATAAAGTAAAAGTCTCCTGAATCTGCCCGCAGAAACTCGGCAGTGCCCAGATTCGCGTATCCCACGGCGTCGGCTGCCCGCACCACAAGCTCGCCTATCCTGTCCCTTGTCTCCTGGTCAACTGCCGGAGACGGCGTCTGCTCGATCAGCTTTTGGTTGCGCCGCTGAATTGAGCATTCTCTCTCAAACAGATGGACTGCATTGCCCTGCTTGTCCCTTGCCATTTGATACTCAATGTGCCGCGTCTTTTCAAGAAACTTTTCTACAAGGATTGCAGACTTGCCGACTGCGGCAATCGATTCCGCAGTTGCAGTCTCAAACGCCCCCTTTAGATCTTCGCTGTTGTACACAAGCCTGATTCCTCGTCCTCCGCCGCCGTACACCGACTTGAGCAGGACTGGGTATCCTATCTCGCCCGCTATGCGCTCGGCCTCGTCCGCGTCAGTTACAATGTCCGGACTTCCGGGAACCGTCGGCACGCCGGCCTTGAGCATGGCAGCCTTGCAGCCCATCTTGTCGCCGCACAGCTTCATTGATTTTGCCGCAGGTCCGATGAACGTAATGCCGTTTTTCTCGCAGAGCAGCGCAAACTCGTCGTTTTCGGACAAAAAGCCGTAGCCTGGATGCACCGCGTCCGCGCCGGACGACAGCATCACGTCCAGAATCTTTTCCTGGTTCAGGTACGATTTTGCCGGAGCGCCCTCGCCGATATGGTACGACTCGGACGCCTTTTTTACGTGCAGCGAGCTGTAGTCTTCGTCAGAGTAGACTGCCACTGTCTTGATTCCCAGCGCGCTGCAGGTGCGAATGACCCTCAGCGCTATCTCGCCCCTGTTTGCAATCAGTACTTTTTCGATCATGGTCACAAATTGATATTCCCGTGCTTTCTCTCAAGCTGTTTGTCCCGCTTGTTGGAGAGCATCTCCAGCGCCTTTATCAGCATCGGCCTAGTCTGAGCCGGATCAATCACGGCATCAACCGTGCCGTGCGATGCTGAAACATACGGATTGTCAAATTTGGATGCAAAGTTGTCGATCAGTTCCTTTTTTAGCGCTTCCGGATCAGACGCCGCAAGCAGATCCTTTCTGTTCATTATGCGAACGGCGGCTTCCGCTCCGAGTACTGCGCATCTTGCCGTAGGCCAGGCATAGTTGACATCTGTTCTAAGATTCTTGCTGCCCATGGCAATGTATGCGCCTCCGTACGCCTTTCCTATGACAAGAGTTATCTTGGGCACGGTAGCTTCGCAGTATGCATACAGCAGCTTGCTGCCGTGCCTGATTATTCCGTTGTGCTCTTGATCAGAGCCCGGCATGTATCCCGGAGTATCCACAAGCGTGATTATTGGAATGTTAAACGAGTCGCAAAAGCGAATGAACCGAGCCGCCTTGCTTGAAGAATCAATGTCCAGCGCGGCTGCAAGGTGCATAGGATTGTTGGCTATTATGCCTACTGTCCTGCCGTTCATGCGCGCCCAGCATGTGATTATGTTCTGCGCAAAGAGTTCGTGCACCTCAAAGAACTCGTGATTGTCCACAATTGAGCGCAGTATCTCCTTCATGTCGTACGGCTGGAGCGGATTCTCAGGAAT
This sequence comes from uncultured Nitrosopumilaceae archaeon, assembly GCA_964347915.1. GTDB lineage: Archaea > Thermoproteota > Nitrososphaeria > Nitrososphaerales > Nitrosopumilaceae > CAYGAM01. The sequence continues at coordinate 6,251 of CAYGAM010000037.1, read as the reverse complement.
TATCTTGAGCAGATTGGCGTCTATGCGGTTTGGATCGTCGCCCGTATTTACCCTCGGCGGCTTTTGGGTATTGTTCTGCGGAATAAACGAGATGATGCTTCGTATGCGATCCATGCACTGGTATTCGTTTTGCACCACGAAATGCGCAACGCCGCTCTTTGTTCCATGAGTGACTGCGCCGCCCAAATCCTCAAATGATATGTCCTCGCCAAGAACTGTCTTTACCACGTCGGGCCCCGTAACAAACATTGTGCCCGCCTTTTCCACCATTATTACAAAGTCAGTCATTGCGGGAGAGTAAACGGAGCCTCCGGCAGACGGCCCGATGCTTGCGGTGATCTGCGGCACTACGCCCGATGCCAGCTGGTTGTGGTAAAAGATGTCCGCAAATCCGTCAAGGCTCATGATGCCCTCCTGAATTCTTGCGCCGCCGGAATCCATTATTCCAATGATCGGGCAGCCGTTTCTTACGGCATGATCCATGAGCTTTGTTATCTTTTTTGCTCCCATCTGGCTCAGCGTTCCGCCTAGAATGGTAAAGTCGTACGCAAACACGTATACCTGCCTGCCCAGGATTCTGCCGTATCCGCCTATGACGCCGTCGCCATAGAATTTTTTCTTCTGCATGTCAAATTCATGATAATGATGCGTCACAAGAGAGTCGATTTCCACAAAGCTCCCCTCGTCCAAAAGAATGCTGATTCGTTCGCGCGCGGTAAGCTTGCCCTTGCCGTGCTGCGCCGTTATGCGCTCTTGACCGCCAGAGTCCATCGCCTGTTTGCTTTTCTGCACAAACTCATCGATCTTTTCCGAGTGCATGATCGCAGAAATAATGCCTTCCTATATTATTTTTTATGAATGAGTCGCGCGCCAGTCATGCCAAACTGCTCAAAGCAGCTGCAGCGCAGCATCACACTCGGAGCTTGTCTCTTCCGCCGCGTGCAGTGCGAAATACGTTCATGCCCAGGTGAAAGTTTTCATAAAGGTAGCCAAGAGTCTTCAAATCCTCCTGCGCATCCCTGATCTCCTGCGGACTGGCTCCGGGATCCTGCTCCAGCTGCTGCAGCCGGGCTGCAAGCTCCTCTGTCATGTCAAGCATGCCCCTTTCATAGTTTGATCTTCCCTCAAATTCCGGACTCAGTTTGTGCTGCGGGTTGTAGGGAGGCGTGTTGTCTACAGGCTCTTCGACTTTTTTTGCAATGGCTTGAATCTCTTCAGGAGTATACTCTTTGGGCTTTGGCTTGGAGGGTGCATCCTCCGGCTTTTCAGAAGCCTCGGCGGCAGGCTTGGGCAGCTCCCGTGATTCCTGGGCGGCAGGCTTTTCCGGCTTGCCGGACTCGTTGCTCATGCAATATGGTGCAATCATGCCTGAATTTTAACATTTTGAAGCCCCGCCAGGCAGGCAGTTTTCCCCGATTCAGTCCTTTATCTGTCAAAAGGCGGCATAATGGACGCAAGTTCGGGCGGCAGCGATGCAGCGCAAGCATGCATCAAAGCCCGCTTTGCGTCATCAGTCAATGATGCAAGCCTGTTCCAAATGCCGGCGCGGTGTCTGGCATGCCGGACGCTGTTCCTGGCCATGCAGTCCAGCATGCCTTCGTCCAGCAAAGAAGGCTCAGCCTACATGGACAAATTACGGTACAGCGGCTGCGAGACGGGACAGCTATCCACAATCTTTATTACACTATCTATGCTTTTCAGGTTATGGCAAAACAAAGCGCAAAAAAAGGCGCAAAAACGCGCGCCAAAAGCACAAAGGCAGAAAGCAAGCCGTCCAAAATGACCAAGGCTCAGGAAGCAATGTTCATTGAACATGCAAAAGCAATAGTAGAAAAGGAATCTGCTGCATGGTCAGGCAAAATAGGCAGCAGGACTGCGATTCCGGCAAAGTCAAAAGTTCTGTGCTACCTGCTCAAGGAAAGGCTTGGCCTAAGTTATCGGGCAATAGCAAGCCGTTTGGAGAGCAGGAAGGATCTCTTGAAGAAGCTGGAGATGGAGCGCGCCCCAAGCAAATCCGTCATAGCAGACATACCGCAAAAACTGCCTAGCGGATACGCAGAAAAGATCAGCAAGAAAATTGAGAGATCGATGAAAAAGGCTGGAGCATAAGCACTGGGCGGACTTGCGGTCCAGTCCTATCCTATTTTGTTTTGCGCATAAATATGCAGTTCCGCAAGATCCGGCGTGGCTGTTGCGGCATATCCGATAAAAGCGCGGCGCAAAATAGGCAGATTCGACCTGTTTGAGGAGATTGCGTCAAGCATGCCTGGAACCAAACTGCATGACGGCGATGTTCTGGTAATATCCAGCAAGTATCTCTCAGTCTCCCAGGGCAGGATTGTACAGGCAGCCGGCATTTCAGAGTCGGCGCAGGCAATGGCGCTTGCCAGGGCATTCAGAATGCCGCCCAAGCTGGCCGAAGCAGTCATTCGTGAATCGGATCACATACTTGGCGGCGTTCCAGGCTTTGCTCTGGCGTCCGCAAACGGCATGGTCGCGCCCAATGCAGGAATAGACAGATCAAACGCAGACGGCGAGTCGTTCATACTGTACCCGAGCAGGCCGCGCGAGGCTGCCGAGATCGTTCGAAGAAAGATCTTTCTAAGGCACAATGCCAGTGCGGGCGTTGTAATATCAGACAGCAGGCTGATGCCTGGGCGCGCAGGTACGGTCGGAGTGGCGCTGGCTTGCTCAGGAATCAGGGCGGTGCTTGACATGCGCGGCTGCCTTGATCTTGACGGAGCCTCCCTCAAGGTGACTCAGCAGGCAATAGCGGACGGACTTGCGTCAATAGGAAATTATGTGATGGGCGAGGGCAGCCAGTCCATACCCGCGGCGCTGATTCGCGGCTCGCAGGCAGTGGCGACAGGCTCAGACGGCCCGGAAGAGATGACCATTGAGCCGTCTCAGTGCATATACCTTCGCTCCATGAGCACTACGCGCTGAGAAAAAAATTCAAGGGCGGCGCAGGACAGATCTTCCAAAAAGCCGCCTTGTGTCCAGAATCGCGCGTTCAGCGTGCTTTGAAGCGCGCGCCCAGATCAGAATCGGGTCCGCGTTCAGCGTGCAGCATGTCAAGGCGCTGCTTCTCCTGCATTCAGGTCAAAATACTGCAGGCATGAACATGTCCGCCAACACAGGCGCGATGCTCGGCTTTGCCCGGCGCGCGCTGCTAGATTGTCATGACATACTTTAGGAGATACAGGCTTCCCACCGCGCCGATAAAGATCGTTATGGGCTTCCATGCAAGTACCGGTATGCTCGGGGATGCAAGCCGGATCTTGTAATTGTCGAATATCTCGTGGACAAACTTGCAAAGGCCGCTGTTCCAGATTTTATACTCCATGTTATGCTTCTTGAGCAGCCTGCCCATCTCATATACGACCGGCGTTCTTTGGCAGAAGAGGTGCTGAAGATAGTCCCGAGAAACTTCAACTTCGGCATGGATTGCCACCAGGTCCTTTTTGAACTGCGTGAGCCTTATGTGCATCTCCCACGGCTTTTTCAGCTTTAGGTTGAATCCGTGTCCTATTTGGTTTGGCTGCTTGTGCTCAAACTTTACCTTTGTAAATCCCTCAGAGTAGAAGATTTTGCTCAGCTCCTCAAAGCTGTTTTTTACCACGATATGCAGCTGCTCTACACCGGATATCGCGTCCGCTCTTATCACGCCGGTCAGTCCGTCTAGAAACGAGATGGACTTGGGATACTTTGTGACATACTCCATTTAGTTGGGGCTCAAGACAGCTGATTTAAAAACCATTCATGAACGGCCGGATGCGGCGGGCGCGGCATGCAGCAAGATGCAGATGCAAAAACTGCCGGCGCAGAATGCAGACGCTTGCATGGCGGGAGGCCGGAGTTTGCATTTCAGACGATCAGCAAGAATTCAAAAAAAACCGAAATTCGGCAGCATTGCCTGCTAATGCTGTGCTTTTGCAGCGGCGGCGAGATGCAAGAATGCGCATATCCGCGAGCGCCGAAACCCATTGCACGCGGAGACAGGATGCCGCGCGTCAAAAGCGTCAGGCCCGCGTCAGCCAGTCCAAATCCAGCCATTTGCCTTGCGGTATTCTGTATGCCGCCGGCAATCTGCGGCATCCGGATGGCAATGAGAAGATCGAGTAACGCGGAAGACAGGATCATCATTCCGCAGGAGTCGCTGTCCCAAATGATCCCGGCCTCGCGCGATCTTGGGCCGCAGGATGCCGGGGACAAATCTGAGAGATGATTAAAGCGCGGTTCCGTCCAGCCTCCTGAGGAGCGCATCTTCATCTGCTGCAAAATGCCGCGAACCCGGCGCCATGTTGCGGCAATATTCCTGCAGCGGCTGCCGCTTTTGCCAGCAAAGATTTGACTTATTAGTGCCGCAAAATAAATTCAGTAAAGATGAGAATAATACTCTGCGGCTTTGGCGTGGTGGGGCAGAGCCTGGCCAAGCTTGTCGAATCGCGCTCGGACGATCTGTATGCGTACGGCCTCAAGCCCAGAATAGTGGGCGTCTGCGACAGCCGAGGCAGCGCGGCGGAATCATCCGGACTGGACCTGAACAGATTGCTGGACGCGAAAAAAAAGCACGGTACAGTCGGCAAATATTCAAGCCGCAGCTGCAGCATCTCCGGCCTTGAGATGATCCGCAACACGGACGCCGATGTCCTAGTAGAGTCTGCCACTAGCAATTATGCCGATGCCGAACCAGGCATATCGCACATTACGGCTGCGATGAAGCGCGGAATGCATGTTGTATCAGTCAACAAGGGCCCGCTGGCGCTCTACTTTCCATCCCTCGTTGAGCTTGCGGCATACAACCAGGTGATGCTGAGATTCAGCGGCACGGTAGGCGGCGGAACTCCGATACTCGACTATGCAAAGAACAGCCTCAGGGGCGAGAGAATAACCTCGTTTGCCGGAATACTAAACGGCACTACAAACTACATTCTGACAAGCATGTCAAAAGGAATGACATTTGGGAGCGCGCTTGCGGACGCAAAAAAGCGCGGATACGTCGAAGCCGACGAAGCCCTTGATCTGGACGGCATTGACGCGGCAGCCAAGCTCGTCATACTTGCAAACTGGGTGATGGACATGAAGGTTACGCTTCCGGACGTGGCCCGTACCGGAATAAGAAAGGTTACTACTGCAGAAATAGCATCCGCCGCAAAGCGAAACTGCTCGGTCAAGCTCATTGCATCATGCAGCAAAGAGCTAAATGTAGGGCCGGTCGAAGTTCAAAATGACGATCCGCTCTGCGTAAACGGCACGCTCAATGCAATATCATTTACGTCAGAGCATTCAGGAACTCAGACTATAATCGGGCGCGGCGCGGGCGGAATTGAGACTGCGAGCGCAATACTGCGCGATCTGCTGGAGATTAGAAAAGAGATGCTGTCCGGTTGAAGTCAAACTTAATATCGAAAAGCGAGACTGCCGGCATGCTAGCCGACATATCCAGTCAGTGGCGCATCAGCCTCCCCAAGTCAAAGAATCTTCGCGTGCATGATATTGAGGGCGCGCGCCTGATAACAGGAGACGGATTTCGTGCTCTCAAGATCGGCGATCGCGTGCTTCCCTTTCTTACCGAGAACAAAATACTTGAAAAATTTCCCTTTGTCATAGTGGACATGGGAGCAGTCAAGTTCATGTGCAACGGGGCTGACGTAATGCGTCCAGGCATTACGTCGTACTCGGAGTTTTCAAAAGGAGACATAGTGTGCGTGGCCGAAGAATCGCAGCGCAAGTTCCTGGCAGTTGGAATATCCTCAAGGCCGAGCTCCGATCTGGATGATCAGCAAAAGGGGCACGTAGTGCGAAACATGCACTATGTTTCCGACAAGTTTTGGAACGCAGCCAAGGAAATAAAAAATTAGAGACAAGCAAAGTCCGCACGGAGCAGTAATCCCTAGTCCGCTATCATATGCGAGGCGCTGCTCTACCATGTTCTCTAGTCGTTTACGGCATCCCCTCCGCCAGGATGTGGCAGCGGCGCCTCAAGCCAATGCATTTCATTTATGGTAAAAGTGTGGCATCAGCCATATTGCATCAATGCCGGCGCATTCCAAATTGCCTGGCTATGGCGATGCCGGCAGCGGCAGGAGCTGCCAAGTACACGCCCAGGTTCAGCGCTATTACCAGGATTCCCAGCGCCAGTACGGACGCTTCAGAGCCTTCGTCTGCCAGCGACATTACCGACAGCGAGTGGATCATCGGGGTGATCAGTACTTTTACGGCTTCGCGGAACACTGGACTCTCCCGCT
>CAYGAM010000036.1:0-20390 GCA_964347915.1 uncultured Nitrosopumilaceae archaeon | reverse complement strand
TCCCCCATTAAATTTCTTTTTTTTTTGCTTCCCCCAAAATCCCGAAAAATTTTTTTAAAAACCCCCCCCCCCCCCCCGTACCTTCCGAGCGAGTAAACGGAGGATTCATTACAACAATATTGATTGTCTCACTTTCCGGAATTTCCGATTCACCTGTGGTTCCTGCTCCTGTCAGTATAGTTTCTGATTCTGTCAGTCTTTTGCCTGGGAGAATCCATTCAAGAGAGCCGATCTTGTCGTTTTTTCCGCCCTGCTCCGGTTGGTAGATTCTTGTAGACTTGAATGCTTTTTTTGGGTGCATGCTAGCAAGTCTTGTTAGTGCAAGATGAGTAGCGGTGGGCAATACATCGGCGCCTATGATACATTTTCCGAGCATTACATCATGCAAATCACGAATTGTGCGTCCTTCATTCACCATCTCATACTTTACAGAGACTAGAAGGTATGATGCAAGCAATAGCGAGCCTGTTCCGCAAGCAAAGTCGGCAATACGTAATTTTTTGATATTTTCATCAAGGTATATTGCATCATTCGCCGGTGGCAAAGTTAGCGAGGCTAGCAATGCAGCAGATGAGGGATTTGTATAAAATGCAGCCAGTTCTTTTCTCTTTACAATCAGTCTCTGGAATATTTCTCCATGCATATACGGCGAGTTTGCAAGTCCCTTTGCGAATATATTATTTCGGACATTATTGAATAATCGAAGTATCGTTGCGCCATCTCTGCTGTGCAAATATTCTAGAATTGTTTTGGCGCTAGCAAATATGGGGACATAGTTGATCTCTAGAATTTTTTTCCATGTGTCGATCAAGTTTGAGAGATGAATGCCGCCATTCACTCCAAGTCGCTGCAGTGTTGGGAGATTCTGGTGTTCTGCCACATGATCATGGAACATGAAGGCATCAGATATTATCAATGCTGCCATCTTCCATGTCTGCGCTGATTCTTTTTGCAGCAACAGCGCCGATATCTTTTGTCTCGTATTCTCTTCGGCCTCGCTAATGATCTTTGCAGAGTCGTTTATTGCATTCAGGAGAATTTCCGTGGTGTCCTGATAGCCGCCGGCGCCGATTCTGGCATATTGTATGGCAGTTGCTAAATCCAGTATGCCGCCGCTCAAGAATCCATCTTTTGGAAACCTCTCGATTATTGGCAAATCGCTCTTCAAGTCAGTCTTCGGCTTTTCATATGCATTAAAGTGAATACAATAGTGTATCAGAGTCGTTGCAAGCTTTGAGATGTCTTCTTCTACGCTCTTGTCGTATTTTATTTCAAATACTATGCGCGGATATCGATCAGAATTCTTAAATTTTGTTTTAAAGCGCTTGTCTACATCTTCATCCTGCATTCCGATCTTGGCTTCGATTAAAACAGGCGGCCAGCCATGTTCTTCTACCACCAAATCTACCGTTCCGTGATCCAGCGTGTTTGGACTCTCGCCCTTAACCTTCCAATTATATCGTGCTTTATCCAGGATTTCGGCCAGTTTGTGATTGATAGATGACTCCATCACTTCTTTCATTTTCAATTCTGAAGTTTGTAAGGGAATAAAAAACCATTTCTATCACTCTGTCTTGCATGCAGGCAACTGCAAAAACAGGCTCAAATCGTAACAGCTCGGCTTCTGGAAGTTTAGGCGTGAGTTTTGTTACCTCAGAGATGCATCCCGGGCAGATTCGTGCCTGAAATCCGGAACAGCTTCCAGAGACCGAGATGTTGCCTCAAATCAGGGACTAAATCCATGCAAGTCCGGACGCCTGGCGGTTCGCAAAGATTACATTGCAATCATGCATCAAGATTTCTTGTGATATCTTCAACAGATCTGAAATTTCTGCATCTGGCAATAGCCGGAGGAGGCTGCTTTGACGAAAGCGATATCGCCGGAATGAATATCGGGAAAATCGGCACAGGAGCGGTGCTTGACGAGCTTGCATCCCTAAGGCAGCGGGGCCTGCTAAGGATAGACGGCAAGAAATTCTGCATTACCGACGAGGCAAGATCGCTCTTTTGGTCGGACGAGCCTCTGTGGCGGCGCATTCTTGGCATATTGCAAGTCATGCCGCTTGAAATCAAGGACATTTGCGCGTATCTGAACGAAGCCGGCGATGCGGTAGAAGGCATGATCGAAGATCTAAGGCGCGACGGCATGGTTGTGATGATACCGGTCAGAAAAGAGACGGGCGTCTGCAGGACGTATGAGATACTTCCCGAAGGGAGGGAAATGCTGGCGTCAAGCGAAAATTATCCCAATGCAAAAGACGGAGCGCAGGCAGTGCTTTCCAGCCTAGAGAATACCGTATCCGGGCTTGAAATTGATTCTGATATTCAGGAGAAGATGCTAAGCGAGATCAAAAAACTGCAGAAAATGACAAAAGACGCCGGCTTGTCCTAGCATTGCCTACGGCGGCCTTGTATGAAGCTTGTCCTGAATTTGAGCCAGTATGAGATGGGCTTTTTCCCTATTCTCAAACGAGTCGGCCTTTTCATCTATGATGGTATCGATTTCGTAGCTTTTGTCCACCAGAACGCTTGCGACATGCTCGTCAAGCGTCCCGCTCCCTATCAGATAGTAGGCAAATACCGTATTCTTTTGGCCTATTCTGTGCAGCCTGTCTTCCGCCTGGCGGTGTATTGCCGGGCTCCAGTCAAGTTCGGCAAACACAACATAGCGCGCGCGAGTCAGGTTGATTCCAACATTGCCCGCACGCAGTCCCGCCACCATGAGCTTTGTCTTTCCCTCCTGGAACATGTCAATCTGCTGCTGTCGATACTTGTCAGTCTGGCTGCCGATTATGGATGCAGGCTCAAATTCAGAGAGGGACTTGTGGAGCATTTGGTGAATGGCCCGGTGGTGGCAGAATATCACCACGCTCTCCTCTATTTCCATTATATTCTTGACAAAGTTTATCACATGCGGCAGCTTGGCTATGCCCGCTGCCAGCCTCTCGCTTCTAATGGCCCGCTGGTATGAGGCTGACCTGTCGAATGCGCTGGCCGCCTTTTTTTGATCATGTTCCAAATTCTTCCAAATCTTCTGCAGTTCCATCATGTAGTATTTTGTATCCGAATCTATGACCTCCTTGTACCTTACTTTGTCCTTTAATTCTTTGAGGACATCTGATTTCTTCCGCCTCAGCATGACATGCTTTTGCAGTTCTTTTCGCAGCGTGTTTCTCTTGTTCTCAAGCACGATTGCCTTGCCCTTGTTGTTGACATAGCAAAAGTACTCGCAAAACTCCCTAAAGCTGCCCAAAAGCCCCGGCCGAAGTATGTCCACTATTGGCCATATCTCGGAGCCGCGGTTGTATATGGGCGTGCCTGAGAGCCCCACCCGGCGGCTTATCGACGGAATTGCGGCAAGATCCCTTACTGCAGCATATTTTTGCGTGGTCTTGGACCGCAGATTCTGCACTTCGTCGCAGACAATGGACTTGAGCGGAATCCTGGCCAGATCGCGCATTCTTTTGTAGAGCAGTTCATAGTTTATTATGTAAAAGTCGAACAGGCCAAGGTCGCCTCTCTTTCCTGTCCTGATTATAGTCGATGACGGATGTTCGTTTTCCAGTATTTTCCCATTTCGGCTCTTCCTGCTGAGAAACCGATCGATCTCGCGCTGCCAGTTGTTGAGGGTTACGAGAGGAGCTACTATGAGCGCAGGGAATGCCCTTTGTTCCGTTGCAAGATAGGCCAGTGTCTGAACAGTCTTCCCAAGGCCCATCTCGTCGGCCAGTAGCGCATTGCCGTTTGACTTTAGCAAAAAGTCCAAGCCTTCGCGCTGAAACTTCATGAGTTTGCCTCGAAACTGTCCTCCGGGCTTTGCCTGGGACAGCTTTTCTATTTTTGGCATTCTGATCTTTTTGGGCCTGAATCTTACAGTCTTGCGATGCCAGACGGTCTTGGAAAGTATATCAAACTGGTACCTTTCATGAATCCACTGCATCTGCTTTACATTGTCCAGGCTGTCCGGTATGATGACTTCGTTGGGACCGTCGCCGTACCACGACTGCGGAATGACCCGCGATATCATTTTGACAGCTCTTGTGCCCGTTACCTTCCAACTCCACTGCTGAGAGTATCTGTCCAGCACATACTCTAGTGTTCCAAACGATGTCAGCTCTGTCATGGTTTTAACGAGGTTGATTTCTGCTCTTATGAATCTTGTTTTTTGCGGGGCTCTCGCGGCAGTGCGCATGCGTCATTTGGCGGCGCCGCTAAAAATCCGGCAAAGCCGGGCTTTGCAGCGGAGCAGAGCGGCGATTTGAGCCGGAACAGATTCGTTTGCGTCCAGTCGCGGTTCCAGCAGACGCGGGCGCGGTTCCCCGGCTATTGCTGGCTGTGCGGCTTTGTGTTCTCATCGTGGCACTCGCAATGGCAAATGTACGTTCGATGGTCGTTCAGGCAGTCTATGCATTCATAGTGCTTTCGCTTTTCGCATGCCGCGCATATCATGCTGTACCATAGGCAGTAATGCTATTGAGTTTTACTGTATGGATTCGGCAGTGAGCCGGTCGGAGACGGTGCCTTGTACAGAATCATTTTCATGCACTGCAAGTATCATTCCAGACACGGCAAGCATCGCTTCCGTGCGCAGCAGGAATCATTCCGCATCGAAAATTGTTATAAGCATACTGCAAGCGCAGAATTTTGTGGGATTCAAACGCTATGCTGCAGCTCGCATTCTGTCAATGCTGGGCGTATTGCTTGTAACAATGCTTTTGACCATAGCGCTAGTCGGCTCCAATATGGATGCAATACTCAAGCAGGGCGTTGCATTTCAGATAAGAGGAGAAATTGCAACAGACCCTGCAATAGCCCAGAGCTTTGCAAGCGCGCAGGAATTTGAAGCGTTTGTGCAAGGACAAATTGACGAGAGGGTTTTGGAGCTTGGGCTGGATCAGCCGTGGTATTCCCCGCAGAGAATAGGATATTCAATGTACAAGATACTCTTGCTGGACTTTGGGCACGCATCGTTTCTGACAAGCGATTCGGGCTCGTCCCATGTAGGCGACATCATACTGGAAAAGATGCCCAGGACGGTACTGCTCTTTACTACCGCCACCATCATAATATCAATAATCGGCATTTTGCTTGGAGCCGCGTCCGGAAGCCGGGCGGGCTCGCTTCTGGATCGCGCAACATCCGCTTTTGCAGTGGTAAGCTCAAGCTTTCCGGTATGGTGGGTAGGCATGATAATGATATTTCTGTTTGCGTTTTCGTACCAGATATTTCCAGGGCGGGCTGTTCCGGACATTCTGCCCGGCGATCCAGGATATGCGGCATCGCTCCTGTACCACATGGCGCTGCCCCTGATTACGCTGGTCCTGATAGGATTTGGCGCCTGGGCATATATGGTGCGCAACTTTGTGGTGGGCATAATGCAGGAGGATTTCATATCAGCAAAAAAGACCATGGGAATTTCACGCCGGACAGTCATTTACAAGCACGGCCTCAAAAACGCAGCTGCGCCCATAATAACAGTCCTGGCGCTCAGCCTGTCCGGTTCGCTTGGCGGCGCCATAATAACGGAAGCTGTATTTGACTGGCCTGGAATGGGAAGGCTGTACTTTGAGGCAATTACCGTGCTGGATCTTCCCGTAATAATAGGCGCGACATACATCCTGACCGTGTTTTTTCTTGCCAGCATATTTGCCGCAGACATGCTGTACGGATACTTTGACCCGCGCGTGAGAACCGGTGCCTGAAGATGCTGTCCGGCGAGATATGGTCAGAGCTTGTCAAGAGCAGAATGGGAACGGCCGGAATAGCCATACTCGCAGTGCTGGCCGCAATGTCTGCCGCTGCTGCCGCAGCAATTCCCGCCGACACGCTGCACGAATGGAACAATCCCGGACAGTGGATAGATCTGCCAAAGGCTGCCATGCCGTCCTGGGTCAATCTCTTTACGGCAGAAAAGATCCCAGAGCACAGAATACTGAACGCGCCTGCTGCAAAATCCCCGAGTACCGGTTCGGTCCATGCCGCAGCATCGCAGTTTGATCTGATCTTTGACTATGACGAGCCGCCAAGCGACTTGATATACAGCTTTGAAGCCGAATACGAAGGCTCGGCGCTGCTGCAAATGGAAGCAGTCCGCCCCGACGGAGTGGGGATTGACCTGCTGTCCAGATCGCTGCCCTACCTGCCGGAGCGGGGAACGCACTCTGGACAGATATTCTCAGCCGACAGGGAGCTGCGGCAGAATATGATTCAGCATGCAGAACGCGCAGGACACGGCGCCCAGGCGTCGGCAGAAGAGATAATATTCTCGCAGGCGGACGGCTCAGTTCTCAAGGGCAGGTACACGTTTCTTGCGACTGTTTACGGGACAGACGGCGAGGTTGCACTCGGCAGCTCGCAGCTGATCATCGGAGGCAAGGCTTACGGACTGATGGGAACAGACGAGCTGCGGCGCGATCTTGCAGTGGGCCTTTTGTGGGGAACGCCGCTTGCGCTGTTTATCGGAATTGCGGTATCTGTCGGCTCGGTTGCATTCGGCCTGGCGTACGGCGTCTATGCGGCGTACAGGGGAAAGGCAACAGAAGAGGCAATGATGCGGTTCAATGATGTCATTTACGCGCTTCCCGCCCTCCCGTTCCTGATCATACTTGCCGTTACCATCAGCAGCAGCATATTCGTGATGATAGGATTTCTGATGATCTTTGGGTGGGTTGGAATAGCCAAGATATCCCGAAGCATGACTTTGTCAGTCAAGACCCGCGAATTTGTCCAGGCGTCAGTCGTCATGGGGCAGAAGAACTCTAGAATAATTTTCCGCCACATCATGCCGCAGCTGCTGCCGTACGCCTTTGCAAGCGTAGCGATATCGGTGCCGGCAGCAATCACCACCGAGGCAGGCTTGAGTTTTCTGGGCCTGGGCGATCCGGCATTTCCGACATGGGGGCAGATGCTGCATGATGCAAATGCATTTGGAGCCATAACGCGAGGGCTGTGGTGGTGGATGATGCCGCCCGGTATCATGATTGCCGTTACAGGCCTTGCTTTCGTATTCATCGGAAATGCGCTTGATGCAATAGTAAATCCGCGCCTCCGATCAAGATTCTGATTCAGGTTTGATGCCCGGCTTCAGGCTGCCTTCTGCCCGCTGTGAAATTCACGAACAGCGTCAATCGCAGAATCGCTTAATTTTATGGTGTATGTTGCAGCGTTCGGCTCGCCAATATTCCTCAGCGACTCTGCAAAGTCTGTCTTTTCTTTTTCCACCGCGCCTGCCTCGTGCGCGCACAGGTTAAACGCCCTAAGATTCAGATTCCTGTCCCGCAGGTACGCGATAAACTTCATGTATCCTTGCGTATCAAGCCAGTTCCGGCCGGCCTCGCTGCACGACTCGATCCACACATCAATGGAGTTTTGGAATATGACCTTTTGCCTGAGATTCTCTAGGGACATTTTTGAATTAAAAGTCCGCCCTCTTCATCTTGGATCCGCATCGGGGACACGAGCCGCCCCTGTAGCGGTTGTTGCAAGCCAGGCAGACATACTTTACAGTGTCGCTTCGTCCCATCCCAAAGAAGCTTCCTCCGCGCGCTCCAGAGTCTCCGTATCCGCGCAGCCGGCTCATGTAGCGCCTGCGCAGCAGCAGCGGAAATGCAATAAAGAGCCCCAGAGCTATTATCAGTCCGTACGGGAACGGCAGCACCATCTGAATGCCTATGCTGATAGCTAGCGATGCAAACAGGAAGATTAGATAGGTCTTGTAGCTAAACAATTATTTTAAATTAATCAAGTCAACATATAAGGTTTGCTTGGGGCAAACGCCCATGAGCGCCGGCGCCAAGACAGCAGTTTCAGGGCGCAAATCCTGCCCCCAGGAATGCAATCGGATGATTCCTGCATCAGAAATACGGCAGCAGATTCTGCTTCGGCGCGGCAAGCTATACAACATGAATATCCATGCCCTCGCCCCTGCTGTTCCATGCAAATACGTCTTCGTCTTCGTATGGAAATTTGACTATCACCGAGACTAGTCCAAAAAAGTTGTGCAGATCGGTTACCGAAGGCTGCGCGGTGCCGCTGGGATGAGAGTGGGCCATGCCCACATAATCAAGGTCAAACGGCAGAAACGAGTGCGGAAATCCTGCAAACGTGGGGCCGGTATAAGAGAACGGCGGTATGACCAGCCCGTTTACCAGTATCTCCTCCTTCTTTGATTTTCCCTTTAGTATCAGGACACCCTCGTTAGGATGCTTCATTTTGCAGAATGAGAGTATGCCGTCCCTTGCATCCTGGGTAATGCTCACCGGACGATCAGGCTTTTTTTGTCCAAACAACATTTGCGCATTGCGCGAAATTGATTATATCTTTATCGAAACAGCGGCGGCTTGTGCGATGCCCGGCAGCCTGTGCCGCTTGGAAAAGGCGGCGGCTGCCAAAGATGCGGCATATTACCCGCTTATGTGATACCTTGCAGACGATGCGTCATACAGAATGGATTCTATCTTGGATGCCAGTTCCGTTCTGCGCGATGCGCTGTCTGCCGCCTCTGCCTCAATCTCAGACATTCTTTCGCTGCACTCTTTGAGATCTTTTTGCCGTTTTGCCAGATCGTCCCTGTTGCTCTGCAGGCCGTCAATGTCAAACGCCTTTAGTCTGACTCGCAGCGCGCTGCATTTTTTTTCATATTCTGACGTTATCGATATGAAGTGATCCAGGCTTTCTACAGTCTGGTCGATCTGAGATGCCGACTTTGACTGATCCTTGACGGAGACAGAGCCTGCCAAAACACCCTTGCGCACTGCCATGAGAATCTGAATTATGTCGTTTTTTGAACTGGACTTTATGGATGAAGCGGGATCTGCGGCCAGCTTTTCAAGCAGCGATGTCAGCGGCTTGTCCAGAGAAGACACGTAAACATACTTGCCAAGCGGCCTTGAGATCTTTGTAAACTGGGCCTCGATCTCCTGCCGTATGGCCGGATACTCTGATCTCGCCCTGTCAAGATCGCTGCGGGTCTTGACGTAATCCACATACTCTGGAGACGATGTGGCGGCATTGATTGAGCGCTCGGCATCTTTTATGCGCGTTGCAGTCTCCAGGGCATGCTCTTCCAGTTGCTCTATCTTTTGTCTTCCAGCTTCTTCCTCGTCTTTTGCCGACTGTATCCGGTCAAGAATGTCGCGAATCTCTGCCGCGCTGCCGCAAAACTCTTCAAATCTTTGCTTGGATTTCAAAAACTCCGCCCTCTCCGAATTCAGCTCCGACAGGATATCCTTCAGCCTGGCCGCATGCTTTTTTGCAAATATGTGTATTACCCTGGTATGGCGTCCCAGAGCATCGCCTATCTTCTTAATTGACTGGGCGATGCCGTCGTAGAATGCCGTCACGTCGCCCGCAGTTCTTATGTCCTTTATTTCTCGGCCGGCTTCCGCCTTTATGATCGATATGACCTGATTTCTTCCCCGCAGTACAGCCACTTTGAGCCGCTTGTCTACGTCTTCCTCGTTGATCTCGTCTTTCTCCAGGCTCTTTGCAATGCCGGCAAGCTGGCCGAATGCATGAAGCGTCTTGCTCTGAAACGATCGTGCTTCTGCCATCAGCGTGCTGGAACGAACCTCTTCCAGGTGCGAGAGAACCTGCTCAACATCAGACAGCAGAATTTCCTTTGATTCCGGCACTGTTTCCGCTGCTTCAGGATTTTTTTTGCCCCAGCCAAATATCATTGTGCTACCATACCACCGTACCATTCTTGCAAAATCTCAGTTTTAAACTTGCCAGTTTGCCCCCGCAAAAATGCCTGCGCAATGCATGGCGCGCGGCGGCCAGGCTCCCTGCAGCAGGTCATCTTGTCCAAACCGCACGAAGCGCTCCAGCAGCGACTGCCGGCTATGCCGTTCACGGATTGCGGCAATGCAAGGCTGGGATAATCGTCTTGCAAGTCCGAATCTTCTCTTTGAGGGCTTTGGAGGCTAGCCATTGGCGCCGCAGCATGCAGTTTCAGCTGCGCGGCTGATCCTACAAATTAAATACCGACAGATCAGATTCGCGGCATGGAATCATCCGATTTCAAGGCCATGGGTTATGTCCTGATAGGCTTGGTTGCTGCCGTGTCTGCCTATGCAGTATATCTGGCCGGCCAGTAATGCTAGTCGTCTTTTTCGTCATCCCGCAGATTTTTCTCGCCGCCAGGACCTACCATGTCTTCCGGCCTGACATCCTGATCCCAACCTCCCCTAGCTCCCTTGATTAGAAATACTATTCCTGCTGCGACAAGGCCCATTACAAGCATAAAGAAGAGCAGCTTGTCCAGCAATGCCTGATCGCAGCTGACCTGAACCGGCGGCTTGTCGTCATAATATTCGTAACAGTCGCCAAACTCGATCTCTTCTATCGTGCTGCCGGTATAGCCCGAACCGAGTACCCCCAGAATGACAAACCCTGCAAATATCAAGGCTGCTCCAAGCATGATGAACCGGGTATCGCTCATGCTTGTGATATGCAGTGATTTACATTTAACTCTGATGCTTGCTTGTCTGGCGTTGCACTGCAGAATTTCAAAGTGCGCGCATTCAGCCAGATTGAGATACGGCCTGCATCTCTGCCTTTTTGATGCCGTCCTCTGTGATGACTGTGACATCCATTCCGTCGCCGCTAAAAGAGTCGCGCATGGCGGCCGCCCTGACTGCCTTTGCTGCAAGTTCCACGGCCTCTGATTCTGTCATGCCTGCGCGAAATTGAGGATCCAAAACTCCCAGAGCCATCTCTGCGCCCGTTCCCACTGCAGCATATTCGTCAGGAAGAACCGAGCCCAAGGGATCGAGCGTGTATATGGCAGGCTTGCCTACAACGCCGCCCACAATTACCTGAGTGAGAAACGGAAAGAATCTGCGCTCATACATCATGCCGGAGATCATTTTTGCAACGGTGTTTGTCGGAACGGCCCGCCGAAGATCCATCCGCCGAATTTTGGCCAATGCGGCTATCTGCAGCGTCAAAAGCTGCATGTCCGCAACAAGTCCCGCGCATGCCACTGCGACATTTGGCGTGATCTCAAATGTCTTTTGTACGTTCTTGCTGACTAGAAAATTTCCATATGCTATTCGCTTTTCGCTTGCAAGCACGACGCCGCCTTGAAACGCAATGCCCACGGCAGTAGCGCCCGGCATGTACATTTGAGACATGCTTTTCCTTCTATTGAAGGATAATAAAGTGTTTTCTAAGATTTGGGGCGCTGTACGCTAATGTGATTTTGTAAAGTCATGCTGCATTTTGCCAAAACCGATCAAAATTTTGCACCGTCCAATCCAAATCTTGCATCTTTGAGCGTATTTTAATGAAAAATGCCGGATTGCAGAGCGTGCCAAGGGCCGGCTTGCGCTAGACCGCCGGAGGCATTAGTTTTGACGGCGCTGCGGGCGCGCCCTGCGCCGGCGATTGCAGGCATTGCCGCTAAAAAGCAGCAATCTGCGGACATGCCATCTGCATGGTTTGATCCCCGCACGCATTACTGCAGTTGCTAGCGGCAGGCCTAAATATTAGATCTTATATAACCATAACATGGTATTAAGAGATGTCAAGCCGCTGGATGAAAAACAATGGGCACAAGTTCAAGAGATGTTGAAGACCGGCCCAACCGATAAATCAATTGCTACTGTAAAGAAAGCTCTAGAACGCGCCTCAAAAATCAAGAGAAACTACTGATTTTTCTTTTGACTGCTAAGATAAATTTTGATGCAACCAACATCGAATTTAAACGACTTGGATCTACTGATCCAATAGATAAAACATTTGAATCCTCAGATCCTGAATTTACAGAATATTATCAGGTGCAATCTCAGTACGATATGCAAGAAGGCCTTGCAAGAACTTATCTGCTAAAAGCAGATGGAAGAGTAGTCGGCTATGTGTCATTAGCCATGTCTTATTTGCGAAAAGAGGCTACAGGCCAGACGCAAGCAAAAGAGTCTCACGGAAATATTCCCGCATTGCTAATCAGTCATCTTTCTGCACATAAAGAGCACCTAAGAGAAGGAATAGGTACAGGCTGGTTGATGAATCACTTAGAATTGCAGTTAAGCAATCAGAATATATTGGATGCAGGTATCTGATGCTAAACCCGCAAGACGATGACGGAGTGAGAAAATTCTATGAAGCATATGGTTTTACATATGTCAAGAATGAAAAAAATGACAAAGGACAGGATATATTCATTTTAGATATTCAGCGTAAAAAATCCACAGTTTGAATTTAGATCTTAATTCTGAATGTCCAATGTCAAACAGGCGGATGCAGGCTGCCTTCTGGCCCTGCGCCCGCGGCTAAATCGTTATAATCGGCCTGTCAAAAGTTGCCGCATTAGCCAAAATTGCTCGGATGTTTCTTATTCTTGGAATTAGTCGTCTCGTCTCCTCCAGGATGCTGAAAATATGAAAAACTCTCGCCCGCAGCATTGTCGATGAATCAACTCCTTGCTGTACACGCGCCCATGCTTGCGCTCGCAACTAATGCCGCTCCAAATCTAAAATACAGGCGCAGATCGCCGCTTTTCAGCGGCAATGTTTGTAATCGCCGGCACAGCGTACTTGAATGGGGCAATCCGAGCTGCTGTTCCTGCAGCCGGCTTTTCTGCCTGCAGCGCAGGCGCAATTCTGGAAATCGGCGTTCATGTCCGGCCGCTGCCAAAGTTTGTGATTATTCTGCACATGCACTTTGTAGCCATTCTCAGCAGATCAAGCCGTGCAAATTCGTTGGGAGAATGAATCTTTGAGAATACGTACGTGCTTCCGACGGAAACGCAGGGCGCACCAAGCGTGCTGGCAAATTCGTGCATGGGCCCGGTTCCGGCGCTGGATATTCCAAGAACGACTCCGGCGTACGATTCGCGGGCGGCAGACACAACCTGTCCGACAAACTCGTGGCCTGGGTCTGTCCTAAAAGCTGCAACGCTTCCGAGCACCCTCATTTTGATGTCCCCAAATCCGTTCTCGTTCAAATGCTTCCTTAGCATGGCAGCCTGCTTTTTGGGATCCATGTCTGGAACAAGGCGAAAGTCAATCTTGGCAGTCGCCTTGGACGGAAGAACTGTCTTGGAGCCGCTGCCCGAATATCCGGAATTTATTCCTGCAATGTTGCATGTAGGCTCCAGGGCGAGCGCCCTTTTGGCGCCGATGCCCTTTTTGTTGTCCACAAATCTGGTGATTCCGTACTCTTTTTTGAAGGCAGGCTCGTCAAACTCTTCCTGCTTCAGTAGGCGGATATCTGCTTCAGTAGGCGGCCTGACATCGCGATACCAGTCCTTGACGAGTATTCGGCCGGACCCGTCCCGCAGGCTGGATAGCGCGCGGACCAGCCGCCATGCAGGATTTTCTATTACAGCGGCCAGGCTTGAGTGGGCGTCAATTTTAGATTCCTTGCTGGAGAGCTCAACATACAGCAGCCCCTTCATGCCAAGGTTGACTATTGCGCGCTCTGCCTTGTCGACGTATCCAAACTCCCACACAACGCCGCCGCAGGCAAAGAGCTTTCTGTACTTTTTGAGATACCGCCCGATACTGGCGCTTCCAGTCTCCTCTTCACCCTCAACTATGAATTTGACATTGCACGGAAGATCGCCGTGTGCCTCAAGATGCGCCCGGACTGCGGTTATTCTGGCGGCAAGCTCGCCCTTGTCGTCTGCCGCTCCCCTGCCGAAAATTTTTCCCGATTCGATCCTGCCTTCAAACGGCGGATGCTTCCACAGTTCAAGCGGCTCGGCCGGCTGCACATCGTAATGATTGTAAAACGCCAGAGTCTTGTGCGGATTGCTCTTTGATTTGACGCATCCGAATACAAGCGGCGGCGCGCCGTCAAGGCGCAGCAGTCGCGAGCTTATCCCTGAATCGCGCATGATATCCCGCACCAGAGCGGCGCATTCCTGCAGGCATTGGCCCGTGGCCGATACGCTGGGCTGCCGTATCATAGACTGCAAATCCTGCACCAGTTTCGGCTGCATTGCATCCGCGGTTCTTATCTCATTCGATTTTGTCAAACTTTTTCATCACCCTCGGAATTGCGCCTATGAGATCTGTCGGCATAATATGAAGCCCAAGCTCGTCCTGAATTAATTGTCCTGCTGTTCCGTTGACATATGCGGCGGCAGCCGCCGAGAGAGCGGCGTCGCGATTTTTTGCCAGAATGCCGGCAGTTATTCCCGCCAGAACATCCCCGGTGCCGCCCACGGTCATGGCTGGAATCTTCTTGGCAAACGCGTACGAGCGCTCGCCGTCGCATACGATATCCGTTTGTCCCTTGAGAAGAATTGCAACGCGGTATTCTTTTGCAAACCGCATGACCGTCTGAATTCTGCCTTTTGTGTCTGGCGGAACCGCTTCCCCAAACATTCTCTGAAATTCTCCTGCATGCGGTGTCAGCACCGCATTGCTGCCTGCAAGGTGCGGCAGGATGTCCCGTACAAGGGATGACGCGTCAAGAACCAGCCGGACATCGCGATCCAGCAGCGACTTTGCAAGAAATTCCAGTGCAGTACGGTCCGCGATCGCAAGACCCATTCCTATGGCAGCCGAGTCAATGCCGCTTGGAATCATTCCAAGGAGCTTGCGCGCAGAGCCTTTGGTGAGTTTTTGGTCCGGCAGCGGCACTGCAATCAAGCTGGGGGATGCGGCGCGGGTTGCCTGCGCGTTTACCTTGGGAACGGCAGTGTACACCAGGTCGCAGCCGGTGCGGAGGGCCGCCAGCGAGGCGAGTATGGGCGCTCCGTGGTAGATGTAGCTGCCGCCGACTACCAGCACCTTGCCGTTGTCGCCTTTGCGCGAGCCTGACCGCCTGGGCGGAATGGCTCGGCCTGCAATATCCTCGCTTATCAGTGTGTGGGGCACATGCAGTCTTGGGACGGCGCAGAATAAAACTTGTCGGTGCGGCCGGCGCTATGACTTTTCAAAGTACGCCTTTCTGGCATAGCATATGTATGCAGTGTGGCCTATTGCCTGAAAGGAATGCCTGCTTTTGCCTTCCCTTGCCTCTATGCCGCGCTGTATGTTTTCAACGCATTCAATATCCGTAAACTCATTCTCCCGCAGCGCAATTGCAAGCTTTTCTATCTGGTTTATTGTGGGACAGACTGCAATAATTCCGCCGCTCCCTTTCAGCATAAGCCTGGCCTGCGGCACGACGGACCATGGATCTCCGATGTCTATCAGGACAAGATCGGCGTTTGTGATCGGGGGCTTTTTGCACTTTCGTACGTCGAGTTTTTTCATTGTAACATGCTTCGTAGTTCCGGCGCGCTCAATGTTTTTTGCAGCTATCTTCATAAATTCGCTGTCGACGTCAAACGTATGCACATGCCCGCGCGGCGGCACTATTCCGGCAATAAAGGATGTCAGCGCGCCGCTGCCGGTTCCAATCTCTGCAATTTTTTGTCCTGATGTTACGCCCGCTCTGGATGCAATATATCCCATATCCTTCGGGTATACGATCTGCGTTCCGTGCTGAATCTTCATGGTATAGTCGTACGGCGTAGGCTTAAGCAGGTAGACGTATTTGTCCTTGTTTGTCAGTACGCGGCTTCCAAACTCCTGGCCAATCGCATCATCATGACGTATCGTGCCGATGTGAGTATGCAGTATCTCATTTTTTTGTATTCTGACCAGCCATTTCTTTGTTCCATTGTAGTAAAATAATACGTCCGTGCGTGCCCTGATCTTTCGCGTCACGACTCTTGTGCAAAAATCAGGCAATAAATTGCTTTATGGCAGGCAGGAAAGGTTTACGGCTTTGCCGCAGCGCATCCCCCCTGCACAGTGAATTTGGTCCTGGGAGCGGCCAAGACGCGGCCTGCAGTGTGAGATTGTAGCAAAAGCGAAAGCCTGGCTCATAAGAACTGCATCATGGCAGTGCGGCAGCCTCCCCAAGCCGGCGCGCTACATTCTGTCAGGAGACGGCACGCCGATGAGCTGCAGGCCTGTTCTCAGCGTCTTTTTGAATGCCAGAACAAGGCAGAGCCTCTGGTTTGTTGCGTCTTTGTTCTCCGCATCTATTACCCGCACATGCTCGTAAAATGTGTTAAACGATACTGCCAAGTCGCGGCAGTACCGCGCTATTATTTTTGGAGCAAGGTTTCCCGCTGCATCTTCAATGCGCAAAGAGAGCAGTCCGATTAGGCGTATCAGAGCCGACTCGTGCTCGCCGTCCAAAAGATCAAACCCAGAGTCAAAGTCCGGCTTGTCCGGCGCCTTTTCCAATATTCTGGACGCTCTGGCATGCGCGTACTGAACGTATACGGCGGTATCGCCTTCCATGCTTGTTGACTTTGCAAGATCAAATGTTATGATTTTGTCCAAATCCTGCCTTATCATCTCATACCGTATTACTCCCACCGCAATGCTGCGGGCAGTCTCCGACGCCGCTTCGCTGCTCCAGCCTGGATTGCGCTTTAGCGTCTCAGCAGTTATTCTCTCCTCAAGCACGCTCAAAACTCTGTCCGCATCTATGAAGAGGCCCTTTCTTCCGGACATTTGCGCCTGCCTGCCCTGCGTGTCTACTCCCATGCGCCGCGCTGTGTCCGAACTGAGCGTGACAGACTCGTAGGCCAGGTGCGCGTATTTTTTCTTTGATGAAAATTTTGACATTATTTCAGATACCAGTTTCTGCAGCCGCGACTGGCGGGAGTCGATTACCGTAATGACTTGCTTTGGGCTGATGCCAGGACCCGCACTGCCGCTCTTCAGCAGGGTCTGCAGCAGCGGCACATCAGGCTGGCGAGGGCTGTACTGCGCGTAGCAGAACGGATCCGGCACTATTCCAAGCTTCCACGCCGCATACGGTATGTCCTTGGCAAGATACGTTGCAGTGCCGTTGCTGCGCACCAGTACCTTGCCGTCCTCATTGTCAGGTATGACCCAGCAGCCGGCGTTCTTTCCAGATTCTTTGAATATGACAATGCCTTCCTCCTTGAGTCGCGCAAACGTCTCCTCCCACAGTCCAGAGTGAATTATCTGCGATTCAAAGTTCAGGCAGTCATACCGCACATTCATTCTCCAGCAGGTTTCCAGCTGGCACTGCAGAACGCGGCGCGTAACATCCGCCGCAAGCTTTGCCGTACCGGAATTTTCATCTTCGATATCCTGCAGTATCCTATTCCTTGCGTCTTTCAGTTCCGGCCTTGAATCATGCTGCTTTGTAACCTCCACATATACCGTGCTTCCGCAGTAGTGATCAAACTTTTCTCCTGACGGAGGGTCAGTGCTGAATCCCAGAACAGTAAAGCCCATGATGACATCCGCCACCTGAAGCCCCGAATCATCCACGTAATTCAGCACTAGGACATCATAGTTTGCAAACTTTAGTATTCTGGCCAGCGAATCGCCGATGGATATGTTTCGAATGTGCCCGATGTGCAGAGCCTTGTTTGGGTTTACGCTTGTATGCTCAATTATGATCTGAGAGCGGCGGCCTGCATCTATTTTGCCATACTCGGGCTTTGCAGACTGCTGCAGGATCATTTTGTGAAGCTTTTCCCTGTTCGCAAAAAAGTTCAGGTATCCGGAAGGGTGCGCCTCAACTCTCCCGACAATTCCGCCTGATTTTTGGCCGGATATTGCGTCAGCAATTTTTCCTGCAATATTTCTAGGACTTTGCTTCATGCTTGAAGCCAGCAGGAACGGCAGATTGGATGTGGCGTCGCCGAATCCCGGCTTGGACGGTTCAACCGAAAACGGCGGGCATTCAATTTGGAGCTCGGCCGCTGCGCGGCTTATGGACTCTCTTACTTCGTCAAGAAGCGCCTTGAAGCTCATGCTCCGCCCCCATGTCTGGAAACATCATGCTTAGCGCTTCCAGCACGCCGTCTCCGGCCTTGCGCCTTGTCGCTATGTCGGCGCATTCCCGGACTTTGCTTGACGCATTTCCCAGCGCTATGCTTGTGCCCGCTATTCCAAACAGCGGCATGTCGGTTTCGCTGTCGCCTATCGCAATTACATCGTCCTTGGATATTGAGCGCATTCGCATCAGGTGCTCCATTCCGGTTCCTTTGTTTACGTTGTGCGAATTTATGTGAAACGCATACCGGCTGTCTGACAGCACGACATCCAAGTTCTTGTCTGAAATCAGATCTTTTGCAGCATTCAGATCAAATGTCCGCTGCAGAACTATTTCGGTCATGCGCGGAAATACCGGCTTTTCGGCCACGTTTTCGATCTCTGTCCTTAGAATGTCATATGCATTCCTGCACGATTTCATGTCGCCTAAAAGTACATGGTTGCGGGGGCCGTGCGTGATGCATCCGCCGTTTTCGCCTATTGCAGTTTTAGTTGTGCCGCCAAAGACTGACAGCAGGTAGCCTTCAACAGACGATCTTCCGGATACGAATATCACATTGTGTCCCATATTTGACAGGCATCGCAGCGCCCAGAGCGCGCCGAGATGAATGCGCCCGCCGCCGTTTTCTGTTATGGTGCCGTCAATATCCACCGCTAAAGTTTTCACAGGATTTGCTTTGCGCGGCCGGATAATATGTGCTACGCGGAAAAATTCAGCGGCCGGCGCAGTTTTGGAAATGTTCGGATGATGAATCGCAGAATGCAGTGCCGGCATTGAGTTCAGATTTTGCGCCCGCAAGATTGTCATGAATCTCGCGCGAAACCATGCTGTATCTGGAATGATACAGGATGCGAAACAGCGGCATACGCAGAGCTTCGCGGGGTACGAAAATGCGCCCGTTGCGGAGCTGTTCTGGTACGGAGCTGCATCAAGCACAAGATTGCATTTGGCAAGGAACTGCCGTTGATGCGAAACAGAGCAATGCGCCGCGTGCGATATCATGCGCAGATGACCCGGTTTGGACAATTAAGAAGGCTAATAGTATGTGCCAAATTCAGGCAGTTTTATGGGAATTCCCGAAAAGATAAAGGCGATCCAGGATGAGATGGCGAGGACGCAGATAAACAAGGCTACAGAGCATCATCTCGGACTGTTAAAGGCAAAAATGGCCAAGCTGAGGCGGGAGCAGGAAGACCGCGAAACAAAAAAAGGCGGAGCAAAGCAGGACGGATTTGATGTCAGGCGGGCTGGTGATGCCACGGTAGTTTTTATCGGACTACCCAGCGTCGGCAAGTCAACGCTGCTCAACAAGCTGACGGGCGCAAGCTCGGCAGTGGGAGCGTTTCAATTTACAACACTGACAGTAGTCCCAGGCATGATGGAGTATCGCGGCGCCAAAATTCAGATACTGGATTTGCCCGGCATAATAAAAGGAGCATCTACTGGGAGGGGCCTGGGAAAAAGAATATTGTCCGTTGCCAGGAGCGCAGATCTTGTACTGCTGATTCTGGACGTGTTCCAGCCGTATCACAAGGATATTCTTGTATCCGAGCTTGGAAACATGGGAATAAGGCTGAACAAGCTGCCGCCCAATATCGCCATAGAAAAGTCGTCTTCCGGCGGAATCTCCATAGCCCAGCAGGTAAAGCTCACGCGCATTACAGAGTCGCACCTAAAAGACATTCTGCACCTGTATGGAATAATAAACGCGCGCGTAGTAGTTCGGGAAGACATCACTTCCGAACAGCTGACAGACAGCATTGCCGGAAACATATGCTACTCAAAAGGGCTGACGGTTCTCAATAAGATTGATCTGGTAGGTGAGGATTTTCTGCAGGACATGATGCCAAAACTCGGCATAGGCGTGGTGGAAGTGTCGGCAGATTCCGGGTACAACATTGACTTGCTAAAGCAGCGAATTTATCAGGAACTGGGGTTTATTCGCATTTACATGCGCCCAAAGGGTGGCGAGACCGACTTCAAAGAGCCCCTGATAGCAAGGGAAGGCGACACTGTGGAGGATGTTTGCGCCAAGCTTCACCGCCACATGAAGCGCGGCTTCAGATACGGACTTGTCTGGGGAAAAAGCGTCAGATTTGGGGGACAGCGGGTCGGACTAGGCCACATTCTGGAAGACGAAGATGTTCTCACAATAGTAAAAACAAAGGGAACATAGCGGCAGGCTGCTTGCGCATGCACCCGTATTCCGGACAATCTGGCTGCAGACACTCATGCATTAATTTGAACATGCGAACATGAGCGCAAAATTCCGTCCGTTTTGCGCCGCAATTGCGATGCCTCGGTGCTATTTTCATTCCAAATTGTTTTAATGCAGGCAAATGCCTTTTGCAGCCGCCTAAAGCAAAAATATTTGGAATAATTTTTCGCAAAATTCATTATTTTTCAAATTTATATATTGGAAGTTTTCTCAAATTAATTAATATGGTAGCAAAATCCAAGAGCAGTAAAACTACAAAAACTGCCTCCGCGAAAAAAAAGCGCGGACCAGGCAGACCGAAAGGCTCAGGTACGAAAGCTGGAAATTCACCGACTGCTGATTCAAGCGCAAAGCGCAAGCCAGGCAGACCGAAAGGCTCAGGTACGAAAGCAAAAAGCTCAAC
>CAYGAM010000035.1:0-20569 GCA_964347915.1 uncultured Nitrosopumilaceae archaeon | reverse complement strand
TCTGTAAGAGCGCTGATTGCTCCAATGATTCACTCGCTCTCCATAATGTCGCTGGTAGACGAAAACTCTGAAGGATCAGTGCTGGCTCTCGGCATCTTTGTCATAGCCCTGAACCTGGGCATGTATGCGGCAGCTCCTGCCGCTTCTGCAATCTTTATCGCCAGAAGATTCAGACGCGGCTAGGCCGCAGTTGGCGCAGCAGATACTGACTGCAAACTGAAACCATGCAGTCAGAATCATATCCTCTGTAGTCCTGTTTCTGTGCGGCATTTGAAACTCTTCCTGAGGCTAGGCGTTGCCGAGTTTCGCTGAATCTTTTGGCGTCTGCATTGCTGTGTCTTGTCATATGCTCAGCAAAAGCGCGGTCTGAAGCAGGCGCAAGACTGGATGCCGCGTTGCGGACTGCATGCACTCAGGGCAGTTGCATTTTGAGCGGCGTGCAGGAGCAATGGCGTCTCGCAGATTCGCATGCCAAGTGCGGATCAAACCTGGACTCTGCAATTTTCGCAAAAAGCCAAACTACCGCTTTCCAGATTAACTTAAAAGTCACACTGCCTGCGATTATCTGCCCCTAGAGCAGCCATGCAGACGGATTGAGATGAGATGATCGCATGCGATGCCGATGATTTTCAATTCACCCAGGCATGGTACATCGGGGCAGCCCCGGTTTGAGAACGCGGGTAGGTTTGATGGCTACGATACCAATGATCCTGTGCGGGTCAGAACCGGGGGACATTAAAATAACCTGCATCCATGAATGCGCGCATGGCATACTGGCTTGCAAAGCAGGAACCATCTGGGCCTCGCGGATACAGCTTTGACAATTTAAAACGCGACAAAAAGACGGTTTGGGACGGCGTTCACAACAATCTTGCGCTCAAGCACATGAGAAATATGAAAAAAGGCGACAAGATTTTTTACTATCATACCGGTACAGAGAGGCAGATTGTGGGCATCATGGAAGCAGCATCAGAACCATACCCAAATCCAGAAGAGTCCGACAAGAGATTCATTGCGGTTGATGTCGGGCATGTCAGGGCCTTGAAGCGGCCTGTCACGCTTGATGAGATGAAGATGCGGCCAGACTTTGCAGACTGGGAGTTGCTGCGAATCTCAAGACTCTCTGTAATGCCTGTGCCCAGCGGCATTTGGAGCGCCATAATAGAAATTTCAAACTCCTAGACACGCGCAACCTGCATTGCGGCAGCAACTGATGCCTGCATGCTTGTTTTTGTCATTTTTACAACATACTGACTGCATTTTCGCAAAAACCCGACAATATGTTTGTACCAAACACTCGGATTATTGATATAGTAGGAGTTTCTAGTGTATACATGGCAACAGCTTATGTATTGATAAACTGCGAACTCGGTTCTGAAGAATCCATAATACAGCAGCTCAAAGGTCTGGAAGGAATAATGGAGGTTCACGGAACGTTTGGAGCATACGACATTCTGGCAAAGATCGAGTCAGACACGGTCGAAAAGCTTAGAGAGACCATAACGTGGAAGATACGAAAGATAGAAAAAATTCGCTCCACATTGACCCTGATGGGAATAGAGGGTCAAAACTAACTATTTTTTGTCATGCTGCATTTCATTTTCGTAGTCAAAAAAGAAGATGCAGAAGAACGCCTTGGCGAGTTTGAGTATGTAAAGCAAATGGCGCGTTTTTTTCAGTCGTGGATTCGTAGCAAATTTGCAAGAGAGATGGATGTTCAATGCGATATCATGGCAACGGACAAGCGAAGCCTGCTGCAGAGGCTTGACACTCATACGCTGCTTGCAGATCACCGCAGGCGCGGCGATGACGCTTACCATTTTTACATGTGCCATTTCAGGCCCACCTGGACAGACTGCACCTGCGAAGGCTATTATGCGGAGAATTTTGGCATGGTGTTTTGGCAAAAGCCAAAGAATCAGGACGATTGGATGTTTCTGGCGGAGAAAAACTGCACTACTGTGTCGCATGAGATTGCGCACGAGCTTCTCCGCCAGGCGGGCTACAAAAAGCATGCAGCCGATGTTCATGACATCTGGACAAAGCATCTCTTTGCCGGCCTGCATTTTGAGCAGTATGACTCTGAGTTTAAGCGGACGTCAAAAAAGCCCATGTTTCTGACCATTGATATCTCGTCGCTAAATTACTGCCTGCCGGACAAAGCGGCATGACGGGATTGATATTTGAAAACCGCTGTCTGATTTGCCAAGCTTGAATCTTTTGCCGCGCAGCATGCGGCATTCATTCGGGACGAATCGGCTGTTGCCGCATTGCACTGGAGGTGTCGTATCAAATGGCGAGGAAATGATGCGGGCATGAGCAAAAAGATACGTAACGCTAGCGACAAGATTGCAATTGTTATGGCGTCGTTCACAACCAATATCGGAGCAGCAGAGCTGTGCCGAAAGCACAACCTTTCACCGCGCGTATTTTATTCGTGGAAAGAGAAGTTTTTGGAGGGCGGAAAGCAGGCTCTCTCAACACGCAATGGCAAAAATCCAAATAGCACTCTCCAAAAAGAAAATGCCGATCTCAAAACACTAGTCGGCAAGATGGCCTTTGCCAACTCGGTTTTAAAAAAAACCTTGGAGGGAAGCAAAAGATGAATGCAGTGCAGGAAATGAAAACGCGAATATCATTGACAAAGTCCAGACGCTATGCAGGCATATCTAGAACCATGTGGCATTATGACAAGAAGCCAAGAGATGTGAAAATTGATCCGAGCACGCTTTCTACAGTCAGGAAAATTGCCAGCAAGCGTCCAACATCTGGAACAAGAAGAATGGCCGCACAAATTACGCGAGAAACCGAAACCCCAACAAACCGCAAAAAAATCCAAAGAATATACCGAAAAATAGGCTGGATCGTGCCTAAAATGAGCAAATCTGACATCCAAAATCACAGTGCGTCCAAGCTGTTCAAGCCGTCAGGACCAAACCATCTCTGGCAGACAGACATCACATACATCCACTGCAGAGTGGACGGGTGGTGCTACTGCTTTAACGTACTGGATGCGTTTACAAGAAAATGGATGTCCTACATGTTTGAAGTTTCTGCAACTGCAAAAGCGGCAGTTGTTGCCGTGGTGCATACCGTGGCGCAAGAAAAACCGGACGCTGCAAAACTGAGAATAAGAACCGCCAACGGCACGCAGTACAGTTCCAGAGAGTTTAGAGAATCCATAAGGTCTCTTGGCATACGTCACGACTTTATCTGGAAGAACACGCCGGAACAAAACGGACACATAGAATCATTCCACAAGACTCTCAAAAAAGAATATGTCTGGCCGAAAGACTTTGCTCGGTTCCAGGATGCAGAAGAAGCGCTTGCCCACGCATATGCAGATTACAACAGCAACAGAATCCATTCGGCCCTGGAATATCTAACACCAAACGAATTTATCCGCAAATTGGGGAGCAGGAGCATAAAATGAGCGGCCAAAGTGTGCATAAAAGTACGCCAAAAACGGTCCTAAAAACAGGGGTCCACTCCACTATATTGATCTTTGTGTTTGCGTCAGATTTGGGCTAATCAGAGTACGTTTCGCTTAGCTGTTAAAAAAAATGCATATATATATTGCATTTATGTAATGTACAATTATGTCAGTGACCAAGTCTGTAAACCCGTTTCACTATCTGCCAGAAGACAAGCTGGCCATAATACGGGATGACTTTTACTCAAATGACATCTCAAAAACGATGAACTTTGAGGAATATCTGAGGTTCCTCCATGAAGTGGATGATGTGATACCTGAAGAAGTACTGGATGTCATTGAGGGAGAGAAGACCCGAGATGGAAAGATATTCCACACCATGGAAGATCTCTTGGAAGATCTGAACAGTGATGACTAATTGGAATACTGAGAGAACACCCACATTTAGAAGACAGTACAAGAATATCGGGCATGGTAGGCGGCACGCTGTAGATATAGCAGTAGAGGTGCTTAAAGCATCAGAGAATCCAGCAGTTCTTGGCAGATACAAGCAAGGTAGTAGATTTTATGCATACGAATTGAGTAAGGGTGACAGGCTGGTGTATAGAATTAACCGCGATGAACACACTACCATACTCTTTCGCGTCTGTGACCACAAGTCAGTATACGGCAAAGGTTAGGCGCAAAAGCAATTCATTCGTGATCCAAATTTATCACAGCAGGTTTTATACACAATCAAACTGTCCAGACAGCAAAAATTTGTCCCTAATGCGGTGGCAAGTGTTTATCTCTCTTGCCTGGATTTTGGACAAATCGGCTCATTTTATACCATACTGGCGATTATGGGTATTGCTGACGAAAAGGACCGATTTGTGCGTATAATTTCATCTTGACGCGATATTATTTTTAATCGGCAGTATGGACAATCTGACCTCTGGGATGGTTCGGAGCGCTATCCGGGATGTCACGGCTGGAGGATGCATCATTGCGGCAAGATGCATGTCCGATCGCGTCCCGTCTGATTGCTGGCCCGCCTCTGCAAAGTCAGCCAAGATGGAAAATATGCGGAGCGTTCTGGACGATAGTACTAAGACAGATTGGCACACTCAGTCAAATTATAGACTTTTCAGAAGGATTAGCGATAGCAATTGACATGCGCCTGATCTGCCATTATGACAGAAAGCCGGACGATGAGACGACAAGTTCCAAATCCAAAAACGCAACAACATATTTCAAGCGTTATATCACGGCGCGGTACGTAAACCGAAGAATCTGCTTGAATCTTGGCGCGTTTTCGCTAAAAATGTCTGAATCCGTGCCTAAATACACAGGTTTGCTCCTTGATGTGCTGGCAGCTGCAAACATCAAGGCGAACATTATCCTGTTTGATCGGGAATTTTTTTCCGTCGACGCAATAAACTCGCTGCAGAAACGCGGCATAGAATTTCCGATGCCGTGCAGAAACGCAGACAATGCCGTAGCTGCACGACGTGAATTTGAGCAGGATACGCGGCCGGCCGTATTTGAAAACATCCTTGCAAACAGCCGGCTGTCCTACCGCATACACCATACCAATAATGGACATGCTGAAGACAAAAAGAAAAGACAAGGCCGATGAAAAATACGCAGGATTTACTGCAAATCGTCCCTACATCAATATCAAGCCCTACTCTGCAAGGCGGGGCACAGAGATTGGATATGTCAAACTGGAGGGGTGCAGGTCCAAAACAAGAATTGCCGGCATCAAACCCATGACATTGCGCTTTCTTTATTCCTTGATGCTGCTTGACGAGTAGATAATTGTCCGGACGCTACTTGATGATGGAATCAACAAACAGAACAGGGTGACAATGCTGACATTCGGGGAGCAGCTGGTATCGACTTTGCCTGAGCTCAAACCGCCACCCTGACTTCCAATCCGGAGCATGTCTCGCTTGGCTGGTATTGCGCCAAGGTAAAAATAGCTCATCGTAATCAGATGCTGCATGAAGATAGATCATGTGGCAATTGCGGTAAATGATGTAAAGGCGGCAACTCGCGAGTATCAGGAAATATTGGGCGTAAAGGATGTCGAATTTGAAACGGTAGAGGCCGAAGGCGTCATGGTAGGCATACTGCGCCTGGAGAATGGCAGAATTGAGCTCATGCAGCCTACAAGACCGGACAGCCCCATCAGCAAGTTTCTAGCAAAGAACGGCGAAGGACTGCATCACATGGCACTACAGACGGATGACATTCATGCAGAAACTGACAGAATGAAGGAACATGGAGCGCGATTCCTGGGAGAGATAAGATCCGGTTCTGAGGGCACAAAAATCATATTCATTCATCCAAAATCACTGCACGGCGTGCTGACGGAACTTTGCGCGCTGCCGGAACGCGGCTGACTTTCGTCTTCAATGATCTGATGACAGAAAGGCCTGCAACATGACGCGCGCAAATTTGAGATGCGGCTGCGACTCACTAGAGCAGACTTGAGGGAAAAATCTCAAGGGAGCCGGCATCTGAAAAAAGCGGTGAGACGTATGCGCGCCAATCATCTCATGAGGGAAGGCGGATGTCCTAATTTACTCAAAAGATGTATGCTTTCATGTCATCTGCATTCTGGCTTGCATCCGGGAGCAATTATTCGTCGTTGTTTCGCGCACAGGGCATGAATCAAATTTGGGCGAGAGCATATGCTGAAGATTCGCCGGGCAAAAAACCCAAAGTTATGAATAGCAGGCCGTACCGGCAAGACGCATCAGAACAGCACCGCGCACCGGAACATCAGAAAATGCTACAGCGGCAGGATGTGTCATGCCGGCACAGCATGCGGCGCTGTCTTACTCCATAAGCTTGAGCGCGTCGGATGTAGTAATTATTCCGATAATTTTAGTATCCTTTGCGACAAGGATGCATTTTGTAAACCGAATCAGCGGAACCAGGACGGCAACCGGCGTATTGTAGTCTATTATGGGCGGCGCGGGATCCATTGCATCGGCAAGCCTGGATGTTTTCAGCTCCGGCTCTGGAGCGTCTGCCAAATGCTTCATTATTCCGTCCTCTGTTATCATGCCGACCGGCGCTTTTCCGTCAAATACAGGAATCTGGCTTATTGAATATTCGCGCATCTTTTTAATTGCATTATGCATCGTATCTTCAGAGTTCATCTTTACTATGTCTGTACTGCAAAAATCCCCAGCCTTGTGGGATGACTGTCCGTATTCAAGAGATGCCAGGCCGTCAAAGATCTTCTTTGCGGTATCGTAGCCGGGCGCGCTTCGGCCGGATTCGATCTGATTTATCATTGATGCACTCACGCCGGCAATGGCGGCAAGCCGCTTCTGTGTAATACCCAGCTTGAGGCGTATCTGCCTGATAGAGTCTATTCTAGGAAGCACTGCATCTGTGGTGCGGCTGCGGTTCCATTAATTCTTTGGCAGGCCGTCGCCATTCGTGGCCGTGCCGCTGCTGCATGCTGCCTGTATCTTGCCGCGATAGATGCTTGTTGTGCCAAAACTGGCGGCGGCCTGGGAGATTAATCCGGCACACATGATTCACTTTCGGCCGCTTTTTAGCGCAGCCTGGGCGGCCGCTATTATTGCAATCGGAATTCTATGCGGCGAGGCGCTCACATAGCTTAGGCCGGATGCGTAGCAAAACTCAACCGATTTTGGATCGCCGCCATGCTCACCGCATATTCCTATCTCAAGGCCGGGCCTTGCTGCTCTGCCTTTGGATACTCCAATCTTGATGAGTTCGCCGACTCCGTCTGCATCAATGGTCTGGAATGGACTGATGGGCAGAATCTTGTCGTCCAGATATTTGATCAAAAACTTGCCTTCCACATCTTCGCGGCTAAAACTGAACGCCGCCTGGGTAAGATCATTTGTTCCAAAACTGAAAAATTCTGCCGTACCTGCAAGCCGGTCAGCTACAAGCGCAGCCCGTACGACTTCGATCATAGTCCCAAAATTTATCTTTAGCTTTACGCCTTTCTGCTCTTCAATCTCTTTTTTTATGGCATCGTATCTTGACTTTACAAAGTTCAGTTCCTCAATGCTGCCTACCTGAGGTACCATGATTTGCGGACGCACATTTGTTCCCTTTTTCGCAAGGTCGGCCGACGCTTCTAGTATTGCCTTCACCTGCATGTCATAAATTTCCGGGTTAGTTATTCCAAGCCGCACGCCCCGGTGCCCCATCATGGGATTTATCTCTGAGAGTTCTCTGGCGCGAGCGAGTTTCTTTTTTTCTTTTTCAATTTCTGATTTCTTCTTCGTTTTGCTGCTTTTTACGGACCGCTCTTCCGGATTTGGCAGAAATTCATGCAGCGGAGGATCCAGCAGCCTTATTGTAACATGATATCCCTGCATCGCCTTTAGAATCTTTACAAAGTCTTTCTTTTGCAACTTGCCAAGATCTTTGAGTATCTGCTCCCTCTTTTCTGAATTCTCTTCCATTATCATTTCGACAAACAGCGACAGCCTGTCTTCTGCATTGAACATGCGCTCTGTCCTGCACAGCCCAATGCCGTGCGCGCCATACTTTCTTGCTAGCATGGCCGCCTCGGGCGTGTCTGCATTGGCTCTTATGCCGATTTTCTTTGTGTCCTGCGCCCAACCGCGAATCTTTTTAAAATCGCTTGTCATTTTGGGCTTGATTGTAGGAACGCTGTCTGCATATACGATGCCGTTGCCGCCGTCTATGGTTATAATATCACCCTCGCTTATTGTGTGATTCTTTGCGATGCAGCGCCTGTCTTCTATCTTAATGTTTGATGCGCCTACAATGCACGGCTTTCCCATGCCTCTGGCAACTAATGCAGCATGCGATGCCTTGCCGCCGCGGCTGGTCAGTATGCCGCTGGAAGCAAAAAAGGCTGGAACATCTTCGGGTTTTGTCTCCTCCCGTATCAAAATAACGCTTTTTCCAGAGTCACCAATATCTATGGCACGCTTTACGTCGAATACGGCAATGCCTACTGCTGCTCCGGGCGATGCAGCAATTCCTTTTGCAAACTGCGCGAAATTCTTGGACGCATCTTCGTCTATTCTTCTGTGCAGCAGCTGTTCCATCTGTTCCGGATCCAACCTAAGCAACGCTTCGTCTTGGCTGATGAGTTTTTCGCGCACCATGTCCACTGATGTCTTTACCATTGCTATGGCATTCATCTTTGCATTTCTAGTCTGCAGCAGGTAAAATTTTCCCTCCTCAATTGTAAATTCAATGTCCTGCGGCTCTCTATAGTGGCATTCCAGCGTACCGCAAACCTCTTTCAGTTTTTTGTACTGCTCTGGCATCTCCTTCTTCATCACGCCTACCGGCTTTGGAGTCCTGGTTCCGGCTACGACATCCTCGCCTTGGGCGTTTACCAGATAGTCTCCAAAGATCTCCTTTTTGCCGCTGGCCGGATTCCTTGTAAATACGACGCCTGTTGCGCTGTCATCTCCCATGTTACCAAAAACCATTGCGACAACGTTTACGGCAGTGCCGTCCGCCTGCTCTTCTGTGATGCCGTACTGCTTTCTGTACACTATTGCCCTCTCGCCCATCCAGCTGTCAAATACTGCATTTACTGCAAGGTCAAGCTGCTTGTCTGGGTCAGAGGGAAATGGGCCACTGCCATACTTTGAACATGCTTTCTTGTACTTTGATACTATGTCCTTGAGCGATTCTACGCTCAAATCGCTGTCGGATTGTGCGCGCTGATCCTTTTTTGCCTTGTCTAGAATATCCTCAAAAATCTTGTCATCTACGCCAAGCACGACTTTGCCAAAGAGCTGGATCAGCCTTCGGTATGAATCCCATGCAAATCTGGGATTGCCGCTCTTTTCAGCCAGTCCTAGAACAGTATCGTCGTTTAGTCCGAGGTTTAGTATTGTATCCATCATTCCTGGCATTGACAGCGCAGCACCTGATCGCACCGAGACTAGCAACGGGTTTGTCTTGGATTTCCAAGATTTGCCGGTCTCCTTTTCTATTCTTTTTATGCCCTTTCTAATCTGCGATTTTATGCCTGGCGAGATTTCTTTACTGTCGTTGTCATAGTATGCCTTGCATACCTTGGTAGTTATTACAAATCCTGGGGGAACAGGAAGACCGAGGCTGGTCATCTCGCATAACCCGGCGCCCTTGCCGCCGAGAAGCTGCTTGTTTTTGCCGTCGCCCTGATCAAAAAAGTATATCGCTTTCAATGCAAATTTTCACGTCAATTGCGGGGTTTTAAAGTATTCTTTTGACTGCGTTGCAGGAGTTTGGGACGACTTGATGCAAGCACTGTCACAGGTACGTTCTTTGATTGCTGAGTCCGGGCATTTGTGCCGGGCATTCGGGGTGCTTTGACCTACAATGTGCGAAAATTGTGCCGCCTAACCATTTTCGTACAATACTGCGTATTATTTACCATTCTCAGATTCGCTCCGGTGAAATGCGCCGGCGGCATTGGTCAGATAGCTTGCTATGCTTCCGCTCATAACTATTGTCGCCGAAAAGCACGATTTGTGGGTATATTTCCACTTTGATACGATAGCACTTTTGAGTGGCAGTATAGCTGTTGACTTGTCCAGCGCCGGCACTGCCCAGCCTTTCAGCCAAATTTCTTTTTAATAGATCGCCTAAATTCATTTTCGTCTCCTGCTATCATTATTACGGGCGTCTTTAAAATTTCCTTTAGCAGAGGAATCTGTTCACTTGATTTTTGCCTGAATTCCTTTTCAGTCCACACTGAAATGTTAATCTCGCGTCCGATATTTTTCTCAATTTTTGCAATTGAATGCAGTACAGAGTCCTCGTTCACATTGTCGCCAACTACCAGCATGTCCACATCACTTGTGGCCGCTTCCGTGCCTCTTGCCATTGAACCGTATATGGCAGCGTATTTGATCCCTTTGTTGCAGTCGCTGCCCATCCCCTCGCGTATCCCATGTCCCATACTTTCGGTCTTGAGAAATATTCTTTTAAGATCATCCCAAATCGGCGATCGTTTTTCCGGACGGTACAATACCATGTTTCCTTCCTTTCTGCTTTTTAGGAGGCCGAGCGACTGGAGGTTGCGCAGTTCTTTTTGCGCCTGAACCGGAGAAACGTCGACCATTCTTGACATTTTGCGTATGTGATATTCTGCATTCGGATTCAGCAGAACCTGCTCAAGTATTCTCACTCGGGCTTTTGACGTAAAGAGCCTTTCAAGCATTGTAAGCTAAACACATACAAGCATGAATAAAAAGTTTACACAAGGATTTCTGCATTACTGGAATCCGGCAGCCGGACTCTCCGTGCTCTCCTGTCAAGATCGCTTTTTGAGCCATTTTCCGAGTTCCGGCAAAACCATTCTCTGCGAGAGCGAGCTGGCAATCATGCCGACATGCCCGGTAGGATACACCTTCAGCGACTTGTCCTCGCTTCCGACGGCATAGTGAAGCGGCATGCTGCACTCGGGAGACACTAAATGATCGCCCACTGCAACCTGGGTGAATATCGGCATTGTTATGTTCTCAAGCGAGACGCGCCTGCCGCCCACGAACATTTTGTTTTGAATCAGCAGATTCTTCTGATAAATGTCTCTTATCCACTGCCGGAAGAGCTCGCCCGGTATCGGCGGCGTGTCGGCAAGCCATTTTTCCACGCGCATGAAATTGTCCACAAAATTCTTGTTCTCAATGTTGCTGAAAAATTTGAGGTACTTTTCTATGCCCTGCTCGAAAGGCTTTAGGACGGAAAAGCAATAGTACATAAATTCGGGAGGCATGTTGCCTATGACCGAAAACATCCTGTCTACGTCAACATGCTTTGCAAGATTGCTCACGACTGTGGTATCCCGCCATCCGTCTATCACAGGCGCCGTAGTTATCAGGTTTCTTACCATGTCCGGATGCAGCGCAGCGTATACCGAGGCAATCGTGCCTCCGGTGCAGTATCCCTGGAGCGAGACATCGTCGACTCTAGCCTCTGCCTGAACGAACCTGATACAGTGATCAAGGTACCTGTTGACATAGTCGTCGAATCCAAGATACTTGTCTGCATTGCCTGGCGTTCCCCAGTCCACCATGTAGACGTCGAATCCCTGCTCCAGCAGGCTGCGCACCCAGCTCTTCCTGGGATGTATGTCCAGTATGTGGTATCGATTGATTACGGCATATGCTATTACCAGAGGCGTTCGGAGACGCTTTTGCGCCAGCGGCTTGTAGCGCAGCAGCCGGACATTGTCTTCCCGGTACACAACATCATGCTCTGCTGATTCCAGGGATATCTCGTTTGGAGACGCGGCCAGATTAGGCGCGTCCAGCATGTTCCTGCCGAACCGCAGCGCCTCTTCCACCATCTTTGGGTCAAGACTTGGTCCGCTTTGCATGCCGTCCTGCCTTCTTTTTTTCAAACCGCAGCTCCGATTCCAGCGCGGACACCCGCCGCTTCAAATCGTGCATTTCCTTGTAAATTTCGTCCATCTCTTTTTTGTTGGGGAGGTTTGCCGCCTTGAGCACTGCGTCCGTTATGTTTCGCCAGCGCTTTGCAAGTTCGAGTTCTTTTGAGACAAGCTGGCCGTAATTTTTTCCAAATTCTTTCGAGTCAAAGAGCTCAGTAAAGTCATTGTCCAGTATGTCTATCCATATGCGCTTGTACGCCTCAAACTGCTCCGAGTCCTTTGGTATGGACTGAACCTTGGCATTGACCTTTTTTTGAGCCTCGCTCCAAGTATCCGCAAGCTGCTTGTAGTACAGCATCAGGTTGTCGTTGAATTCTTTCATATGCCCTGCCGCCTCTATCATCTCTACAGTGATCTTTTTTGACGTATCTGCATAGCTTCGCATGGGCCCTATCGATGCCAGAGCCTGCGGCTTGCTGGACATCAAGTGCAGCAGATCGGTCCAAAAGAGCGCCAGGCGCCTGTACTGGTCTGCAGGATCCGGCGTTGCATTCATGCCGGACTCTTGCATCGATCTCAATAAATAGTTCTCGTGTGGAGGTATCCTGTGAGCGACGTAAAAAGTCTTGATGCACTGTGCCAGGAAATTATGAATCTCGATCCGCTGATGCGTTCTGCAAGGATCATCAACAACCGGGGGCATCTTGTTGCCGGCGGAATGAAGAGCGGACTGCGGTCTCTTGAGGACGCAAAGCACGACGAGATGATGTTTATGGAGCTGGCGTTGCGCGTAAGAATGAGGCACGAGTTTGATCCTGAACTGGGACCGGTTCACTTTTCCATGTCGTACCGCGAAAAGGTCATCATCATAAGCTATCCGCTAAGAAACGGCCAGGTGCTGCTTACGTCAGGCGAGCTGGGGGTGGATTTCAAGACCATACCGTTCAAGGTGCTGGACATGATCCGCGATCTTCGCGACACAAAGTCAAAGACATTCTAGATGCACTGGATCATTGCCGCGCTAGGCCGCAGGGTGCGCCTTGAGCAAATTTCCAGTACCCTTGATGCGCGGCCTGCTGTGCACTGCAAAATGAGCATGCACTGTAGCTGCGCCGGCCTGCCTTGCCACGCATGACGCCGCCCGGCGCTGAAATCTGCTGGTGCAATCGCACCGTGCGCCGTTCATACCAATAATTTATTTCCCAACTCTGGCATGTGAGGCGCATGGACATACTGGCAGCCGCGCAGGAAAACTTTGTCATATCCGTCTGCGTCGCATTTGGCATTGGCTTCGCGCAGGGCATAATCCTTGGAAGAGGCATCCAGCAGAGGTTTCCCAGGTTCAAGACTCATGCAAGGCTTGCGTCCTCAATTCTGCTCGTACTGCTTGTCATAAACATGATATCCGCCATATCGAACTTTGCCGATCCAGCAGAAATTCCAAATGAGGCTTTTGAGATTCCAGAGACGCCTCAGGAGGGGCTGGATGCAGCCGTAAGCATTCTGGGACTGAATGCTGGGTTTGGGGCAGTAGTTGCAACCCTGACAAGCGTCATACTTCTCATACTGTTCCGCATGAGTACTGTGAACAGGGCGGCGCGCACCTTCATAATTGCAGTAAATGCGATTGTGCTGGGAGCAGTCCTGCTGGCAAGGTTTACAGACTATGATCCGTCCGTATTTGAAGTCATACTGTATGCGGCATACCAGTTTGCCCTGACTGCCGGACTGCTGTCTGTAGCATCAAAAAAGTAGCAGCACCGCTCTAACGGACGGCATTCCTTGGCAGGCGCAGCAGGACATGTATTTCACATGCACCGCGGCATGCTTCCGTCATGCCGCTCCTTGTAGTCTTGCAGCAGGCTGCCGCGTACGGCGTCATAATCTTCCGCCTCCATGTACTTGAATCTGGATGCATCTTTGGCGCAGTCATCGGCGAGCGCCTTTTGCAGTCCTGCCCGCATGTTTGATGCTCCGCCAATGTACAAAATCTTCATTGATGCGTGCATTACAAATACGCCGGGCTTTTCCGGCACGGCATCTATTGTACCCTGATCAAAATTCAGCCAGTCGGACCACGGCTCATCTCCTGCCATTCTCAGCGCTTCCTAGTGCCGCCCTGCCGGATCATTTGCGCGCTCATGGCAGCCTGCTGTATTTATGAGCTGCAAGCAGCAGAACGCGCACGCCCCTCACTGCTGCACAATGTCTCCTGCAGCAATTCTTGACTCCCCCGACTTTGATTTGAGTACGAGCGCTCCGTCGGGGTCAATGCGCAGCGCTACGCCCCGAACGCCGCCGGCAGAAACCGTCCGTCCAATGGTTGAAGAAAGCTCTGTCCACGCGGATATTATCGACTCTGATTCTTTCTTTTGAATCATTGCAAGCATCTTCCAAATTCTTCGCAGCAAGTCCTGAATCAGCAGCGCAGCCGCGCCGCGCGGAGCCCTGATGCTGGCCGCGCCAAGGCAGTTTTCTGTTCCTGCTATTTTGGCGTCAATCTCTGACGAGTCCACATTGAGATTTATTCCGATGCCGAGAACCGTATTTTCAAGCCTGCCCGATGCAATGTCTGCGTCCGTTATTATTCCGGCCAGCTTTTTCCCGCCGTAAAGAATATCGTTTGGCCACTTTAGGCTTGCTTTTGCATTCAGCACGCTCTTTAATGATGCGGCCACTGCAACCGACGCTCCAAGGGAAAGCACCGATGCCATCTCTGCATCAATATCGGGCAGTATTACAGAAAACCAGACGCCGCCGCGCGGAGAGTGCCACCGCCTCTGCCTTCTGCCCTTTCCGCGGCTCTGCCTGCCGGCGATTACTACCGTGCCGTGCTCGGCCGCGCCTGCAATAGACTTGGTATACTCTTGCGTTGAGCCCATTGTGTCAAAATACAGCACCCGCTTGCCCAGGATGCCGCCAAGCCCGTCTGAAACCTCCCACGGCAGCGGGATGCTGGTACCTCTTGTCAGTGCATACCCTCCGCACTCGTATCGTATCTCATATCCAAGCCTGCGCGCTGTTCTGATTTGCTTGTATGCAGTGCGCTTGTCCAAGGAAAGCAGGCGGCAGATCTCGCCTGACTGCAGGCGCCTGCCGCCTTTTGATTTTAGCAGCCTTATCAGACTGGCCGGCGCTGAATCAGTATCAAGCGCGTCCATCTCTTTGCTTTTCGCCATATGTTGAATTTGCCGCCGTTGGTATAATCATATTTCGCAGAGCGAACACTGCATTATCGCGCTCAGCGCAATCCTGCCTTGCCCATATCCATTCGCATCGCATCCTTGCACAGCCAAAATGCTGGAAGCGCAAAACGCAGCCGCGATGCAGTGCATGCCTGCCTTGCATAAAACTGCAGCATGGTTTGGATCCGTCCTGGGACAGTTATTGCAAAATTGCATGCCACAAGGGTTTTAAAGACTGATTATCGAGTTACAAGCAATGATTGTCAAGAATATAACCGTAAACGGCACCGAATTTCGCGTGACGCTGACGGAGCAGATCATGAGCCATGTGCGCAGCCTGAAAAAA
Source organism: uncultured Nitrosopumilaceae archaeon (assembly GCA_964347915.1). Lineage (GTDB taxonomy): Archaea > Thermoproteota > Nitrososphaeria > Nitrososphaerales > Nitrosopumilaceae > CAYGAM01. The sequence continues at coordinate 5,258 of CAYGAM010000035.1, read as the reverse complement.
CTCTACGATACTGCGTACGAGGACCCGGAGAGCTTTGATCAGCTGGGCTATCAGATCTCAAATACGATAAACGAGATTGCAACAGCGGCAGAGCCCAAAGTATCAGACGACAATCTGGACGGCCTGATACAGGAGATAATACGCGCCGTGGACACCAGAGAGGCTGAAATGGAAAAGATGGCGTCAGAGATGACAAAAAAACCCAAAAAGCGCAGGCGCTAATTGGTTATATTCTAGCAGTGACAACAGTAGCCATGGACAAAAGCTGCGAATGCGGGATATGCGGGCATTTTCATGAGACAGAGTGCCTTGACAAGGAATGCAAATGCTGCATTAATTTTCATCGAAGATCAGGCCCCAAGCCTAGGAAAAACGCCGCCTGAATCTGCGGGCGGCGCCCGGTATGGAGCCGGGACAGCCGCTACTCTTTGTGTATGCGATCGTTAAAGTCCAGCCGCCGTTGAAGCATCTCGCGGATCTCATTTGCGTCCCGAAGGTCAGCTCCCATGGCCATGGCCTCGTCAAGACAGTCGGCTGACTCTTTTATCCGGTCAAGCTGGTACAGTGACTTGGCTTTGTTGTAAAACGCTTCGGCATAGTCCGGCTTGAGGCTGATTGCCCGATCATAGCATTCAAGAGCCTGCTCGTATCTTCCAATATCGTTCAGCGCATTGCCCCACGAGTCAAACGCCTCGGACATTTTGGGGTTGAGTATCGTCGCATTCCGAAAGCTTAGCGCGGCCTCTTCCGGCATGCCAAAATCCGTCAGAGCCAGTCCGCGGTTATAGGCCGCATCAGCGGATGCGTCGTCCGAGTTCATGACTGCATCATAGCATGCGATGGACTCTTTGAGCTTTGACCTGTCCTTGCTTACGTCGTAATAGTTGTGCAGTATGGCTGCCTTGTTGAACAGCATGTATGAATTTTTGGGATCCAACTTCAGCGCCTCGCTTATGCATACCATGGATTTTTCCGGCCTGCCCGTCATAAAGTACAGTATCGTCTTCTCGGACAGCACCTTTATCGTGTTTTCCCGCGTCATGTCAAACTTTATGTCAAGGCAGGAGAGCGCCTTTTCAAACTCTTTTCGCTTCCGGTACATCTCGGATTTTTTAATCCGTGCGCGCACAGAGCGGGGCTTGGACTGCAGCGCGTCATTGTAGCAGGACATGGCCTGCTCGTACAGTTTCATCTTCCGAAGCGCGTCAGCCTTGTCAATTAATTCGTGGTGAACATCTGCATGCTCTGCATCGATGTATGCGTCATAGTGGGGTATGGCTTCTGCGTATCGTCCCATGTTGTACAGCGCGTGCGCCTTGAAAAGATGCGAGGCGTGATCTTTTTTGGGACGCATTGCTATTGAAAGGTCAAAGATTTCCAGCGACTCGTACACCATGTCGTCCAGGTCCAGTTCGACATCCCTGGAGCCGGGCCAGCCTCCTGGAAACGCCGGCATTGCGCGCTTTTGCTCAAGCGCATCGTCCTCTGGTGGCTCGTACGGCGGACTTTTCTCTGCATTCTCGCCGCCTGGCGCATGATCTGCCGGCAGCAGTGTTTGCGCTTCGCGCCGCATTGGGGACAATGACTCTCCATTCTCAATGCTTGGCGCACTGCCCGTATCTATGGTTCTCTTTTCAATCCGATACTCTCTTAGAATGGCGGCCGCGTCATAGTCTGGGTTCAAGAGCAGGCGCACTGCCGTGCCAAGGCATGCCATGGCATGCGGTATCTCGCCCAGCTCATGGTACGCTCTTGCCTTGTTGTAGTGGGCGGCGCACAGGTTGGGCGCGCATATTATTGCATTGTCATAGCACTGTATTGCATCGTAGAGATACTCGCCGCCTGACATGCTACGCTCCGGCTTGCTGATTTCGGTTCCATAACATTCTAGTGTCGTATCCAGCTCCTCGGCAGACTTGCCGTTGTCCTGCATTACCATGCCCTTGAGGCACATCGCGTCCGGACATTCGGTGTCTCTTATGACTTTGTCAAGCAGGGCGACGGATTTGTCCCATATTTCAAAAGAGTCGTAAAGCACTGCCAGTTTCATGCGCGCCCACGGAACATATCTCGGACTGACAAAATCGTCCATCTGCGGCAGACGCTCTCTGATCTTTGCCATTTTCTTTTGTATTGATTTTTTATAATCGGATATTTCTTTCTCAAACGCGTTTGCTTGGCTGACCGGCGAGCATCGCTCAAGCGCCAGCATGAGATCAAAATGCTGGTCGCCTCTCATAAAGTACCGCATTTCAAGCGCGCCGCGGTTCTCAAGCTCGGCAGTTTTCGGCTCTAGGACAGGATCGCCCGGCCGCTCTCCGGAATGCTCCTGATGATTGGATGCGCCCCGGCCGCCTTGAACGCGGCCCTGCGGCCCGTCCATCCACGATATTATCTCCCTTGGCATCCTGGGCATGAATGCCATTTTGAATTTTCTCCATGACATCAGATCGGCAAAGTCCAGATCCATTCCGCGCTTAAAGCACTGCTCCGCCTCACCCGTTCTGCCAATCTGCGCAAGAGACAAGGATTTGTGCAGGTACGCAAACGTTTCGTCGGGACTGGCTCTTATTGCCTTTTCAAACCATGACAGAGCCTCTTCGTGCCTGCCTTCCAGCGCAAGGCCGGCCCCGCGCCTGATGAGTCCGGCTCCAGGCTCAAGCATGCTCCTGGAGCCATGCCAGTACTTGTCCATGTCAGAAACGTTCTGGCTGCGCTGCCTGGCGTCAAGTTCTGGATCAAACCAATAGTGCTTCCAGTCGGACTTCACGTCAGATTCACCAATGCTCTGCGTCTTCCCTGGCGCAAAGCCTTGCGGCGTGATGTTTTGTTTGGCGCCATATACACTGTTTCAGATATTTTGCTTATAATGCTTTATCGAAGGATGCGTTGTCCTAGTTTTTGCTTTTGCCGGCAGACTGGCATCAGAGCCTGCGCTTTGCTGTGCATGATGAAATTTACGCCAAATCCGGCTTGCAGATGATACCTCTGAAGGATCGGTCCTGACGCTTGGCATCCTTGTCATAGCCCTGAACCTGGGCATGTATGAGGCCGCTTCTGCCGCTGCCGGCATTGCCATAGCCAGGTGGTCAGGAGAAACTGAATAGCGATTGATGTAAAAAGCCAATTTGCCCATGTGCTTCTGGCAAACTGTGCTGCAACGCGCACTTTGCACCACACCATTACTGCACCACACCATTACTGCACCAAGCACTCTACCATACTATTCATGAGCATAATTCATTTTTTGCCGAATCTGGTTGGCGCCTCTTCCGGTATCGGCGCAGCCTTTTGCGCCGCGTCTCGCATTAAAAAATAAATGAAAAAAAATTTTGGCCGTCATTTGGACAGAAGCGCGAGAATGGGCATGGCGTCCCACTGATACATGGAATACTCTAGCATTCCAGAGCAGATTTTGTCATATTTTTGGTAAAACTCTTCTGCCTCCTGCTTTGTTGCCTCAAATACTGCCATCCCCGTAGCGTTGTCGTTAAAGGCGCCTGACCACATGATTCTTCCCTGCGAGTGCCATTCGCCTATCAAATTTTGAACCTGCGGAGAAATTCTTTGCAGATCGTCGGCATTTGCGTCTTCTTTGAAAACGGTGATTATGACCCACGGTACGCTCTCTTTTAGTGCGCTTTGCTGCTTGCTCATAAAAGCAGTTCCCAAGCTGCTATAATAAAATCTCTGATAAATCCATTTTTTTATTACACCGCAATAAAACACGATCAAATAATTTTCGCCGAAATGACAGACAACAGCCTGGCTTTTGCGGCGAAGGCATTCCAGACGGCCGCACTATTCTGAGTGCTAAGGAAACAGGGAAGGCGCGTGATTCTGTGGAATTCTGAGATTCATTGCAGCATCTTGCGCCGGCGCACATTTGGGACAGCCGTGCCGAATGCATTGCAGCCTTGCATGCCCTTCTTCGTACCCGGTGTTGTCGGCTTACGCGCAGGATCGCCGGCAATATTGCTACTGCACGGCATCATGCCGGTTGTTCCTTGAAGCAGCCGCACTTTTTTGCCATGTGCCTGGCGCATCCTATCAGCCTGTGCTCCCTGCAGCCGCACAGGACGCATTTTTTGCTCATATCTCTGATATCATATTGCCTATTTTATCGCTAAAACCCTTGTCATCAAGAGACGATATGATCTTCAGCCTGATATTCTTTGGAGTGGACCCCTGTTTTTAGGGCCGTTTTTGGTGTACTTTTATGCACACTTTGGCCGCTCATTTTATGCTCCTGCTCCCCAATTTGCGGATAAATTCGTTTGGCGTCAGATACTCCAGGGCTGAATGGATTCTGTTGCTGTTGTAGTCTGCATAAGCATGAGTAAGAGCTTCCTCGCTACCAGAATGCAAATACAAAATCGTTTATGCCAGACATGTTATCAGCAGAATAGCATTTTTTGTCGGGCAGGGCGACGCTGCGCCTTACTCCAAAATGCGGCAAAATGTCCGGATTGGCGAGGACATGCAAACTGCATTAATTCCAAATGTTAAAAGTCATAGTTTTTGAACTGATAATCTATCAACGTTAATTGTTTTCAGCGGGGTGATGTCGAAAGTATAATTTACAGACTTCATTGTATGTAAAATAGACATTATCGTCTACAATCACACATGTCGATGTGTTATTCATGGATTCAATATCGAATGCATTGCGAATCTTATCCATGCAAAGTAATACTATTGCAGTACGAGAGTATGACTCGCTGTCAAACTTGGCAGTAAATGCAGGTATCTCGTCTTTGATGTCCATCTGAAAATTAAACTCTTTGCTTTAGTTTTGCTTCGTTTCGTTGTTCTAATTCTTCATATGATGTAGGAGTTGCATTGTTTAATTGACTAAGAGCTTCCTGGATAAAATCCGTATCAGCTTGTGACCAGTTTGTCTCATCCTTTGTCCAAAGGCCAAAGGCAGGATTGTCTGACATACATTAACATTCTTTGAATCGTATATGACTGTTTAAAATTGCATGGCTATCATTCTTTTCTAGTTCTGAAGGTTGTTTGCGCCCTCACCCGGGCGGCCAGGCAACATAATTCGTGCTCACAGCTTGACTGTCACTGGAATGGTGCGCGGGTATGAAGCAGAAAGACAGGCAAATGCAGTACTCTTGCCAGCTTCAATGCTATGAAATTGAATACCTTCTAGATACAATGGATAATGCGGGAAAAGACGAAAGGCTCAAAGTCTATAGTCCGGAAAGTCGTTCACCCCCTCAGTCGGGCGGCCAGGGACATCGGAA
>CAYGAM010000034.1:0-20917 GCA_964347915.1 uncultured Nitrosopumilaceae archaeon | reverse complement strand
CCACCTCTGTGTGCCAAAAGGGTGTTAGGCTAGGCATGCCGACCTAAACTGTTACCTTCCTTTTGAGACCTTCCTCAGCTCGTCGTGCAGTAGCGCCGCTTCCGACTTTGTCATCACGGTATAATCTAACAGTTTGTACTTAGCATTGTAAGTCAACAAAAATCGGGTTTTTAGTCAAATTTTTTTAGCTAGATTTGTGCTTCGTAGCCAAATTGCATCTTAAGAGGCATGCCGAGTTCAATGCGGCCGGCATGCAACACCGATCCACCTCTGTGTGCCAAAAGGGTGTTAGGCTAGGCATGCCGACCTAAACTGTTACCCAGGACTCCGCCTGAACGCGTAAAAAGCGGCGAATCCTTTGCTCCTGGAATCACAATAAGGGAACAGGCTTGCGCCAATGCCAACCAATAATAGTCAAGCAGTCCATCCATAGCATGTGAAGATAAAGTGTCCCAAGTGCAGCAAGGGAGCAGAGCTTGCAGGATTCGCCTATGTAAAATGCGATTCCTGCGGCTTTGAGATGGAGTATGGCGAGTATGTAAGGTACATAGCTCACAGCAATCCAGCATATTCAGATATCCTGGGCGATTATGCCGGATCGACAGAAGGAGAAACGTCAGGCACGCTGGATGACTGGGACAAAGAATCAAACTAAATTAAGCAGGACTTGATACCACGCATATGGAGTTTATCTTTGAGAACATACTAAATCTGATTGGGTTTCTGGTAGGCCTAGTCATAGGAGTGATGTCATATACGGGATTCCGAAATACCGGCAGTCCGGTTCTATTCCGCCTGACGATAGCCTTTATGTCCATCAGCACAGGATTTTTCACAATTTGGACAGGCTACATGCTGGAAGACTTTGTATTCAAGAACGGCGATATCGAAGGATGGATTCAGACTGTCGGCATAGGCGTGCAGACCATCGGATATTTTTTCATAGCAGTATCGCACAGCATAAAGGCGTTTCTTCCAAAGTCAAGATACTTGAGATCGGTGGCGCCGCTGCCGCTGGTTCTCTTTAGCATAATTCAGATAGAGCATATCTTTCGATCCGTCTCATTCATTCTTCTCGTATATGGAGCCATTGAGACCATCTCATCATACTTTGCAAGCAAAAAAAAGGGCGCAGTTTTAGTCGGATCAGGCCTGGCTCTCCTTGCAGCAGGCGAGTTTGTCGGTTGGTATTCGCTCATATTTCACGGAACAGCGCTGTACTATGCGTCAATCGCAGTCAAGATAATAGGGCTTGTTGCAATTTTCATTCCAATCAGCAAAATTTCTACGATCAAAATAAGCCGCATGGATATTGCAGAGGTGGATGATGCAGACGATGATGCAGACGGAGAATCCGTTCAGTCCAAAGGCAAAGAATAGGCGTAATGCAGATTGGAGGTGCGGTTCAACAGCAATGCGTACTCAAAGACGCTCATCCTGCAAAAGCCTGCCCGCATGATTCATGCAGACCAGATCAGTGCATGCATGAGAATCAGGCCAAAACGCCGGCTCGCACCAGCACACACGCCAGGCGCGTTGGAGGCAAACTGCGCCTGAATGTGGCATCCTGCCCCATAACCACAACGGCAGGCGCAAAGGACGGGCTGTTTTTTGCGCATTCAGGCAGAATTACGAACAGACTAGAAAGTTAGTCAACTTTTTTTATACAGACAGCAGATTAATTTTAAGTGACATTGCTAAATTCATAATGCTTGAGTATCAGGCGTATGGCCAAGTACAGGAACCATATGAAGATAATCGGGGATGTGCTCAGCAGTACTGACAATGCCGCAGAGCGCGGCGACGGGGCTCCCGTAACGCACATAATCAAAAATGCCAATGTCTCTCATGTCAGAATAGTCAAAATTTTGGGGCTGCTGGTATCCCAAGGCCTTTTAGAGCAGGTTGACGGCAGGCACGCAAAAAGATACAGAATCAGCCAGACAGGCAAAGAGTTTCTAAAAGAGTACCAGGAATTTGTAAAATTTTCAGAAAACTTTGGCATGTCGATCTAGATTCCAGACAGCAATGGCTCTGCAGGCTCTGGATTAGGATATAATAGGCACGATGCGGCGCCGCATACAATGAGGCGCGTACGGTGCGATGAGCGCGGCGCAAAAGATGCGGCAAGAATTATAGCCAAAGGCGGCGTTGTCGTTTTTCCCACGGATACGGTATACGGCATAGGGTGCGATCCGTACAATGCGTCGGCTGTTCAGAGAATATACAGGATAAAAGGGCGCGACCCATCAAAGCCGCTGCCCGTTTTGGCTCATTCATCTGAAAATGCGGCAAGAATCGCAGAGATGAACGGGCAGGCAAGGCGACTTGCTGCAAAGTTTTGGCCTGGCAAGCTTACCATGATCCTAAAGGCAAAAGACGCCGAGCTTGAGAGGGTGATGGGACTGAGCGGGACGGTAGCCGTACGCGTCCCCGGAGGCAGGTGTGTTCAGGCAATCCTGGAAATATGCGGATATCTGGCAGGCACAAGCGCAAATGCATCGGGCGGCGGTTCGATATCGGATCCTGCGCGCGCAGAATCAATCGAATGCGATATCATGGTAGACGGCGGCGCGGCTGGCGGAATCGAGTCCACGATAATAGACCTGAGCGGCGGCGAAATAAAATTTGCAAGGATTGGCGCAGTTGCAAAAGACGAGATAGGGGGCGCGCTTTGAACTTTATTGCAACGGCTGCAAGGCGGACAGAATACGACGCCAAGGCTGAGATTGCCGGAATACTGAACGGCCTGGGCGACGATTCTCCAGACATTGCCGTCACAGAGATCTCAGGAATTTTAACCGCGAGCACAAGCGTATCTTATGCAGACTTTGCAGATGCGGTAAGGGAAAAAATTGCCGACGAGCCGTGGTCGCTAAGGTACTCGCTGCGAATAATACCGGTTTGCAGGACGGTTCGCACAGATATCAGCGAGATTGTGTCCGGGTGCAGCGAATACGGAGACCAAATAGGAGGCGAAACGTACAGAATAACGATTGAAAAGAGGCATTCCGGCATATCGTCCAGCGAGATCATATCCAGAGTGGCGGACGCAGTAAGCAGGAGCGTCTCGCTGGAGAGTCCGGCATGGGAGATCATAATAGAGGTGCTGGGAGCGCGGACCGGGCTTGCCCTGGCGCGCCCTTGCGATACCATCAGAATTGCAAGGGAAAAGCGGGTAGCAGAATAGCGCGCTTCATGGCTTGGAAAAGGCTTCCAGCATGCGCAGCCCATAATTTGATTCGCGACAAGGATGCTGTATGATGGGACGCGATGTCCGTACGGCAATCCCAATGCGGCGGGTATCGGGCGCGCATGCGCTTTCCAGAAATCGAATCAAGAGTGCAGTACGGCGGCCTTTTCGGCCAGTATGTCCTCAATTGGATTTGCGGATGATATTGCATCCATGTGCCTTTTGCTTATGCAAAACGCTTTTTTCAGATATGCGGAATGGTCGGGCATTGGCGCCGGCATAAGATATTCCTTGACTGTAAGGTAAAGCGCGTCAAGATCAGGCTGCGGTCCTATTGCGATCAGTACAAAGCCGCGGCCTGGAGCGGCTCCTGCCAGTTTTATTGCGCGGGATATCTGCGTCGTGCAGGCAAATCTTAGCAGAATGTCCGTTTCAAGTTTTTTTGCAAGAAGCAGTCCGCGGCTTTGGGCATGCAGCGAAAGATGGATGATTTTTTTTGCATGAGATTCTCCAAGGACCATTCTGGATGATACAGCCTGTATGCCAAGTTTTTTGTGATCTGCACGCAATGCATCAACATACTCTGAGCCGAATCTTTTTCTTCCCTTTATTGCAAACAGTTCAATATGCCTGTTCGATATGGCAAACTGGGTCCTTGCACCGCCATGGATTACCGGTATAATGCTTACGGCGTCTCCGGAATGCAGGACGGTATTCCTGCCGTCAAGCGCAGACGAGTCTATTCCGTTTACCGCTATCAGCATATTTTCAACATCAAGCTCAAGAGTGTTCGGCGGCTTTTTTTCCAGCAGATGCCTTGTCAGATCCTCAATGGTCGCATTTTCAATGTCCAGGAACATCTCGTCGCGCATGAATGATTTTTTTGCGCCGCCGAAAAATTTTACCTTGATCAACGGCGCATCATTAAGATGAGCCGGAGTCCTTAGATGAATCAGAGTCGTCCGTAGATGCGGCTGCTGAAGCCTCGTCGGGCTCGGCAGAATCGTCGGGTGCGGGCATGCTCTGAGGCTCGCTGATTGAACTGTCCTGGGTTGCAGGCTGTTCCGTTTCCAGCTTTTCAGATGCTTCCTGGGCAGTGCTTGCAGAATCGCCGGATGCTGGAGATGTTTTTGAAGGCTGTTCCGGTGCGGGGCTTTCTTTGTCCTGTTCCGAGCCTGATTTTGCGCTCGGTGCGGGTTCGCCTGCAGGCGCGGCGTCTTTAGAGCGCGCAGGATTCGCGCCAGCCTCTTTTGGCTCCTGCTTTAATCTCTCCTGTTCTGCCCGCATTTTTTCCTGTTCTAGCGCCTTTTGCTTTGCAATATTCTCTTTTTTTACCAGGCTGGTAATGTAGCCTGCAATTTCATTTTTGAGTCCTTTAGATGAGATTATAGATATTTCATTCAGGGCTTTTTTATTTCCAGCAAAGCTGCTGCCAAACTTGTGCTGATACTCGGCCAGCACCTTCCTTGACATGCTTTTTACCCTGTTCACCTATCAGGTTGTAATCAGGGGGCTTTTATACCATTGTAAAATCTATGCCTGTTCCATGACCATGCGCGAGTCCGCAAATATCGGCAATATCTTCGCATGAAATTGCGGCCAGGGGTATGCTGTAAAATGCCTCCCGCATGCGTCAGGACCGCGCCAAGGCAGTCCGCGCGTGAACCATGCGGGGCGCGCGCAAGTCTTGTGGCGTGCATTCATGTCCAGCATAGTGCGGCCATGGCAGCCTGCAGGACGGTCTGATTATTCCAGCAACGCAGCCAAGAACAATGCGCCCCGCTGCCGGACAGCCGGCATGGCGATTGCAGGAGCATTGGTCAAATGTTTGCGTCCGTCCTCAAGTCAAGCGGCTTGTATTCGCACCCCTGCGGCCCGCAGTATTTGCCCACATAGACTGCCTTTGGACGGTACAGTGCAGGCTTTGGCGCAGCTTCGGCAAACTTTTCTTCAATGATGTGGGCCGCCCAGCCGGCGCAGCGGGATATTGCAAATATGGGCGTGTTGAGATCCATCGGAATCTTTAGCATGTAATATACGGACGCGCTGTACAGATCCACATTGGGATATATGTCGACGCCCTTGCGCTTTTGCATCTGCTCAATCGTCACATGCTCCACCCTTTCGGTCATGTCAAACCACGGCTCGCCGGTCTTTTCAGCCAGCTTGCGCGAGAGTTCCTTTAGCACCTGGGCGCGCGGATCATACGTTTTGTAGACGGCGTGCCCCATGCCCATAATTCTTTCTCCCTGATCCATCTTGTCCCTTATCCAAGAGTCGACTCGGTCTATTGAGCCCATGTCCAAAAGCATCCTCATCACTTCATAGTTTGCTCCTCCGTGCAGCTCGCCGCTAAGCGAGCCTATTGCAGCGCTTGTAGCAGAGTACATGTGGGCTCTAGTTGACGCAACCTGCCTTGCAGTAAACGTTGACGCATTGAACGTATGATCAGCGTGCAGTATAAGGCAGATGTCAAATATTCTTGCAGTCTCCTCATCGGGCTCGTCTCCTGTCAGCATGTTGAGAAAGTTTGCCGCATGTCCCAAATCTGATCTGGGATTAACAAGGGGAAGGCTGTTTCTTATTCTCTGCCAGCTTGCCACAATTGTGGGCACTTTGGCTATGAGGTTTATTGCGCGATCATAGCTTGCCGCTTTTGTAGAAAACTCTTCGTCGTAATATCCCGCCAGCGCAGCGACGAACGCCTGCAGCATGTCCATCGGATCCGCATCCTTTCTCCAGTTTCCCATGTTGATTTGCATCTGCTTTGGAATCCATCTTGCGCTGTCCAAACCGCTGCAAAAATCGCTGTGCTCGCTCTGCGACGGCAAATCGTCGTGAAGCAGGAGAAATGCAGTCTCCTCAAAATTAGAATTTTTGGTAAGATCCAAAATGTCATACCCGCGGTATATCAGCTTGCCCCGCGCGCCGTCAATGTTGGAGATTCTGGTATCTGCAACCTCAATGCCGCGCAGGCCGATATTCTTGGTATCCATGCAGTGTCACGCATATTTGCAAGTTATAAAACTTGTAAAGCGTGCATTCTGAAGCCGAGTACAAATCTAGCTAATTTTAATTGACCAAATGCTAAAATAATTTAAGCTAACGGTACTATATACTGTAAACTTGAATACAAGGCATGGAAGACAGAAATCTCCTAAAAGCAGTCGATGAGATGATCATCAACGCCACGCCCAAAGAGCTGGAAGAGATACAGCGGCTGGACAGAGAGTGGCAGCTAAAGGGAGTCTCGTTTTGCGACATTTGGAGAAACACGATGGGCCAAAACAGGCATCTTCGTGCAGGCAGCAGGCACTAGCAGGCATGCGGCAAGGCCTGGCATGCCTTGGCAGCGTGCAGTAGCAGAGCGCCGCATCTATTCTTACGCCAGGCGCTAGTCAAATTTGCGCGCGTACGCGCACGCAGCATAGCTCCGGCCTTGCAATGATGCGCCAGGCAGGCTTGCGTTATCGCATATGCAGTGTTCTGCAAAGCCGGCGCGCCAAAAAGAGCGGCAGCGCAGTACAAGGCAGTCAAGAATGCAGGCATCCGCACAAAGCAGACGCGCCAAAAAGCCAGGCTTGAATTTTAGCGCGCAGGCATTTTGCCATAACCAAAAGCCAAGCATGGCCTGGACGCTGCGCGCCTGAAAAATCTTGGTTTAAATGAGGCTCAAATCATATTCAAAAAGTGGAAAAAACACCCAAGTCAGAAAAGAGCAGAATAGTGTGCCTCTCGCACAGAGAGGATGCCGACGGCCTAAGTTCGGCCGCGCTGATTCAGCAGGCGTTTGGCAGCGAAGCTGTCCTAGTAGACTATCCAGAGCAGATGGACGCCCTGCAAAAGATAGCAGCAGACAAGACTCTGAAAAGCCTGTACATTTGCGATTTGGGTCTAAGCAAAAAGAATCAGGACATGTTTGTGGAGATTCTTGCGGGGCTGCGCAGGCGCCGCATTCCGGTAACATACATCGATCACCACGACATTGACCCCAAAATAGAAAAGGCTCTGGAAGGCATCAAAGTAAAGATGTTTCACGACATAAACGAATGCACGACAGTGCAGGTGTATGAAAAGTACAAGTCAAAGCTTTCAGACCATGCGGCGTTTATTGCTGCTTGCGCCGCAATAACCGACTATGTAGAAGACAGCCCGAAAGCGTCAAAGATCCTGCAGATCTTTGACAGGCAGTTTGCGATGATAAGCGCAACCGTGCTCACATACAACATAGTCGGACATCAAAAGGATCCCGACTATCTGCTGTATCTTGTAGACGAATTGGCCAGTTCAAAATACCCTCACGATATTCCAAACACTTTCGAGTTTGCGCAGCTCCAAGTCTCCAGGCTGGCAGACATATTTGCCCAGGTAAAAGAGGGAACAAAAATTTTGAAAAACCTGGGGCACATGGAGGTTACGGACGCAGGAGCCAGCGGCGCGGTGAATTTTGTTCTGGGACTCTCAAATAAGAGTGTCGGCATTGCATACAAGGAGAGGATAAATGAAAACATCTACGCAGTATCAATACGCGGCTCCAAGTCGTGCAAAATTCACCTGGGAAAGCTTACAAACCGCGTTGCAGCAAGGGTTGGCGGCTCCGGCGGAGGCCATGACAAGGCCTGCGGCGCCGTAGTTCCAAAAGACAAGATCAAGGCGTTTATTCGAGAGTTCAACAAAGAATTGGACTAGAACTGGAATAATCCTTTAATATTTTTCAGCGCCTCGTATTATCATCTTGAATGCATATGTCATAATAGGCGCCGCAGTCATAGCAGCGGCATCCGCAGTGATTCTGCTTGGCGGCGGGCTTGATGCAGAGAATGTTCCTGGAGAGATGGGCGGGCCGCAGGATGCAGATGCAGGCATGGCCCAGGAGATCGCTCAAGAAGATGTCTTGGAGCATGCGGGCTTGGAGATTATGATAACAGACGGCACAAAGCATCTGATACCGCTGGATAAGATACTGAGCGGCGGGCCGCCCAAGGACGGCATACCTTCAATAGATGATCCGGTATTTGGCGCGGCCGATGCTGCCTTTGTATCAGACTCGGACATTGTGCTGGGCGTAGAAATTAACGGCGAAGCCAAGGCTTATCCGCTCTTTATTCTTGTGTGGCATGAGATAGTCAATGATGTCGTAGGAGGAGTTCCCGTATCCGTAACATACTGCCCGCTCTGCTATACCAACCAGGTGTTTGAGAGAACTATAGGCGGCCAGGCTGTAGAATTTGGCGTCTCAGGCAAGCTCTACAACAGCAATCTTTTGATGTACGACAGGCTCACAGACTCGTACTGGAGCCAGGCACTGGGCCAGGCAGTAGTAGGCGAGCTTGCAGGCGAGCGGCTTGAGATAGTGCCTTTCGACGTTATTGCGTGGCGCGACTGGAAAAGCCTGCACCAGGACACGCTGGTTCTTAGTACCGATACGGGACATATCAGGGCGTACAATGCTGATCCGTACGAGGACTATTTTGCCAGCGACCGGGTGATATTTCCCCTGACAAACAGGGACGGCAGGCTGCCGCCAAAGGCAGTAATACTGGGATTCGAGTCCGGCGGAGAGTACAAGGCCTACAGCCAGCAGGATGTCGAAAGCATGCGAATAATCAATGATCACGTATCCGGCAAGCCCATTTTGCTGGCGTCCATGTACGAGGACAATGCAAGGGCGTTTGAGCGCACAATAGGCGGACAGGTACTGGAGTTTGTATACGAGGATGGAAGAATTCTGGATGCAGGCACGCGCTCAGAATGGAATTACGACGGCGTTGCAGTGTCCGGAGACTATGCCGGACAGAGCCTGAATCGAATTGGATTCAGCCCAGGATTTTGGTTTGAGTGGGCGGCGTTTCATCCGGAAACGCAGCTGTACGGTGACGCCAAATGAACCGCGCTGCAAAGCCGCTCATTGCAGGCGCGGCTACCATTCTAATCTATCTTGCAGTGGTAATTCTTACGACTCCTGCGCTGCCTCCGGATGCGGCAGTTCGTGCGGCATTTGAGATCAATGCAATAGTCATACTGGGCATGGGAGCCGGCATCGGCGTGCAGGTGTGGATAGCAGAAAAGAGGCGCGGACTCGGCTGCGCTGTAGGCAAAAAGCGGCTCGGAAGCGGCTCTAGCGCGGCTGCCACATCGTTCTTTTCGTTCTTTGCCCTTGTTCCCCTGGGCTGCTGCGGCTGGTGGCTTTATGCTCTGTCGCTTCTGCCAAGCATTGTCGGCGCCGGAGCTTCGGCGGTTCTCATCGAGCACAGCCAGGCGTTGGCATACCTAGGCCTTGCAGTCATATTTGCATTCAATGCGATCGGAGCATTCCGGCTGCGAAAAGATCAAAAAAGCATGCGCTTGTCAGAACTCGCATAAAGCGGCTTTGTTCGCTGCTTGATTCAGGACGGTGCGCGCCCCCCGCTTTCTTCAAGGTTGCATAGGCGTCGGCACTTGCTGGTTCGGCATGCATTGAGACGCGATGGAGCGCGCCCTAGTCGTCGCCTTTCAGCGTCCACGGCGCAAATCGCGCCATAACTTTTGTCCAGTCAAGGCGCAGCAAAACCACCACGACCGCAGTCATCATTGCGGCAAATACGATCATGCCGATGTAAATGTCGTTTACGTTTTCGATATTCTCAAGGTACGGTTCAATAATAGACAGTCCTAGATAGTGAGACACTGCAACTATGGCATAATGCAGTACAAGCTTGCCTGACAGCGTGGCCGCAAAGAACTTTTTTGGGTTGTACTTTGCAAGCCCCAGCGGAACGTACACCAGGTCGTCCGGAATTGGCGTGGCAGCGGCCACAAATGCAGCAGCTGCGCCGTACCGCTTTACAAGCCGCTGAAACGGCAGCATTCTCTGCTGCGTCTTCTTTTTTATAATTCTCCTGCTGCCGTAGCTTGCATAGAATATTATCTGCTTGGCGCCGGCCGACAGCACGGAAGCAATGATTGCAAGCGCGTGTATGTTGAACTGATCGCCGACAGACATTGTAGCAAGCAGCAGGAACGACGGCACCGGAACAAAGGGCACCAGCGAGCCAAAGAAGCTGACCAGCCCAAGGCTCAGGTAGCCGATGCCTGCATCAAACGGGAACAGGTCCGTAACATCCAATATGGCGCATTTTGATCGGGATTTATTTAATTGCCGCGTGCAGGCTGAGTTGGAGGGCCGGCTGCCGCCCGCTCCTATTTGAAAGTATCCGGCGCAGGCCAGATATTTGCTGCCAGCAACATGGCGGGAATGAAAAAGGCAGCAGAAGTCGATTACTGGGCAATGCGGGAAGGCAGGCTGCCGGATCTTCAGCAAAGCATGCTTCCGCGCCTCTCAATTCTGGCAGAGAGAATGCCATGCGCGTCTGATCAGGTCAAAGACGGATCCACAGCCACCAAAAGCAGACTCAAGAGCTCCTCAGATCTGCCTGCATTTTGCCAGTTTTATCTGATTGTAGCGCGTTGCGCTTGGCTGCACATCTGCGCTTCAGCTAAGCGAAGCGTACTCAGAGCAGTCATCCTTCTATTATCAAGCACGATTTGAAGCGCGTTTCAACTGTGTCTAGCTTATGCTTCTGCTTGATCTGTGGCGCATTTGGCTTAGATGTGCTTATAACGACATTTATATCTATGAAGATCACAGCATTAGTGATGATGCGCGGCAACATAGTGGCAAAGGGCAAAGTTCAAGCGGTAGGTTTTCGCGTTAGTATTTTCAAAATTGCTCAGAAATATGGTCTGAAAGGCTTTGTAGAAAATCAGGACAATGGCAGTGTCATAATCGCGTGCGAAGGAGAAAAGGGCGCTATTGAATCTCTCATCAAGGATGTGCAGAATATTGAAGATTACAAGGATGCAAATATTGCGGTAGAATACGCAGAAGCTACCAATGAATTTGGTTCTTTTAATATAAAAATGGGAGACCCGCAACACGAAGCATTGATGTCGACAATGGCAGGGATTGAGGCTCTACGCGATATTAGTACAAAATTGGGTAGCATGGACACAAAATTGGGTAGCATGGACACAAAATTGGGTAGCATGGACACAAAATTGGGTAGCATGGACACAACGCAAAAGAAGATGGACGCAAAATTGGACAATATTTGTGACAAACAGGAAGAAATGAAATCCGAGCAGAAAAAATCTAATGAAAAGCTTGACATAATCATTAAAAACACAGAAAACACCTACAAGACAGGCAGGCAAACTGTAAGAATACCGGAAGATCAGTTGGATGAGCTAACCACCGTAAAAAGCGACATTGCGAAAATAAAAGAAAAAATAAACATGATATGAGATCAAGACTTTGCAGGCAGTTGCTGCGGCACCTTGATTGTAAAACGCCTCTCGCGCCAGCAGAAAATCCTTGCTTTGAATTACAGGCATGAATCGTCTCAGCATGTTGCGCGAATGGGCGCATCGGCAGAAGAATGGCGCAGTGTTCACAGAATTATTCAAATTCACAAGTCTTCAGGAAGCCGCAAAAAGACGGCATCTGTTACAACGGATTACAATCCTGCCCCAGCGCCAAGAACAGTGTCTTGTAATTTGAAAAAATATTATCATAACAGATCGCGCCGGACATTGCCAGTTGCAGTACATTCACAAACCGCCGCCGGCAGAAAGCAACGCAAGAATTCAGGCATCGCAGACGGCGCGCTGCAGGCAGTGCGGTTCATGCAGCATCGGTAGATCCGGACAGATTCAGTCAAGACAACGAGCGCCGACTGCATTGCGGCCATACCGGTCCGACTGCAGCAGGCGCAAAATCGCGCGGCCATGCGTTGCACAATCATTAAAATAAGCTTTACAGTTGCCTTTTGGTGATGAAAAAGAGCGAACTGCGCGACATTTGCAATTCAGTAGCCAAGATCAGCCCGTACATCAGGTTTGTCGGAGTAATCGGACGCCGCGGAAATCTGTTAGCATACTATAGAAGGCACGACCTCCAGCCGCTTCTTGATTCGGCCAACACGCATTATCAATTCTCGCACATTGCGCTAAAGACAGAGATGGAATCAGCATTCGACAGCAACCTCGGCGAAGTTGAATTTGTCTGGGAAGAAAGGACAAAAGTGCAGACAATATCGTTTGCAGTCAAAAGAACCCGCATCTGGATATCAATAGACAAAAAGGTAGTCCGCACCGAAATGCTGAGAATCATAGACGCATGCCTGCCCATAACCAGGCGCTACGCGTAAGATGCTGTTCGCGGCAATATTCCTGCAAGCAATAGACAAAATTGCTGTCCTACAGACAAATACAGTGGCAGGAATGCGCTGCAGCAAAATTCAATGGCAGAACATGGCAGTCACTCGTACAGCCAGCACTTGACATATCCTGAACCGGTCTTGATCTCCGGCGGCTTGGTCCTGCATTTTTCAACAGCTTCCGGACACCGGTCATAGAATGCGCATCCCGCAGGCCGGTCCGTCAGGTCAGGAGGACTTCCCGGAATGTGCCTTGGGCGCTCTCCCGCAATCATGGGAATAGACTGCAAAAGCTTCTTTGTGTACGGATGCTTGGGCTCCCTGTAGATATCGCGCGAGCTTCCAAATTCTATCATTTCTCCTCCGTACATTATGCCCACCATGTCTGCAATCTCAGAGAGTACGGCAAGATCATGCGATATCATCACGACCGATACGCCGCCGTCCCGCAGCTGCTTGAGGCGGTTGATTATCTGCGCCTGAGTCAGCACGTCAAGCGAAGTCGTAGGCTCGTCTGCTATTACAAGCTGCGGATGCAAAAGAAGAGCCATTGCAATTACGACGCGCTGCTTCATGCCGCCGCTAAGCTCATGCGGGTACTTTGTCAGGGTGCCGCTTCCAAGGCCCACCGACAGTATTGCTTCCAATTCAGCCTTTGCTGCATCGCCTTCAAATCCGTGCTCCATAAGAGCTTCTGCTATCTGCTCATGTATCGTAAATACAGGATCTAGCGAGTTTAGCGCGCCTTGGAATATCATGGACACTTTCTTCCACCGCATCCTGCGGTCAAACTCCTTTTCCGGCATCGACAGCAGCTGCTCCCCGTCCAAGAATATCAGGCCGGACAGGTCATAGCGTCCCTGAAGAGCCCGCAGTACGGCAAGTCCCAGGGTGCTCTTTCCGCATGCGCTCTCTCCTGCAATCCCCATCGATTTGCCGCCGTCCAGGCTAAAGCTGACATCAGATACCGCATGCAGATCGCCGCGAGTTGTCTTGTACCGCACGCATAGGCTCTTGACTTCAAGCACAGTCTGTCCCAGTCTTGCAAAGTTAAGTAGATTGCGGCCTGCTGCATGATATCGCGTCCATCTTCCAGATTAAAAACAATGCCGCGCCAAATGAACAGCATGCCGGCAAATCACACATTTTTGGCGACAATTCCGGCACTCGCTGGCATGCGGGCCGGCCGATCGCGTGATTTTTCCCGCATGCGAAATATGCCAGGCAAATCTGCAGAAACAGGCTGCGCGAATCTCAAAATTCAGCCAAGGTTGAACCTGAAGCATTATCCTGCGGTGCATGCAGATGCATGGTAAAACTACACCATGCGAAATCTTGATAATACAAGGTGCGGCGATGCGCTATGATGGCATTCGGCAAGACGCATGATCTGCAGGACTTGAGCGCAGGCATGGCAGGCGAGCGCGTAAGCCTCGGCGGATGGATAGAAGATCTGCGAGTAATGAGCAAAATGACGTTTCTTACGCTGCGGGACTCGACGGGAAAAATTCAGGTAATAGCAAAGAACGAGCTGAGCGAAGCGGTGCAAAAGATGAACAGGCAGAGCGTAATACTGGTGCGCGGCACAGTCCAGGAGACTCGGGCCAGGGACTTTGACTTTGAAGTGATGGCGGACGGCATCAAGATGCTCTCCAAAGCAGTCCACCCGCTGCCGATAGACCCCACAGGCAGGCTGGAGAGCGGCATTGACAACAGGCTTAATGCCAGGGCGCTTGACATGCGCAATCCAAAGACGGCAGCCGTCTTTAAAATAAGGCACCATGCGCTGGCATCGATCAGAAAAAGGCTGACAGAACAAAGATTCTTTGAGATAACCACGCCAAAGATAATCGGCAGCGCAAGCGAGGGCGGCGCCAACCTGTTCTCGCTTGAGTATTTCGGCAAGACCGCGTACCTGGCCCAAAGCCCGCAGCTTTACAAGGAGCAGATGACAATAGGGCTGGAGCGCGTCTTTGAGATTGCAAACTTTTACAGGGCGGAAAAATCGCATACTGGGCGGCATCTGACAGAGTTTAGTTCTGTGGATATTGAGGCAGCGTTTATGGACTATACCGACGTAATGCAAGTGCTGGAAGATCTTGTTCACAGAGTATGCTCGGACATTGAAAGAAACTGCAGTGCGGAACAGAAAGAGACGGGCTTTGCAATGCCTGTACCGGAGCTTCCGCTAAAGCGCGTAACGTATCAAGAGGCCGTAGATGACGCGGCAGACGCAGGATGCGAGATCAAGTTTGGGGATGATCTTTTGGATTCGCACCTTAGGGCAATAGGAGAAAAGCACAAGGGCTTTTACTTTTTGACTGACTGGCCGCAAAAGCTAAAGCCGTTTTACATCAGGGAGAGGGACGATGATCCGGAAATATCAAGATCGTTTGATCTGCAGTACGGATATCTGGAGCTCTCTTCTGGCGGAACCAGGCTGCATGATCCCGGACTTTTAAAGTCAAGGCTGAAAGAGCAGGGACTTGATCCAGCCCAGTTTGAGGATCATCTAAGAGCATACGACTGGGGAATGCCGCCGCATGCAGGATGGGGACTGGGCCTCGACAGGCTGATCTCAATTCTTGCAGGCGCAGACAATGTGAGAGAGGCTGTGCTGTACCCAAGAGATCCGGACAGGCTTGCGCCGTAGCAGATGCGGCTGCGCCGGCTATGCAGCGCGGCATCGCGCCCTGACGCGGCAGCAATGCCAGGCCGCAAGCATGGAAAATCGCGCCCTTTGTTAAAAAAAGGCGCAGCGCATCATAATTTCAGGACATTATATTCGGGCATGGCGTCGGGTTATTTGGATCATGCTGCCCCAAATTGAGCTGGCGCAGAAGCTAGGCATCTTTTGCAAGGCGCCGCGACACCTCGTCTGCAAACCCGCTGCAGGATGCAGCGCCTCCGACATCTTTTGTCCTCACGCCTCCGGATACCGCTCCGAGGACGGCCCGCTCCAGCGCGGCTCCGGCAAGCCGGCAAGAATCATCGCCGCGCTTTTGCGCCAGCCAGTCCAGCATCATCCGCACGGACAGGATGAACGACATCGGATTGGCAGTATTCTGTCCCGCAATATCAAATGCTGCGCCGTGCACGGGCTCAAATATGGCAAAATTGTCGCCAATGTTGGCAGCAGGCGCCGCTCCCAGTCCTCCGGCCGCCTGCGAAGATTCGTCCGACAGAATGTCCCCAAACATGTTTGTAGTTACAATGACATCAAACTTTTCCGGCTGCCTTATCAGATTCATTGCGCATGCATCAACATACATTTCCTCAAATTCGATATCAGGGTGCCTGGCTGCAGCATCCCTGCAGGCTCGGGCAAACACCCCGTCTGTTACGCGCATGACGTTTGATTTATGGACGCACGCAACCTTTTTTGCGCCGTTCCGATGCTCTGCGGTGCAAAACGCATACTCTGCAATGCGGGCAGAGGCTTCGTATGATATTATCCGCAGAGCTACCGCCGCGCCGTCCAGCTCAAACTCTTTTCCGGTGTAAAGATCTTCGGTATTCTCCCGGACTATTACCATGTCAATATCGTTCCTCAGAGCAGGCATGCCAGGATACGACCTGGCAGGCCGCACATTTGCATAAAGGTCAAGCATGCGGCGCAATGCTACGATAACATCGGCAGCGGACTCTCCAACAGGAGCCTTGAGGCATGCATCAGAGTTTCGTATCGAATTTAGCGTGCTCTGCGGCAGCGCCCTTCCAGTATCAGCCAGGGCAGCATCGCCTGCCTGCACCAAGTCTACGTCAAACCGCACTCCCGCAGCATCTTGCACTGCATCAAGCGTCATGCGCGCAGCTTTTGCCAGTTCCGGCCCTATGCCGTCGCCTTCCACAAGGGATATCCTGTACAACATGCCGCTTCCCGCTAGGAGTTTTGCCTCTTTTGTAGCATCTTTCTGAGCAGAATTCGGTTCATTCCGGAGATTACCGCCTGCATGCTGGTAGTTACGATATCCTCGCCCACTGACTTTGCAGATATGCTGTCGCCGCGCTCGTCGGTTACCCTGACCGTTACTTCGCACAATGCGTCGGAGCCCCCGGATATTGACGCCAGATGGTAATCCTTGATTCTGATTGGCGATATCTTGTCCGTCACCTTTTGTATTGCCCGAAGGGAGGCGTTGACCGGTCCTACGCCATAATCCGTAGCCGAGATCTCCTGCCCGTCTATGTTGAGCTTGACAAACGCATACGGCATTGTGCCGATTCCCGTTGATACGGAGAATCCTACAAGGCTCACCATGCTCTTGATGTCCTTGTTGTCCATAATATCGCTTGCAATGGAGAGCAGTTCAATGTCCGTTACCTTTTTTCCCTGATCGCCCAGATTCTTTACCACGTCCAGTATGTCCTTTGCCTGCTCCCCGCTCGGCCTGATGCCGTACTCGCCCAGCATTGCATTCATGCCGTGCACTCCGGCATGCTTTCCCACCTGCATCCATCTCTTCCGCCCCACAAGCTCGGGCTTTATCGGCTCGTATGTCAAAGGATTGCTCAGCACGCCGTGCGTGTGAATTCCCGACTCATGTCCGAATGCATTGTCGCCTACTATTGCCTTGTTTGGCTGCACGTCTATCCCGGCTATCTTGGAGATGAATCTGGATGTCTCGTATATCAGCTCAGAATTTATGCCCGTCTCAAATTTTTTCTCATGCTGGAGGCACTGCAGCGCCATTGCAAGCTCTTCCAGCGAGGCGTTTCCGGCGCGCTCTCCTATGCCGTTTATCGTAACATGCGCGCACTGTGCGCCGGCCATTATCCCCGCCAGCGCGTTTGCGACTGCCAGTCCAAAGTCGTTGTGGCAGTGCACGCTTACCGGCACCCCAGCTGCCCCGGCTGCATCCCTCGTTATCTCCGCCATGTACTGCGGAGTGGAATAGCCCACAGTGTCCGGAATGTCCACTCTGTCAGCACCCGCATCCGCCGCCTGGCGGTACGCCTGCTCCAGAAAGCTTCTGTCTGTTCGGGTTGCGTCTTCAGCAGAAAACTCCACCTGCAGGCCGTGCGACTTTGCGTATGAGATGGCGTCTGCGGCCTTTTCCATCGCCTGCTCCCGCGTCATCTTCAGCTTGTACTTGAGATGTATGTCCGATGTCGCGATAAATATGTGAACATAGTCCAGCCCCGAATCTATCGCGGCGTCAATATCGCGCCTGCCGGCTCGGGCAAGGCCGCAAATGTCGCAGGAGAGCCCCTCGCCCGCTATCATTTTTACCGCCCTGGCTTCGCCTGCGGATATGACTGGAAATCCTGCTTCAATTGCATCAACTCCCAGCATGTCCAGTTTTTTTGCAATTTCCAGCTTTTGGTCCGGCGAGAGCGATATGCCGGGCGTCTGCTCGCCGTCGCGCAGCGTCGTATCGAATATCCTCACCCTCATGTCTCGCTCCTCTGCAGCGCCGCTACGCCCGTTCTTGCAATGTCAAGTATTCCAAACGGCCTTGCAAGCTCCTCAAACGCTCTGATCTGATCAGGCGTTGCGCTAAGCTCCACCATTATCGAATCCTTTCTTACATCGTGCACCTTACCTCCATATGCGCCCACCATCGTATTGATGTCCATGCTTGCCTTTGCGCTGCCGACTTTGATCTTGAATATGCAAAGCTCCCTGTATACCGTTTTTGTCCTGTCAAGCTGCCTGACTTCGACCGTATCAATCATTTTGTCAAGCTGCTTTACCACCTGCTGTATCTGCTTGTCCGTGCCCTCTGTAGTTATGGTCATGCGGGAAAATTCCGGATTCATCGTTGTTCCGACCGATATGCTGTCTATGTTGAAGTTTCTTGCCCTGAACAGCTGCGTTACCTGCCAGAGAATGCCCGGCTTGTTTTCAACCAAGAGAGATAGTATTGTCCACATTGCAGATCACGACGGGAGGATCATGTCCTTTAGCGGCGTTCCAGGAGCTACGAACGGCAGCACGTCCTCCTCCGGATCTATTGGAATGTCGATTACTGTTGCAACATCGCTTGCCAGTCCTGATCGGATGGCGGAGCCCAGCTCGTCAATAGACTGGGCCCTAATCCCCTGCGCTCCGTACGACTCTGCCAGCTTTACATAGTCCGGGCACTGTCCCTGATCTACGCCGATCATCCTCCGGTCGTAAAACGTCCGCTGCCACTGAGCCACCATTCCAAGGCTGTAATTGTTTACAAGGAATACAATGACTGGAATATTCTCCAGCACGGCCGTTGCAAGCGAATTTTCCGTCATGTTAAAGCTGCCGTCTCCGGCAATATCCACGACAGGAACGCTAGGCTTTGCCACCTTGGCCCCGATTGATGCTGGAAACCCCCACCCCATCGTGCCCAGGCCGGTAGAGCTGAAGAATGTTCCAGGACATATCACATCAAAGAACAGCGACGCCCACATCTGGTGCTGTCCTACTTCTGTCGTTACGATTGCCTCTGAAGGAAGCTCTTCCCGGAGCTTGCGCAGTATCTTTGCTGCCCCCATCTCGCCAGGGTGCAGCTTGAGGTTCTCCTTCCAGTATGCCTTGGTCTCCCGCACGTGCCGGAGCCATTCGCTGTCGTCGGAACGCTTTAGCGTCTCTTCCTGGAGCATTTTTACCATGATGCGCAGCGAGGTTCGGACGTCTCCCACCACTGCAACATTGGTTGTCTGGTTTTTGCCAATCTCGGCTGGATCTACGTCCATGTGAATTATCTTCAGCTGCTTTTCAAAGTCGGCAAACGTTCCGACAGAGCGATCAGAGAATCTTGTGCCTATTGCAAGCACGCAGTCGGCTTCGGTCATGATTCTGTTGGCTTCGGCGTGTCCGTGCATTCCTATCGGCCCGAGCGAGAGCGGATGGTTTTCTGGAAACGCTCCCTTGCCCTTGAATGTGGTAACTACCGGCAGCATTAGCATTTCTGCAACCGCCTGAAGCTCGGCAAAAGCTGACGATATAATGGCGCCGCCGCCGGCCAGGATTACAGGACGTTCTGATGACAAAAGCATGCTTATTGCGCGCTTGACATTTGAGATGTCAGGATCCGTCCACGGATGATACCCGCGTATCTTAAACTCGTCAGGAAACGCCATCGCGGCCTTGTTTTGCTGGACGTCCTTTGGCACGTCAATCAGAACAGGCCCAGGCCGTCCAGATTCCGCAATGAAGAATCCCTGCCTCACTGCCAGCGGAACCTCTTCCGGCGATCTTGGCTGGAATGCATACTTTACAACCGGGTTTGCCATGCCTATTATGTCGCTCTCCTGAAATGCGTCGCGTCCTATCATTGGAACGGGCACCTGGCCTGTTACTGCAACCATCGGAGCAGAGTCCGCCTGGGCAGTGGCTATGCCGGTAAGTATGTTTGTAGCGCCTGGTCCAGACGTTGCAAAGCAGACTCCGGGCTTTCTGCTTACCCTGCCAAAGCCGTCGGCCATGTGCGCTGCCGACTGCTCGTGGCGCACAAGTATGTGCCGTATGTCGCACCTTGCAAACTCGTCGTACATTGGAAGGTTTGCGCCTCCGGGCAGTCCGAATACCTGCCTTACTCCTTCCTTTTCTAATGCAACCATCAGGGCTTTTGCCCCGATCATTTCTTCCATATTGCTCAACAACACCGCCACCATAATTTTAATGAATTAGTGATCTCCAGGGATCAGTTCAGAACTGCCAGCGCCACTACAGGTACTGCCGACATTTGCATGCATGTACAAGCAGCAAGGCATGTTATTAAGATTGCTGGCCGGAGTCTGGCATGGCGCCTGGCCGGTGCAACGCCTAGTGCGGCCTGACCGCCACCCAAACAGCAGACATGGCACTGTCATTTCCGTCCGCGTACAAGGGGCAGGCATTGTCAAAAGGCCCATTGTCGCTGCCGGAAGCCAAAGCATCCTGGCTTTGTACCTGCATCTCTCTGTACGGCATTATAGACGGCTAGTGCCGCGATGCCGGATCAGCCGCATTGCGCCGAGTTTGGTTTGTCCCAAGCCGCCTGGCCAGAACAATGCCGGCAGCAGCAGGAGCTGCCGCATACATTCCCAGGTTCAGGGCTATTGTCAGAATGCCTAGCGCCAGCACCGATCCTTCAGAGGTGTAGTCTGCCAGCGACATTATGGAGAGCGAGTGGATCATCGGAGTGATCAGTGTTCTTACGGCATCCCTGAATGCAGGATGCTCCCGCTGCATGTCGGCTATTGCAGGCGAGAACTCATAGTACAGAGAGTTGAATCCGGCAGCAAACGAGGCGCCCGATTCCGTGGAAAGAAGCGTGCTGTCCCGCAACTCTCTTAGCATCTGCACCTGCGGCGCCAGCTCGGTGCCGTATGCTGCAGTAGCAATGAGGCATCCGCCGTCATCGGAAGCCAGTGCAGGACTGTGCACGCATTCGCCGCCTCGAAGAACTTCGCCAGGGCCGCAGTCCGGCTCTGCCGGAGCCGGTTCCGGCGCAGCGCCAGGTTCTGATGCTGCAGGCGGCTCTGATGCATCGTCCGGTTCCGCAGGAACAGGCGCAAAGTCCGGTTCTGCCGGCGGCCGCGTTTCTGCAGGCTGCGCAGAGGC
>CAYGAM010000033.1:0-21342 GCA_964347915.1 uncultured Nitrosopumilaceae archaeon | reverse complement strand
GCTCAGAATGCTTCAAAACAGCACTGTCCGTAAGTGGACACATTTTCAACTACTGGTTCTACATATCGCTCGTAATTTACAATATCTGGATGATAATTAGAATCTTAAACAATCAGGAAGCCGGGAAGATCAAGCTGATAATACTGCTGTCCCAAATGAACAAGGCCGCATGTTATTTTAATCCGCAGGATGTAGCGGACAAGCCCAAAAGCGGATTAAAGCGCGAGCCCGGCTAGCAGTGTCCTAAATTGTACATTTTCATCTACTGAGGTAGACTGAGCCTCTTCGCATTAGAAATGCTGTATCAGTGATATCCCATAAAATGCTGCTGATGCATGCATCAGCAGATTCAGCGCAGTCACCCAGGTTGTTCCATGCTGCAGTCACGACAACCATCCACGAACAATCCATATAAGACTTGATTTGAGTCGCGGTTTGGATTTTATTCAGCAATGGCAATTCAATTTGTTTCACCGCATAGCAGCACCAGCAGCCGCCAGAATCATGCACTCATAGCAGTTCCGCCAGTGCAGGCCAGCACCGCCAAGAATGCAAGCGCCAGATCCGGCAGGATTTCTTTGCTGCTTGGCGCTGTCCTTTCCATTTCGCGCACCCATGTATTGTACATAATTAATGTCAACATAGAACAGCGCGATTCCGGTACGATGCAGCTCTTGCAGAAATATTTCAGAATGCATGTTTCATTGTGCTGTTTCTGAGAGTAATTTTTGCCCATACTGACAATTGCAAGCATTGTCGCGAAAAAGCAAGGATTGATGCGCCTATTTCCATTTTGATGCGGGATTATTTTTGATCTTGAGCATAGATGTTCTGATGCGGCAGTCTGCGTGCATCGTTCATGAACAGTTGCGCATTGGTGCAGTTCCTGAGTACGATTCATTGAAATTATTTATGCACTGCAATGCGCGCGCCCAGGCGAATCATGTCGTCTACAAACCCAGGATAAGATACGCGCGCAGACTCTGGATCGTCCACAGTGCAGTTTCCTACAAGCATTCCAAGGATGCAAAATGCCATAAAGAGCCGATGGTCGCCGTGCGGCAAAAGATGCGCGCCCGACAGTTTGCAGGCAGGACCAAGCGTCAGGCTGTCCCTGTTTTCTTGGACGGGTATCCCAACTTTGGCAAGTTCGCCGGCAATGACGGCAATTCTGTCGGTCTCTTTGACTCTGGCATGTCCTATATTGTAGATCTCCAGAGGTTCGGACGCCTTTGCGGAAAGTATTGCCAGCGGCGGCAGCAGGTCCGGAGCGTCCCGCAGATCAAACGATCCGCCGCCCAGCTTGTCCGGTCCGTCTGCGGACATTATTCCGCCTGACGGCGTTATCGGCGCTCCAAGACGCTCCAAAATGTCCATGAATCGCAGATCTCCCTGCGGCAGGTCTCCCAAGTCGGCCCGTATGCGGACATTGCTTCCCGCGAGCACGGACGCCGACAGCAGCAGCGCCAGGCCCGACGCGTCGGATGGAACGGCAAAGCGTGCGCTGCGGTACTGCTGCGGCTCTACGCGATACCTTGCAAAAGGCTCCAGGACAGAGACTTTTGCCCCAAACCGGCGCATGCTGTGAATTGTTGCGTCAAGGTACGGCTTTGATACGAGATTGCCGGATATTGAGAGTTCCACGCCTGCTTTAGTGAGGGGCGCGGCCATAAGCAGAGCGGAAGCAAACTGGCTGGATACGTCTCCAGGCATGACAACGCTGCCTCCCGCAAGCTTTCCAGATACTGATACCGGCGGCCTGCCGTCTCTTGAAGAGCATGCTGCGCCGAGGTCAGAGAGGGCGTCAAGAAGCGGCTGCATCGGCCGCTTTTGAAGGCTAGAGTCGCCGGTAAGCTGCGACGTGCCCTCGGCAAGCGCCGATACGGCTGCCGCCATCCTTAGCGTCGTGCCGGAATTTGCCGCATCAATATAGGCAGGACGAAGCTTTCCAGGCTCCACTTTGAGCGTGTCTCCGTCGCACATTATGGTGCTTCCCATCTTTCTGCATGCTGCAATGGTAGCCTGGGTATCGGCAGACAGCAGCGCATTCTCAACAGTCGAAGGTCCGTCTGCAAGCGATGCCAGAAATACGGCCCGGTGCGTATAGCTCTTGCTTGGCGGACATGCAATCTCTCCCGAAAGCCGGGACTGTTCAATCGTGCAGTACACGGACGCTCGCTTTTTCGTTGTTTGCATCAGATATTATTGTTCTGCCGTCCATGTCATCAAATACCTTCCTGACGCTCTGAACACTGCCCGGACGGGCGACGGCGGCCACGGCAGGGCCGTTTCCCGACACTGACGCTCCCAGCGCCCCGGCGCGAAGCAGATCTGCGATCAGTTCCGCATCCGACCCCAAAATCGGCGCTGCCGCAATTCCGTTGGCTGTCATCGCTTCCCAGTATCTTGATTCATTTGCCAGATTCCATGCGCCGTCAAACGCTTCCGCCCTGTCCAGAAGATTCCGCGGGTTTCTTCTTTGCTTTCTGGCGGGAATAAAAATCACCGCGATCAAATCCGGATCTGCGGGCTCGCGCCGCAGCATCCTGCGCTTTGCGTTGTCTGTTACAACAAATCCCCCATAGCAGCATCCGCAGGCGTCGTCGTATGCGCCGGTTATGCTGACTCGGGATTTTATAGAAGCGTCCGCACTTGCCTGCAGCGCCATGAGGTCATTCGGACATGAATCAAAAAGCGCTGCGCTGGCAAGAGCTGCGGCAACGGATATTGAACTTGAGCTTTTTAGCCCATAGCCCATTGGTATCTCCGATTTTATCGATATGCTGATCTCATACTCTCTTAGCATTTCCGGCGGCACTGACAGCCGGACAGTATTTTGAATCAGCCTGGCGCTGTCTGCTCCCGATGCCAGGCGTATTCCAGTGCCGCGCATAGCTTGTGCAGTAGCTTCGGTGCGCAGCGATATTCCCATGACAGCCCCTCTGCCAGTAGGAATTGCGTTTACAATTGATATTGCGCCATGCACGGTTGCCTTTGCCTTTAGCATTACACGCCACCCAGCAGAGCGCGCTTCATAGCATCAAACGGCGCCGAAACTCCGTGCCATATCTCAAACGCCCTGGCCGCCTGTCCCAGAAGCATCTCGTATCCGTATATGATCTTGGCGCCGCGTTTTTTTGCATTGAGTATGAGATCAGTATTCATTGGGCGATAGACGATATCATATACGATTGCATCGGGCTTTAGCGTATCAAAATCCAGCGTGCTCTGCTCACCGCGCAGTCCGAGCGATGTAGCATTTATAACAATATCGTACTCTGCCGCAGCATTCGTCTTGCCCAGCCTCTCATGTCGTGAGGGCACGCCCAGTCGTCCTGCAAGAGAGCTGAGCGTCATGGCTCCGGTTATTGATCGGTTTGATACGGTAATGTGACCTATGTTTGCGCTGGCCAGCCCCACAAGAATTGCGCGGGCGGCGCCGCCTGCGCCCAGCAGCAGAACGGAAGATCCCTTGACGCTAATCTTCCGGCGCCTTAGCGGATCCATGAATCCATCCATGTCAGTATTGTATCCCCGAAGCGCTCCCTTTTTGTTTAGTACGGTATTGCAGGCCCCGATTATGCTGCAGTTTTCATCTACGGCATCAAGGTGCTTCATTACGGCAACCTTGTGAGGTATTGTGACATTAAAGCCGGCAATGCCAATCTTCCGAAGGGAAGCTATGCCTTCATCCAGATCATCTGATGCTATCTTGTATGCAATGTAAGTGCATTCCATGCTTAGTTTGCGGAATGCCGCGTTGTGTATCGTAGGCGACATGGAGTGGTCTATCGGATCGCCGATGACAGCATACGTCTTTAGCATAGTGATAAAAGAATGCAGTTTGATTTAAAGTGTCATTGAAGGAGCGGGCGGGCTCAACAGGCAGGCGCGCGCCTGCAGAGAACACGGGCATGCAAGGCAGCTCATAATACACGGATTTATTCCAGCCGTGCGCCGCAGCCAGGCGCAGGCGCCGGCCTTTGCAGAATTCTCGCGCATGCGGCGAGACGATTTGCGCAAAGGGCGTGCGCGAAATGCAGATCTCGCCATTCCGCCCTGCAGCTTCAACTCTCCTATCCAGGCCAAGACGGGCCGCAGCAGCAGATTGTCCTGCGCGGAGTCCGCGCTCTCAGTTCGTCTGATGCATTTGGCCGGAGGCATGCCTCTTGCGCCAGGGCTCCGCTTTAGCATAGCCGCGCACCGCCCAGGCCTGCTTTATCGCAGACAGCAGCACGGTCATATTCTGCCATGCTCTTTCAATGCTTCACGCTCAGCCGCTTCTTTGAGGCTTTTGCGCAGGCATTATTCCCCGCATGCTCTTGACATGTTGAAACGCGCGATGCCTTTCGCCTTTGCGCGAATCCGGCCGGATCTTCTAAAGCAAATGACTCCAGGCAGGAGTCGCGAAAAACAAGCCAAACAATAAATCTGCCAAATACGCACCACATCTCAAGTTGGCAGAACCAGATGAATTTGCCGAAGCGCTCCTCGATCAGATATCAGTTGAGACTGACGAAGAGAAGAACATTGCCGACATGGTATCAAAGATCGACGACGACCCGGAATTTGGCATATCGTTTGAGAGCACAAGTTCGATTGCAGGCAGCCTGTTTTCAGAGTATGCCGGAAAAGCGTCGGAGTTTGCCGGAATGCCGGTGCCGGAAACGCTCAAAGTGGAGCATGCCGAGCTGCTTGAGTTCAAGAGGCTAAAGGGCAGAAAGGTCTTTGCCGGCAGCGAATCAAGAGATTATGTGGACAAGCTGTTTACGGCCGTGGCGTCGGGCAGCATAGACGGCATTGCAGGCCTTGTCATATCCGACCCTGCCAGATACCTTGTGTATTCCACATACGCCAAAAACTATCTCTCGCAGATCTCTACCACGTACGGCGATATCCTAGGCGATACGATATACCTCAACAAGTTTATCCTGGACAGCTATCCCAAGATCATACTCTACAAGCAGGGCAGGCCGTTTGAAGCAATGGCGGACACTGTAAAGTCCGGATATCGCGGCGCGGTAAAGATGACTCTGCTGGAAGAGATCGTGCACAGCATGCAAAAAAACCTCAATGCTATGAACTCAAAGGCGGTGTCCGAAGTAAATGCAATAAACGAAGACTGCGCCAACATGATACTGGAGCTTGGCGACGGCTCGGCGGCCAGGCTGTACGAGTATCTTCAGCTGCAGACGGTGCCCGACGAATTTCCGCTGGCAAAAAAGGCAAACCTGTTCTTTTTCCTGGATCCCAACTTCTTTTTGGCCCAGCAGCTGGGCCCCGATATCATGACATTTTCCGGAATAAGGATTGATCCAAAAATATCAGAGGGCGCGCCCGGACTCTTGGAGATATACCAGCGCTGGCTGCATCCCATGCAGCGCCACCACGCAGCATTTGCCGTGATGGAAGGAATGGCCGAGTTTGCGGTACAGAAGATGCTGGCCGACGACGCAGACTTTGGAAACTACCTCTCCACGTTTATGGGCACTGACTTTACGTCGTACCGCGTCAGAAAGAGCATCGGGCGTGACTTTACCGAAGCTGCATACGGCAGGCTTGGCAGGGACGCGTTTGAGATTTTGGACAAAGATCCGCCCACTACACACGAACTCAAGGATCCTGCATCATACATTCAGCGAATTTCATGACTATGCAAAGATTCGCTGCTCCAGTCGCTCTTAGAGCAAAGCCTAGGAACGCCCCGCCGCAGACAAAACTGTACCCATGCCTGTCAGAGTATCGTACTGACATCTTCGCCCCGCCTTATCGCATTTTGCTCATACTTTGATATTTTATCATGCAACAGAGCCTTGTATATCTTGGACTCTTTCTGCATGGCGGCAACTTCCTTTTCAAGCTTCTCAATGCGATCATAGACAGTGCTGGCTTCCTCATCCATGCCATACCAGTTTAAAAAAAACCATAAAAATCTATTGGATTTACAGATCAAATACCTGATTGCAGGCTGGGCACTTTGCCTTTTCTTTTCCGGTTTGGCCGATTATGTGAATGGGTCCAATGGTTTTGCACAAGGGGCACATGCCGGTTGTTACGTTTTTTGGCCTGGTGCGGATAATCTTTTGGGTCTTTCTACGGCCCATCGCTAATATTCCCTTGCTCATATTATTAAGTCTAAGCCCGCCCGCTCGGATTCCCGCAGGCAGGAAGACGCGCCAATCCGCATTCAAAAGAGCAGCCGATAGGCGCGTCGCGGCGCATCATGCAGAACCAGCCGCATCCGCAGAAACCTGCAGAGCTGCGCTATCTGCCGTCACAGTGCATCCTGCTTCCGCTTCAGTGGCAGCGGCGCGGCGCAGAAAGTCAGATATCAGTACTTTGCAGATACGCTCTTCCAGGCTGCGCGCTCGCTTCGCACCCACAAAAATTTTTTTTGCAGTGCGGCAGTGTACAGCTTGGTCCATTCCATTTCCACATCGCGAGTCCACGCTTTGAATATTCTCGGATCGATATAGTTGCGCAGCGACGTGCCGAGGTTGTAGTCTCGGGTTCGCTCTGCAAGCTCAATCTGAAGCTTTATTTTTTCCACTCTTTCCTTGTGCCGCTTTTTCTTGGAGCGTACAAGCTTGTTTAGGTTTTTGATTCTCTTCTCCCTGCTCGCCTTTTGCTTGTCCGTCTTGGGCTCGGAAGCCGCAACTTTGTCCAGCGTCGCCTTGGTTTTGGACCACGGCCTCATCTTTCTCAGCGAATCTAATGTATCGCGCTTTTTTTGGAGCGATTTTTCAAAGCTTGCAGGAATCGTCCGCTTGTGGTTGCACATCATGGCAGCCTCCAGATTTGCCAGCTTTGCCAGATGAAGTTTTCTGTACGGCGGAAGCTGCCTGATGCCATCATGCTGCCGCAGATATTCGGCGACAGTTTTTGACGCAAGGTATGTGCGAAACACTTTTGCGGACAGGCCTCGGACAATTCCAGAAAAATACCTGTTTACGGCCGCGGAAGTTATTGTCTGAAAGATCTCCTCGTCCGGCTTTTTTTCAGATACCAGCCTCTGCAGATTGGCTATAAACTGGACATCATCGCCCTCTGCCGGAACAGTCTCCTGCCATCTCACGCTGTCTTTTCCAAGAAAATCAAAGTGCGCGCCGTCCGGAGTTATCTTAATGTGCTCCTTGCGCAGCGTAGTTGCCCCGACAGTGTCCGCCTCATCGGGATTCTTTTCATCGCCGACTCGCATTGCAGTGCGGTATATCAGGTAGCATGCTGTTGCAATGTCTGACTTTTTGCTGTCGGCGCTCTTCATGTCTGATATCATCTGCCGCCTGATTTTTTTAATGGATTTTGAGAGGCCTACAGCCTTGTCGTACTTTGACTTGTCGCTCTGCTGCCTTACCGCAGCGGTATCTGCAAGCCAGATGTACTTTGTCTGCCTTGTAAGATCATCAGTCCAGCTTGCAAGCCATATGGCCTCGCGGTTGTGCGCAATTCCGCCCCAGTCGCCCGGCGGAACATCGGCGTCCTCGTCCAGATTGAGAATGACATCCTTTTGCGTTATTCTGCGCTTCCATCTTCCTCGAAGCGGGTGCGCCCCCCGTCCTATGAATATGCCCGGAGGCTCTGCCATGTAGTTGCCGACATCCACCTCTTCGCCGTTCATGACCGCCTTGCCGTACTTTGCCTTTAGCTCCTCGCGGACCTCCTTTCGCCTGGCTGCCAGCGCCTTTTTCTCCTCCTTTGTCATCATCTCCTTTTCGGCCTTTTCCCTGTCTGCCAGTTCGTACGCGGACGCAAAGTCAATCTCCTCGTACCGCAGCCCGGCAAATTCTTTCCCGAATGTTTCTGCAAAGTCCCGGGTAAAGTTTTCCTGAAACGTCATGTCCTGAACATACGGCGTATCCTTCTTTTTCGCCCACTGGTACACCATCTCCTCCTGCAGCAGGTTCAAGTCCACCTGCCGGCCCCGGATTCTTACCTGAATATTCTTGGACTCGTACGGCGGCGGAAACAGTATTCCGTTGTGCTTTAGCATAGTCCACCTGTGCGCTTTTCCTGCTGTCACTTTAATACGCAACGGCCGGTCATTATATCAATTTAACGAGGTTCCTGGGACGCAAAGAGCTCTTCCTTGAGGTATTTTTCAAATTCAAGATCGGTCTTGGCCTTTTTGATGTCAAGAAACATTGCGGCATCCTTTCCCACAAGATAGCGCGGCTGCGGCTCCTTTTCCTGTATTGCGCGGATTACCGCAGATGCAACATCGGCCGGCGGCGTCCCAAGTTCCGCCATCGTGCCAATGCCGGACAGGACTCCTTTTGTCAGGGCGCTGTACGGCGAGCTGCCGTCGGCTCCTGCCACCTTCATTGAATTAAAGAGGTTTGACTTTATCACTCCAGGCTCTATCAGTACCACCTTGATGTTAAACTGGTCAACCTCGTACCGCAGGCTCTCGCTCAGTCCCTCTAGAGCAAACTTTGAGCTGATATAGGCCGAAGTGCACGGAAGTCCGATCCTTCCTGCAACCGAGCTTATGTTTACTATGCGTCCGCCGCCCTGCTTTCGCATTGCCGGTACAGCCCGGTGAAGCAAATTTATGATTCCAAAAAAGTTTGTCTCAAACTGCTCTCTAAACTCCGATATGCTTACTTCTTCCAGCGTGCCGAACATTACGTATCCTGCATTGTTGACAAGAACGTCTATTCGGCCTTCCCGGCCAAGAATCTCATCCATTGCCGCATCTATCGACTCTTTGCTGCTGACATCAAGCGCGGTTACGGTCAGATCGAGATTTTCAGCAGCGGCAGCATCCAAAATTTCTTTGCTCTTGGATGCGTTTCGCATCGTGGCATATGTCTTGTATCCGTGCCGCGCAAGGCTCAGTGCGGTCTCATACCCTATTCCGCTTGAGCAACCTGTAACGACAGCCACCTTTGCCATACCAGATCGTTCCACAAGGAGCTATTTTGATGTTATTTTATGAAGCGAGATGCGGCGATCATTGTTCGTCAACAGCCTCAAAGCTTGTTCCAGAACCCCGCCTGAGCGCGTAAAAAACGGCAAGATCCTTGTGCCTAGAACCGCAGTTATGGAACAAACTTCAGCCACAAAGGCATGCTTGCACAAGGCCAGGTTCAGATTTGGCTCGTGCATGGCATCCGCGTATGTGAGATGCCATTGTGCCCGCTTACTAGTATGTCTGCATGATTCACTAGATGCTTGTGTCTGAGTGCTATTTAATTTTTAGAAACAAACTCGGCCAAGATATGCGTCGCGCAAATCAGGCGCCAGGATGCGGGCTTGGGCTTGACAGAAAGCTCCTTCATCGCGGCAAAAGCTTGTCTCTCCTGACCTGTACGCAAACCGGTTCATTTTAGGCATAAAATCATGCAAACTCAAGCGCCTGCGTCATTCCGAATGCAGGCATTGCCGCGCGGTTCTTTTGTCTCAGCCAAAGCGCATTCAAATTGGCCGGCAAGCGTCATGGTATAATGAGATTCCAGCCAAACTGCTGCAGCAGCCTTATGCCTGACGGGCTGATGCACGAAGGCAGCCCGTCTGTCCTGATGACAAGATTCAGTCCGTCATTGCACTGCACCGCATTCGGTTCTGTTCCTGCCTGCAGCTGCGCTCTTGGCGAAGGCTTGCGGTCCGTGCCAGGCTCTTCTGCACCGCCGCCGGCAGCATCGCTCTTGGCGCTCACCTTGAGTATTCTGTCGTCGTTTGGCGCAGGAATGCCGCGCCCGTCGCGGTTGCTGGTAAGCAGATAGAGGCTTCCGTCGTTTCCCACGGCAACGTCGCGCAGCCGTCCGAATGCTCCTTCAAAGAAGGCGGCGGACTCTGCTGCGCCGTTTCCAATTTCCACAACCCTCAAGTGGCTGCCCCTAAGCGTTGCTACAAGCAGCATGTTCTCCCATTCTGTAATATTATCCGAGTCGTAGAATGCGATTCCCGACGGAGCCCAGGTTTCAGAGCCGGAATGAAGCAGCGGGCTCTCAAATCTCTCATCTGTTCCGTCCCCCACGACAGCAGGCCAGCCGTAGTTTCTGCCCGGCAGAATGACATTGATCTCGTCGTGCGCAAAAGGCGGATTGACGGGCTCGCCCGAAGGCCCGTGCTCGGAAGACGCCATGTAATTATCAACAGGGTGCCAGTCTATTCCCTGGGGGTTTCGGTGTCCCAGAGTAAACACAGGCGAGTCCTCAAACGGATTGTCGTCAGGAATGCTGCCATCAGGATTTATTCTTAGAATCTTGCCTGCCAGCGAATTTGGATCCTGCGAGAGGCTTTTGTCTGCCGCATCTCCGGTAGCAATGTAGAGCTTGCCGTCCGGTCCAAACTTTATTCTGCCGCCGTCGTGAATGCTAGAGCCCGGAATTTCATCTATTATGACCAGTTCGTCAAAGAGATGATTGCCGGATTCCGCGTACCGCACCACCTTGTTTTGCACGCCAAAGAGGCTTCCAAGCGGGCCTGCATGCGTATAGTACAGATAGACGTAATGATTGTCCTCAAAGTCCGGGTCAAGCGCAACTCCCAGCAGTCCGCCCTCGCCCCCTGCAACATCAACAGACAAGGCAGGCTCGGCGAGCAGTACGCCGTTCTCAATAACCCGAAGATCTCCTGCGCGTTCTGTAAAGAATATCCTGCCGTCCGTCGCAAAGTCTATCGCCCAGGGCACTTGAAGATTCTCGGCCACTGTCTCCAGTACGAGGCTGTCTTCAAGCTCGCCTGATGCGCTTCCCAGAATGCACGGCGCAAGCGCAAGCAAAAGATATTTCATCAGCGCATATTGCCGCCTGTCAGATATATCTTGAGCTGCACTGCCAGTCAGGCGAAATGCAGTCCAGATCGGATGCTGCATAATGAAGTTTGAGATATGGTCCAAAACAGTCTTTTCTGCAGTCATTTCCAGTCATAGCTCATCCTGCTTGGTTGACTGCACAGGCAATGCAAAGTGTTTTTTTAGACCATTCTGCAGGTATGGTTTCGCATGGCTAGGCAAAAAAGCGCGCGTCCTCTACACAAGCGGCCTGTCATCCATGATGTCCAGATCAAGATCGGTCTTTTGTCCATCGTTCATTCTCTGCAGTATCTCCCTGGCAGCTCCCTTGTGCAAAATGTCGTTGTTGTTGCCGCACCTGTACGAAAACGTGCATCTGGGGCAGCCGGCGACGCTGTCGCACGGGCATTCCCTTGCTATGGAAAGGCTTCTTGATGCGGCCTGCTCCATTCTGTCATAGAGCGCGCGGCTCGCGCCGTTTCCGCCCATGGCGCCGTCGTAAATGAATATCAGGCCGGTCTCTCCCAGCGAGATGCCTCCCAGGTCCCTTGACGCTCCGCCGATTATCATGTTGCTGCCTTCTATCATTATGTGCTCGGCTGCATGATATCCTCCCGGCTTTGCATGATCGGCATCGGCTGCAGGCGCGCAGCCGGCCGGCTCGGGCGCGGCAAATACGATTCCCTTGGTTACAAGATCATACCGCAGAGGATCGATCATTGCCTGCTGCGCGCTGTCCTCGCGCCTGGGCTCGTACTTGACGTACCCGTAAACGCTCTTTTCTATTCTCAGTCTGCAGAATGCCGCCTCTGTTCCAAATACGCGGCGCTTTTGATAAATTTCCTCAACATGCGGCATCTCGGACGTGAGCGCCCGTGTAATGTACGGATACCGCGCAGGAATGCGGCGAAGCAGGGCGCGCATCTTAGAATAGTCAAACGAGATCACCTCGTACTTGGTTCCGGCATGCAGGTATATTGCCTCGCGATGCAGTTCCTCAAGCGCCATCGGCAGCAGCCTGTCCCCTATCTTTTTTCCGCCAAGCAGGATATCTATTGCGTGTCCTATTCCTCTTATGCTGTATCCGTCCAGAGCCTTTTTTGCAGCAGGGTACACCGGCGCATAGCCGGAGGCAGCCTTGCGAAGGCGGCCCGCTATGACATGATCCCGCACCGCATCAGCGTGCTTGGCCGCCTCTTTTGCGGACAGCGGCATGTCGCATGCCATTGCAAGGATCTGGGACGATTCTACGAACGGATTCTTGGGATCGATGTGGCATCTTTCAACGTCCCGAAAATATTCTTTGGGATGGCGGCTGTAATACTGCGATATTGGATCGTTCCCCAAGGCAAGGAATGCGTATCCGCGCTGCCCCTTTCTTGCGGCGCGCCCTATTCTCTGCATCAGCCTGTTGACCGGAATTATTGCCGATACTACACCGTCAACATCTCCTATGTCGATTCCCAGCTCAAGCGTCGGCGTGCATGATATTGCGCTCAGCCGGCCGCTTTTGAATGCGTCTTCCACGCTTCTGCGGTATGCCGTTCCAAGGCCGGCCCGGTGCACCTTGATTTTGACCTTGCTCTTTCTAAGACGCATCGCCAGTATTTCCGATGAGCGGTGCGAATTGCTGAATACCATGGTCTTGTGTCCGCCCAGCGTCAGCTTCCTTGCAAGGTCAGTAATCAGATCCCACTGCCCCCTTAGGCTTGGGAAAATCATTGCCAGGTCGATCTCTCCCTTTCTTGCAGCGCTCTTAACATGTGCAATCTTTGTTTCAAACAGCTGGCTGCAGAATTCGGCCGCATTGTCAAGCGTGGCCGATGCGGCAACGATCTGCAGCTTTGGCGCAATTCGCTTCAGTCTCATGACAACATAGTGGACGTTTGAGCCGAATATTCCAGAGTACGTATGAACTTCGTCCACTGCCAGAAACCTAACCGAATGCAGCAGCGACGAAAATTTTGTCCTGTGCCACAAATGATAGTGGAGGACATCAAAGTTTGTAACGAGGATTTCAGGCGGCCTGTCAAGAATTTGCCTTCGCTCAGCATCTCCGACATCGCCGTCAAATACGCGCGCGTCGATTCCCATCCTGTCCGCATACTGCTTGATCTTTGGCAGCTGATCTCGCGCAAGCGCCTTTGTCGGATAAACAAAGACTGCCGCAGCGCCCGGGGACGGCTTGCGTCCCAAAACATCCAGTATTGGAACAAGAAACGCCTCTGTTTTGCCTGATGCAGTAGGCGACTCTATTACGGTATCGCATCCGTTGCGGATTTTGCCTATTGCCTCCTCTTGAAACTTGTAGAACCGGT
Source organism: uncultured Nitrosopumilaceae archaeon (assembly GCA_964347915.1). Lineage (GTDB taxonomy): Archaea > Thermoproteota > Nitrososphaeria > Nitrososphaerales > Nitrosopumilaceae > CAYGAM01. Next base: position 8,286 of record CAYGAM010000033.1, on the reverse strand, counting down.
CTATTCCGTGCAGCTTGAGCGCGTCTGAAAGTCTGCCGTCCAGGCCCAAGTCGTCCACAAGGGCGCCGGCGTCCGGCGGCGGGCTGCTAATCGGCGCATAATGCGACACATAGTCGTCCTGAGAGTACAGTGCATCCAGCATGACCTTGCCCGGACGAGAATCTCCGATCATGCCGTCAATCTCATCCCGGCTTCGGACAAGCCCAGGCATTTTGTTCTGGTCGGCGCCGGTCATCAGCCCCTGATCAAAGAGCGTTAAAAATTCAAGATACGACTCGTCATCGCTGCTGCTGTACGGCACGGCGCCTGCCAGTGCGCATTTCCGGCAGGAAAAAAGCGCGGCTCCGTCGTATGTTTTTTTGATATCCATTCCAGATTCGCACTTGGGGCACTTGTACTGCGGCAATGGGTACGGTAACGCTGCTCATGATTTATTGTTTGGCAGCCAGGCAGAGCAAATGCCGCCAAATTGCGCGCCAAAAAGGCTCGGCAGTCTGCCAGTTGGAGCGGACCCCTGTTTTTACTACCGTTTTTGGCGCACTTTGCACGCTTTGACCGCTCATTTTACGCTCTGCAATTTACGGATAAATTTGTCTGGCGTTAAAGGCGCCAGCAGTTATGAAAGTCTTGCGGCAGCGCACATCTAAATATGGCAGCATCGGCAATGCGCGCCAGGGAATGAGGAGATAATAGCCGTTCCAGGCTGAGCAAAAGCTGTGAAGACCCCGCGACGAACCGACCCCGCACTGTTGTAAAGGCGCCCGCAATTGCGGCGCATCACGGCCGTTCTCTGCTCGCAGTACGATCAGAAATGAACAGTGCCGCGGTGAGATTTCCTTGCTGCTTAAAGCACCAAGAAGTTCCGGCGCAAGTTTCAAAATATCGCAATGCGCGCGAAAGGGATGCGCGATGGAGCAAAGCCAAGACATATTGGAGCAAATGCGCCAGTTTTGCTGTAGCGGCGCCATGCCCGAACTGAGAGCAGGACATGGGCTGTCCTTTGCCGGCAGTTCGCCAATCATATTAATACAAGGGACGGCATTGCTCGGATCTGATGACTCCGGCGCACCAGGAACTGCTTGACCAAATGAGGCAGGCAGTAAGAGGCGAAGTCGCCGGACCAGGCATGCAAAAGACATGCGTTGCATTTTCCGGCGGCGTGGACAGCGCGCTTTTGGCAAAGCTCTGCTCAGAGGCATGCGATACTGTCCTGATTACGGTGGGATTTGCAGGGTCGCATGACATTGAATTTGCGCCAAAGGCGGCGGCGCAGATGAATCTTGCCTGCCATACGCTGGAGATAGGCAGGGAATCGTTTGATGAAACGGCTGCGCGCGTTCAGAATGCAGTGAAAGGAGGCATTTCATGGGTTGAAAACTGCATAGCCTTCTGCTATGCCGCAGAGGCGGCAAAATCTCTCGGAGTGCCAAGGCTGGCTACTGCAAACGGAATAGACGAGCTGTTCTGCGGATACGACGCTTATCGCAGGGCGTTTGACGGCGGCGCGCAGGAAGTTGCGCGCATGATGGAAGACAAAATCGAAAACGAGCTGCAGATGATGGACAGAATACAGTCCGTGGTATCCGAATACGGCGTCAGGATGGCGCAGCCGTTTCTGTCGGCAGGCTTTGTAGAATATGCAAAAAATGTTCCCATGCAGTACAAGATCAAAGGCTCGGATGACATGATGCGCAAGCACGTAATCCGCAGCCTGGCCCGCGAAATCGGCGTGCCGGAAATTTCGTACGCAAAGCGAAAAAAGGCCCTGCAGTACGGCACAAAAATTCACAAGGCGTTGATCAAGAAAAGCGCCTGATCTCCCTGCCAACAGATCTTGAAACAGAGTTTATTATGGCTGCGGACGCGCCAAGATGCCGCTCAGGCAAAAATATGTCCCGAATTTCCTTGGCCGACAGGCGGGACGATATTTCGGCATCGTTCATTACGGCATCGGCATACTCGGCTCCGGAATCCTTGGCCGAAAATGCCACTCTCTGGACGTCCCGATATGCCTGCATTCTTGGAATGCCTTTTCTTATCAGTGCCTCCATTACAAACTCTGCAAAAATCTGTCCCCGCGTAGCCTGCAGATTTTTTCGCACCCGGCTCTCATCTACGTACAGGCTGCCGGCTATGCCGTTCATGGTCTCCAGCATTGCGTCCAGCAGTATGGAGGCTGTAGGCAGAATGAATCGCTCGTTTGCAGAGTTTGAAAGATCGCGCTCATGCCAGAGCGGCACATTCTCAAACGATACGGATACGCAGCTGCGCAGCAGCCTTGAGAGCGATGTGACGCGCTCGCTTTTGATTGGATTGCGCTTTACCGGAACGGCGCTGCTTCCCATCTGTCCTTTTTTGAACTGCTCTGCCACTTCGCCAATCTCGGTTCGCTGCAGGTTGCGTATCTCAACAGCAATCTTTTCCAGCGTGGCTCCAGTCAGCGACAGCAGGAATGCATACTCGGCGTACCGTTCCCTGGGCACGACCTGGGTTGCGACTGTTACAGGATGCAGATTCAGCATTTTGGCCACTTTGCGCTGGATTTTCACCGCATCGGCGCCCATGAGCGAGCCGGTTCCGACTACGCCCAGAGTCTTGCAGAGCAGAATGCGCCTTTTTGCCTGGCGCATCCGCCGCAGATGCTCCGCCATCTCCTCGGCCCAGTTTGCAAACTTTAATCCGAACGATATGATGCTAGCATGCTGCCCGTGCGTTCTGCCGGCAGCCGGCAGGCTCCTGTACCGCACGGCCGACTCGGACAGCTTTCCTGCAAGCTTTGCAGTCTTTGGCTCAATCAGGTTCAGCGCGTCCCGCATCTGCATCGAATTGCATGTGTCCACCAAGTCGTTGCTGGTAAGGCCGTAGTGTATCCACGGCCTGCTGTCCTTGCCGCACTTTTCGCCCAGCGCCTGCACCAGCGCGGCCGTATCATGATCAGTCTTTGACTCCAGCTGCCCGATTCTTCTAGCCGTTATCTTTGCGTTTTTTGCAGTCTGCGATATGTCGTCTCCTGCATGCCGCGGAATGATGCCTGCCCTTCCCTGAAACATGGCTACCGCCCCTTCAATCTCCACTTGATAGTCTATTCTGCGCTGCTCGTCAAATACGGCAAGCATCTCCTTTGTGCCGTATCTCCCCGCATCTATTGGTAGTATTGCCAAGATATTCTGCCTTGGGCCCGCATCTAAAAATAAACTTGCTGATTGCCTGCGCGGCGGCGCTACGCCTTTTTGCCTCCCATCATGTCTCCAATTGCTTTTTGCAGATCGTCCTTGGTCATTCCAGCATCGTCTATGCCAAGCGATCTTGCAATGGCCCTTAGCTTTTGCTCTTCATTTTGCACAGGCCCGTCCACTTTTACCGTATGTCCGGAAGCTTCCTTGACCTGATCTGAAATGTCATTCTTGGCCTTGTTGAACTCGTAGGAGGCTTTGCCAAGCTTTTTTGCCGCTTCAGGAAGCTTGCCTGTTCCGAGAATCAGAATCAGCGCTGCAAAGATGATGATAATCCATTCGCTCCCGCCTATGTTCAGAGGAGTCATTTCACTATGCATATCTTTAGCCTCAGATTAAAATTTATGCGGCGCGATATCCTGCTCCGCAACTACGATTTCAGGCAGAAGGATCCTGCCGTTTTTTGCGCGTTCAGGCAGGATCGTAGAGCAAGATGCGGCGCGAATGTTCAAACCGCACAAATCAAAAGGCAGCGTTCCTGCCTGCCGTGCAGAATGCAGGCGCATGCATATGCTTTAATTGTTCATGGAGCGGACAGAGGCCATGGCCAAGCCTGTTTTGTTTGTGTGCGTTGAAAATGCAGGCCGAAGCCAGATGGCGGAAGCGTTCTTTCGCAAGCATGCGGGCGGCAGGCTTGATGCGGCAAGCGCCGGAACAGCGCCAGCCGCTGCCGTAAATCCCATAGTCGCAGACGCCATGGCAGAGGTCGGAATAGATATCAAGGACAGGCAGCCCAAAACGATCACCCAGGACATGATAAAATGCTCCACAGTCGTCAGCATGGGCTGCATTGATCATGACGCGTGTCCGGCCCTGCTGTTCAATGATGCGGCAGACTGGCAGATACCCGACCCCAAAGGAAAGAGTCTGGACGACGTGAGGAAAATTCGCGATCAGATAGAGTCAAAGGTAAAGGAACTGGTATGCAGTCTTGACAAAAAATAGCACCATATTCGCGTCCGAAGTTGTCGGAACGTTCGGGCTGCTGGTCGCAGCAACAGGCTCAATAGCATACGACGGAAGCGTCGGATTTGCGCTGGGTATCGGATTTATCTCTGCAATGCATTTTGTCGGACTGTTCATAGTGGTGCTTTTGTTTGGCCGCTATTCGATGGCGCACTTTAATCCCGCGGTTACGATTGGATTTATGATATCAGGACATTTGCGCCCGAGAACAGCTCCCGTGTATTTTGCAGCTCAGGCCGCCGGAGCAGTATCCGGCAGCCTCTTTGTGAGGTATGTTTTTGGAAACCACGCAAAGATTGGGCTCAATGCGCCAAACTACCAGATTGATATTCTGACAATATTCGGCGCCGAGACTCTTGCAACAGTCTTTTTGATGGGCGGCATACTGCTTGCAATCAGCATTCGCGGCATGCGCAGCGCAGCTATAGCAGCTGTTGTCGGCGGAATAGTGGCGCTTGATGTACTGTTTATGGCCCAGATATCTGGAGCATCAATGAATCCGATACGCTCGCTCTCTCCCGCTGTCGCGCTGCTCTTTGACGGCATGCTTCAGGGCAGCGCAGGCTCGGATGCGGCGCCAGGCATATTTCAAGACATGTGGCTGTACTGGACCGCGCCGTTTATTGGAGCAGTCATCCCTGCTGCAGTCTACTGCAAGGCAAGATCCGGCAGAGCGAAATAGGCAGTGTTTGGCGCATCGGCAATGCGGCATGTCTGAAATGCCGCGTCCAAATTGAAAACTGCATCGCAAAGTGAAAGCATCAATTGCCGGCATATTCTTCCCGGCCGCAGCCTCAAGGAAGCGCCGGCGCATATAGAACGGGAGCCGCCGCACCGCACCATGGAGCACGAACTGCGCTTTGACGGCAATGCAAAGGGCATTGCATGGGAGCTTGTCGGAGACCGCAGCAGCAGGCAATACCGAAGGCATGCCGACATTTACTTTGAAAAAGTCACTGACGAGCAGTCCAGGTACATTGCGCTGCATGTAGGCATATTCTGGTGCATCGGAGCGTTTAGGATAAGGAATGCCGACCTGGTAAATGTCATGATCCCGTCAAAGAAGATGCTTGATCATCTGCGAAACGGGACGGAGTCGAACGACAGCTTTGCCGCAGCCAGGACAAAATTCATTGAGCAGCTGGCGCGGCGGCGCAGTCTGATCGTCAGGTATCATCCCGCGCCTCCCGGCTCGGCGGCCGGCCTTTTGCACGAACAGCAAGCACTGTAAGCATGCAATGCAGGACGCCGCTCTTTTTATCGCGAATTTCACACCATGCTTTCCATAACATTGCCCATGGCAAAGATGCAGTCGGCAGCGCGGGCTCTTTATCGCGAATTTCATATCCTGCTTTCCATGGCAGTTTTCGGAGCCGCTCAAAGATGCATTGCATGCTGCAATCAAGAATACAGGAACAGCGCTGTTTTTCTCTGACAGATTCAGGAGCCGCTCAAAGGCATCGCTACCAGATCAAAGCCAGCCCGACATCGGCAAGATTCGTGCCAGTCTGTCCTGTCTTGATCAGCCCGCCGTGCCTTTGGAAGAAAGCATTGGAGTCATTGCTGTCCAGCGCGCGCTCGGCTTCCGCCATGTTCAGATCAAAGTTTCCAGATATTGCTCCTGCGTATTCGGTGTTGCCGTCTATTCCGTCGGTTCCCACAGACGAAGCTATGATTCGATTGCCAAAGCCCTGCATGCCCCGCAGCAGCCAAAGCACAAGTTCCTGGTTTCTTCCGCCCCTGCCGCTGCCTTGGACATGGACTGCGGTCTCGCCTCCGAAAATGATGCATGCTGGAGCCTGCGGCGCCTCGGCATCGCCGCGCACTGCAGATGATATCATGCCGCAGATCCTGTCTGATGCGACTTTAATGTCTCCAGATATGCAGAATTCCTTTGCGTTGTATCCCAGGCTTTGAGCCTTTCTTTTCATCGCCATGCGGCATCTGGCATTGGACGATATTATGTAGTTTGGAATGACGGGCTTTTTTGGCGTCTCAGGAATGCGGCCTGCCGCGCCGTCCTCCAGTCTTGCCCTTGCCGCATGGGGAATTTTGTCCAGAATGCCGTACCGCGCCAATACTCGCAGCGCGTCGCCGTATTCAGTATCATCGCAGTAGGTTGTGCCGGATGCAATGGAGCTCAAGTCGTCTGACGGAACATCCGATATTGCGAGCGCTGCTGCATTGCAGCGCAGATTTTCGACAAGCAGTCCGCCCTTGATTCCTGAAAGATGTTTTCGGACGCAGTTGAACTCTTCAACAGAGGCGCCCGATCTTAAAAGCAGCCGGCTGACATTTTGCTTCTCCTCCAGAGTGACGCCATGGGGCATGCACAAAAGGGATGACGCGCCGCCAGATACAAGAAACAGGACAAAGTCGGATCTGCTTCGCCGTCCTAGAAACTCTGCGACTGCCTCTGCCGCCTTTACGCTTGAGCTGTCTGGAACAGGATGCGCAGCCCACAAGGTAGTCAGCGCGCATTTTTTTTGTCCATGCGGCACGACTGCAAGCCCGCCTGCCACGTCGATCATGCCGCATACGGCATCCGTCATGAGCGATGCCGCCTTGCCGAATGCCACTATGTACACAGAATCGCGCGCGCTGCACAGCGGCCGGCCGCCTGCCATGATCATTCCATTCCGTACCGACAAAAAGAGCACATTTTGCGGAAGAGCGGCTGCCAGACCCTCCTCAAGAATCTTCAGTGCATCCCGCCGGCGGCCGTCTGACGCGAGCTGCTCAAAGTTGAGAATCAACGCGAATTTGAGCCGGCATCAAGATATAATAATGCTGAATCTTGAGTTGATATGTGCAGACAATACGCATACCAAGAGTGATCAACTTTGGCAAGGACGCCCTGAGTGAAGCGGACTATCCAAAAAACGCGCTTGTGGTTACCACAGCTCCTCCAGCCCTGTCTGACAAATGGCTGGCCAAGATGGAGATCAAAGACTATATGCTCTTTGACAAGGTTACTCCAGAGCCGTCGATTGACGATGTCAATGCCGTGATAGCAGAGTACGAGTCAAAAGACGTTTCTGCAATAATCGGACTGGGCGGCGGGAGCTCAATGGATGTTGTAAAGTATGCGGCGCCGGAAATGAAAAAGCCAAAGATTCTGATTCCAACCACATTCGGTACTGGCGCCGAGATGACTACGTACTGCGTCCTAAAGTTTGACGGAAAAAAGAAGCTGCTTCAGGACGACAAATTTCTTGCAGACATGGCGGTAGTAGACTCTTACTTTATGGAGGGTACTCCGCAGCATATCATCAACAATTCGGTATGCGACGCATGCGCCCAGGCTACAGAAGGGTTTGACAGCATGCTTGGAAACGACTTTACAAGGACGATATGTGAAAAGGCGTTTGACATACTGTATGATGCGATAATGAATGACAAGCCGGAAAACTACCCGTACGGTTCAATGCTTTCCGGCATGGGATTTGGAAACTGCTCCACTACGCTGGGGCACGCGCTCTCGTACGTCTTTTCAAACGAGGGTGTTCCGCACGGCTATTCGCTGTCCTCATGCACCACAGTGGCTCACAAGTTTAACGGCTCAAAGTTTTACAGCCGCTTCAAGGACATTACAATAAAGCTGAAATTTGAAAAAATGCAGCTCAAGGCAAACGTATCAGATGCGGCAGATGTTGTGATGACAGACAGAGGGCACCTTGACCCCAATCCAAAGCCAGTAACCAAAGAAGACGTAATTCGCTGCCTTGAGGATATCAACGCGGGCAATCTGTAACTGTTCAGCGCCGCTTCTCAAAGTTACTCAAGAACAGCACATGCGGCCTGCAGCTAGCCCAGGTCAGCAGCGTTGCCCAAATGAAATCGCCGCAGGCGCGAACCTCCAGAGAGATGCAATTGCAATACAGCAGCAGAACACCGGCGTTGCAGAATCTTGTTGAATCATCCTAGCGCAGTCAAATGAACGAGCTGCGCAACATCCAGCCAAGAATCAAAGCGGTGCCAAGCTAAAGAGATAGTGCAGTCTAGGAGTGTCGGCTCAAGGGAGCATTTCTGATGCGTCTTGCCAGCAGTGTTATGCCTGCAATCGGCGCTGCAATGTACAGTGCGA
>CAYGAM010000032.1:20471-21682 GCA_964347915.1 uncultured Nitrosopumilaceae archaeon | reverse complement strand
TAAAGCGCGAGCCCGGCTAGCAGTGTCCTAAATTGTACATTTTCATCTACTGAAACTGGCCTGAAGCCATCGTTTCTGACATTTTTTGTGTCTGTCTGGCGCAATTCCCTGGCATGGCTGCCTGATGCCTCAGTCAGTCTCGCAATGCGGCCGCAATGAATTCGTTTTGGAATGCCGGTCATTGTGGCCTGCTGAGTCACCCAGAATCATTTTCACTCATGAGCGAGGCGTGTAGCCTGGCCGATGTAATCTATTCCACAATCATGACTAAAACAATTCGTACTCGAAAATTTGATCATAAGATCTAAAAAAATTCGAAAGTTGCGGCATATTCTCTCTCAGATGATGTCAAAATTAATGCAGGCGCGCTTGTGTGGGGTGTTAAAAATTTGTTCGCTGGAGATTCAAGTAAGAATGATGCAAGCGAACAGCGAAAAATACGTCAATCGGGGCGGCGATCTTTTCATTGCGTATGACCCGGACTGGGCAAAGAAACTCGCAAAGATCAACCTCAGCAAAACGGCACTTCCAGTACGCGGATGGACTGATGGTGGGGTACACGCCTTTGAAGCCGCATTCAGAATGCCTTGCAGGAAGAGGCGCATAGTGATCGACGCAAGCAGTCTGAAAGTTGCGGCCGTAGTAATCACTGACGATAGGAAGAGAGATGGAGAACAGCTAAAGGAAATGATGGGGCAGGCAATAGACAGCAGTGAAGCGTGGATGAAGCTTGCACGAAGACAGCTGGGAGGAGGGTCGGAAGAGAAGATAGGAGATCACTCAAAGGACAAGCGGCTGGAAGACAGGCAGTACTGGAAGACTACAATTGAGTATAACAAGAGATGCTGGTTGAGATTGTAATATCTGCGCTGAAGCGAATGTTTGGAGAGAGTTTGATGTTGCTAAAATGGGCCAGCATGGTGCGAGAAACAAAACTGAGGATCGCCCTGTACAACAAGTGGATTGACGAGGCGGCAGCAATGTAGCGAAATCAACGCGGTTGCCTGATGAGACCGGATCAGAGGCTTGTCTGGCGGGGGGTTATGGAACAGACTTTTTGCCACACAATCTTTAATAATTCCTGTGCTTGGAACAACTTGTGATAATTGCTGTTGCAAGCCTGATTGTTGCGGCGCTTTTCCTGGCAATACCTGCTGCCATGGATGACGCATTTGGTGGTGATACTGCGGGCTATGCCGGTGATCACAACT
>CAYGAM010000032.1:0-20371 GCA_964347915.1 uncultured Nitrosopumilaceae archaeon | reverse complement strand
ATACAAAGGACGGCCATGACAATTACCGCCACGGCCAAGACTACATGGGCATGAAGAACGGCTCCGGCTATGCCGGTGATCACAACTATACAAAGGACGGCCATGACAATTACCGCCACGGCCAAGACTACATGGGCATGAAAGATGGCGCGGGATATGACAAAAGCAGCACTGACAGGACATCTTATCCTCCGCCACTGCAGCAGCTCAGATTGGATCCTAATGCAATGATAAAGTGCAATGATCCGTTCAGCCTTTACTTTTGGGACGGTGAAACTCCCGCATGCATCAGCGAATCCTCATACAGACTGTTGCTCTCGTTCGGTATTGACATAGCACCGCACGAATATGATCTAAAGAATGCAACAATAGGACTGCTTGCTCCGGCAAGCGGCGGAGCTGCGGGCTATGGCCAGGATATTATGACCGCCGCCGGCATTGCAGCTGACGACTTTAACAGACTGCTTGAGAAAAAGAACAAGGACTGGAGGCTCGTTCTTGACGCGTATGATACTGAGACTAATCCTGCACTGGTGGACGAATACCTTCAGGAACTAAACTCAAAGGATGTCAAGATCGTATCGGGACCTGCGATAGATATCTTTGGCAATGACACGCTGCAGTATGCAAACGACAACGGCATGCTTTTGTTCAGCTGCTGCTCTGCCGTTGCCGCCTATTCCGTATCGGGCGATTCAATGTATAGAATGACATCGGATCAGACTGAATTTGGCAAGGCAGTTGCAGCTGCCTTGGACAAGCATGGTGCCGAGGCAGTAATTCCAGTAGGACGCAATGCTCCGTGGATTACTGACCTGCTGGACAGCGCAGAGTCGGAATTTGTCAGCCTGGGCGGAGCTGCCGCTGACCGGATTCTGTATTCTGCTGACGGTGAGTTTGACGACGCCGTCCTGCAGAAACTCTCTGACAGCGCGGCAATGTACGAAGAATCGAACAATACCGCCGTGCTTTACGTTGGATTTGAGGAAACATTTGACTTTTTGGAGGCCGCATCCATGCATGACAATCTTGCACAGGTGCAGTGGTTTGGGGCTGATGCCAATTCCATACTGAACGGCAGCGAGGCCGGGTTAGAATTTGCCGAGCAGGTGGGCTTTGTATCCGTGCATCCTGCAATACCCGACAGCGGCAAGAAAGCAAAGCTGGCCGAAAGACTGAGAGCCGAACTGGACAGAACTCCAAGCCCGTACGCATTTCTTGAGTATGATCTGATACAGCTGCTGGGATGGGCCATGCTAGAGTCCAAAGGCGGAAGCGCGCCAGACATTGCGGCAAGCCTCAATGAGACGGCTGCCCAGTATCGCGGAATAAGCGGCAGGATATTATTCAATGATGCGGGCGACAGGACTGGACTCGGCTATGCTGAGAGCGTGGCAGCAGACGGAAAGTGGGCAGACGCATCCGATGCTGCGGTCAGCCTCAAGTCTGGGCTGGAACTTACCGTGCAAGAGGCGGCATGGCTCAAAGACAATCCAGTCATACGCGTAGCGTACGATCCAAGCTGGGTGCCGTTTGAATATGCAGACGAATCGGGCAACTTGTCCGGCGTGACTGTGCAGTTCGTGTCTGCATTTGAGGACAAGCTGGGAGCGGACCTTGAGCCGGTCTTGACGGAAAACTGGGGACAGGCGCTGGAGATAACGCGAAACGGCGAGGCGGACGTGATGTTCATGATAGTGGACACCGAGGACAGGCGGGCATGGATGGACTTTACAACTCCGCATTCTACTATCAGCAGCGACATTGCAACCCTGGGCAGCGAGCAGCACAGTCCGGAAGACTTGGCTGAAATGACCGTGGCCGTGATAGGAAATTATGCCATAGTGGAATGGCTGGACGAGAACCGTCCGGATGTTGAGTATGTCGGCGTTGCAAGCTTTGAAGAAGGACTGACAATGCTGCGGGACGGCGAAGTTGACGCGTTTGTTGACGCATGGGATGCGCTTGAGCACCATGCAGAGCGGCTCGGAATTGAAAACCTGTACAATGCAGGCCCGTCGGGACACTCGTACGATCTGAGCATCGGCTACCTGAAGGATCGGCCAGTTCTTGGCTCCGTAATGCAAAAGGCGCTTGACGAACTGCTGGCTGACGGCACGCTGCCGCCCTCCTGATCTGCACAATGCTAAAATGATGCAGGGAACATCGTTCAGATGTGTCTCCGCTTGCGCGATATGTCCTATTCGGCGCGGTGGCATTTGCGGCGGTAATCGCATCTTTGTATGCCGTGCTTGCGGCAGAGCGCGGACCGCCTGCTGACCTGCTCTATGTGGAGAAATGCCGGGACATAGCGCGGCAGGTGATGGATCTGTATGTTGAAGCCGCCCGCAGCAGCTTGGACGACGCCGAATCGGCTGCGCAGTACGAGCAGAAAGCAGCCAAATTCCAGGACGAACTGGAGCAGGCGCAGTGCAACATGTCTCCGGAAAAATGGATGTACGGCTCGTTTCAGCAGGAGATGATCGAATCCGAGAGGTATGTTGCAGACCTGCTCAGAGAAAGGGAACTGCAAAACTGACTGGCGCGGCTTGGGCAGCCTGCCGCCGACTGCTTTGCAGATCGCCGGAACGAACTGTCCGAATTCAAGCCGGCGTGCGGGAAGGGCGCCAAATTCTGGAGATGCGCGCCGCATTCTAAAAGCCTGAAATAATAACAAATAATCTTGATTAGCTAAACCTCATTTTCCACATCTATTTATAATATGCATCCGCAGTATTGGCATGGCTACAGAAGACTTGGAGATGGATTACTCAAAGTATGATTTCAAGGACTCAACAGAGATGTACGTGCACCTTTCAAAAAAGGGGCTGTCAAGAGAGGTAGTTGAGAGCATCAGCAGAATGAAGGATGAGCCTCAGTGGATGCTTGATTTCAGGCTGCGCTCGCTTGAGATATTTATGAAAAAACCGATGCCAAACTGGGGAGCAGACCTGTCTTCGATTGACTTTCAAAACATATACTATTATGCCAAGGCATCGGAAAAAACTGAAAAGAACTGGGACGATGTTCCTGAAGATGTCAAGAATACGTTTGACAAGCTCGGCATTCCAGAGGCTGAGAAAAAGTTTCTCGCAGGCGTGGGCGCCCAGTACGAGTCCGAAGTCGTGTACCACAATCTGCGGGAGGATCTTCAAAAGCAGGGCGTACTGTTCATTGATACGGATACGGCGCTGAAAGAGCAGCCCGAGATATTCAAAAAATATTTTGGCAAAATAATTCCGCCGGAAGACAACAAGTTTGCAGCGCTAAACAGCGCGGTCTGGAGCGGAGGCTCGTTCATTTACGTGCCGCCTGGCGTCAAAGTGGACATGCCGCTGCAGGCATACTTTAGGATAAATGCGGAAAACATCGGGCAGTTTGAGCGCACGCTTATAATTGCGGACGAAGGATCCGAAGTGCACTATATCGAAGGCTGCACTGCGCCTGTGTACTCGTCAGAATCGCTCCACTCTGCAGTGGTGGAGCTTGTAGCCCACAAGGACGCGCGCCTGCGGTACACTACAATACAAAACTGGAGCAGCGACGTCTACAATTTGGTAACAAAGCGCGCATACGCATACGAAGGGGCGACTGTAGAATGGATAGACGGCAACATTGGAAGCAAGATTACAATGAAGTATCCTGGAATCTATCTTTTGGGCGAGCGCGCATACGGCGAGACGCTGTCCATTGCATTTGCAGGAAAGAATCAGCACCAGGATACGGGAGCCAAGATGGTTCATCTGGCGCCCAACACAACATCAAAGATCACGTCAAAATCCGTCAGCAGGCTGAACGGACGATCCACGTATCGCGGACTGCTGAATGTTGCAAGCGGCGCTACAGGGGTAAAGTCTACCGTCAGGTGCGACGCGCTGCTGCTGGACGATACGTCAAAGACTGATACGTATCCGTACATGGAGATAAACCAAGAGGATGCTACGATAACCCATGAGGCAACGGTGGGAAAGATAGGCGACGAGCAGATATTCTACCTGATGACTAGGGGATTTACGGAAGAAGAGGCGCTAAGCCTTATTGTCAACGGCTTTATGGAGCCATTTACAAAAGAGCTCCCGATGGAATATGCAGTCGAGCTGAATCGGCTGATAAAGCTAGAGATGGACGATTCCGTGGGATAGGGAAATGCAATGCAGACTGCGCTTGCCTCAATCGGCTCTGAACTTGTAAGCGATATTTCAGAGAATCGCGGCGAGCCGGAATGGCTGAGGGATTACCGGCAGAGATCCATGTCTGCATACAAGGATCTTCCAATTGAGACATCGCCCCTGTACGGCAAGTACACTGACGCAGGCCGGATGGACCAGGAGCAGGTGCTGCTGTCGTCCGATTCGGATTCCAGCATGCCTGACATTCTGCAAAAGCGAATTGCCGAACTGCATGACCATGCCTACATAGTCCAGATAGGGACGCACATTCTCAAGACGCATGTGCCGGAAGAATACAGCGGACTGGTGCTGTCGTCAATCAGCGAGGCGCTAAACAATCGGCCTGATCTTGTCCGAAGCGCGCTTGAATCATCCAGGCCGAACGAAGACAAGTTTACCGCGCTAAACAATGCCGCATTCAATACGGGATTCTTTGCCGGCATTCCGCGCGGACTTGAGCTGGACAAGCCGATACATGTCATATCTTCGCTGCCGCTTGACGGCTCGTCCGTAATATCTAGAAACATAATATCGGCTGCAGAAAATTCCAGCTCCGTCATAGTGCAGGAGCTGTACTCGCCGAGCGCGCAAAGGCAGCAGGCGTACCTGGAGCTCTTGAATGCCGATGTGATGCGGGATGCGCGCCTTGATGTTACCACGCTGCAGATAATGAACGAATCTTCAGTCAACTTTTCCACCCGCCGAACCGACATTGCAGCAGGCGGAACGGCAAACTGGTATCTGGGCCTTTTTGGCGCCATGCTGTCCAGGTACAGAATAGACTACAATCTTAACGGGCAGGGAGCAGGCGCCAGCGACTCGGAGGTGGTCTTTGGCAGCGGGACGCAGTCTTTTGACCTCCAGTCCAACATCAATCACGCAGCTCCGGACACCAGGGGAAACGTAAACGAAAAGTCGATACTGCGGGACAGCTCCAAGTCGCTCTTCAAGGGAATGATCCGCATCAGGGAGAACGCGTCAAAGTCGCAGTCGTTCCTTTCGGGGCGCTCCATACTGCTTGACAAGAATGCAAAGTCAGAGGCGATACCCGGCCTTGAGATATTTACAAACGACGTCAAAGCCACGCACTCTGCATCCGTAGCCCAGATCGACCCGGAGCAGATCTTTTACCTGCAGACCAGGTGCCTGAGCACAAAGGAGGCGGAAAGGACGATTGTTGAGGGATTCCTGGAGCCGCTGTCCCGCAAGATGTCGTATCAGATTCGGGCATGGATTGCCTATCTTATCGAGTCAAAGTGGGACGGGCGGAGCCTTTTGATAAATACGGACGAGGAGCTGGCCAAGTTCGTTGAAGTGGAAGAGACCAGGTACAAGGAAAACGCCGAACTGGAACAGCACTACAAGTACCGGTAGGTTGATGTCATGTCGGAATGGCTCAGGGCTTGCAGCACGGAAGATTTGAAAGATGGACAGATGCTAGGCGTCGTCTTAAACGGAAAGCGGATACTCATAGCGTCGG
This sequence comes from uncultured Nitrosopumilaceae archaeon, assembly GCA_964347915.1. Classification (GTDB taxonomy): domain Archaea; phylum Thermoproteota; class Nitrososphaeria; order Nitrososphaerales; family Nitrosopumilaceae; genus CAYGAM01. Next base: position 14,722 of record CAYGAM010000032.1, on the reverse strand, counting down.
TGCGGGGAAAGATTGCCGCGCTGGACGGCACCTGCACCCATGAGGATGCCGCCCTTGAAACGGGCTTTCTTACGGACGAAGGAGTGCGGTGTCCGCTTCATCTCTCGGTATTCCGCCTGGAAGACGGCGCTCCGCTGAATCCTCCGGCAGACAGGCCGCTGCGCGCGTACAATGTTAAAATAGAAGGCGGGGCAATTTATGTGGAGGCGTAGCATATGCAAAGCATGATATCTTTTGAGGACATACGAAAAGACTTTCCAATCCTGGGCAGGCGCGTCAGAAGCGGCAAGCCGCTCGTATATCTCGACAACGCGTCCACGACGCAAAAGCCGGTTCAGGTAATAGACGCGATAAGCAGCTATTATCGCAACTACAATGCAAACATACACCGGGCGGTATATGCCCTGGCAGAGGAAGCCACGGAAAAATTCGAAGAGGCGCGCGAAAAAATAGCTAAAATGGTATCCGCCGGCAAGCAGGAGATAATATTCGTGCGCGGAACCACCGAGGCAATCAATCTTGTCGCATATTCCTGGGGCAGAAAGAATGTCAAAAAGGGCGACATCATAGTGACTACAGAGTATGAGCATCACAGCAATATTGTGCCATGGCAGCTCCTGGCATCGGAGACGGGCGCCGTACTAGAGTACGTACGAGTTGAGGACGGCGAACTTGTCTTGGACGACCTGGAGGAATTTCTGGCAACAGGAAAAGTAAAGCTTGTGGCATTCAGCCTGATGTCAAACGTGCTGGGAACGATATCGCCGGCGCACAAGATCATCAAAATGTGCCGCAATGCGGGAGCGTACGTCCTGGTAGACGGGGCGCAGGCTGTGCCCCACATGAAGGTCGATCTTGCCGCGCTTGACTGCGACTTTTTTGCATTCTCGGGGCACAAAATGCTCGGACCTACTGGCATCGGCGTGCTCTGGGCTAAGCGCGAGCTGCTTGATGCGATGGAACCGTTTCACGGCGGAGGCGACATGATACTAGAGGTCCACAAGCGCGAGTCGACATGGAATGCGCTGCCGTACAAGTTTGAGGCGGGCACGCCGAACATAGCCGACGTAATCGGGCTTGGCGCGGCTGTCGACTATCTGCAGAATCTTGGAATGGACAATGTGCGCAGGCATGAAGAGGAGCTTGTACGATACGCCCTGGACAAAATGGCCGACATTCGGGGCATCGTAATATACGGAACGAACGACATTGCAAAGCGCGGCGGCGTCATATCTTTCAACTTTCACGACGTGCATCCGCATGATGTGGCGCAGATTATGGACGACGACGGCATTGCCGTAAGATCGGGGCACCACTGCGCCCAGGTTCTCATGGAAAAACTGGATATTGCCGCCACATCGCGCGCAAGCTTTTACATATACAACACAAAACAGGACATTGATGCGCTTGTCGCATCGCTGGGCAAGGTGGCGAGGCTGTTCAAGGTTTGAGCAATTCGGACATTTATCATGAGATGATAATAGACTATTCGCGCAATCCGCTCAACTTTGGGCGCATTGAGAATCCGGACGTTTCGCATCACGACGCCAATCCGCTTTGCGGCGACAGCATTGACATGGATCTCAAGTTTGACGGACAAAAGCTGGAGGACATCAAGTTTCACGGCAAGGGCTGCGCAATATGCATGTCGTGCTCTTCGATTCTGACCGAAATTGCAAAGGGCAAGGATATCGAAGACTTGAGAAATATAGCAAAGGACGATGTGCTCTCGGAGCTTGGACTGGAGCATCTGCAGGCTGTCCGAATAAAGTGCGCGCTCCTGTCCCTCAAGGTTCTCAAGTACGCCCTGTACAAGCATCTTGCAAAGCACGACTCTGACGGCGTCGACAGCCTAAAGGAAGAGGCGGCAAATCTTTACTGACGACATATCTCTTGCAATAAGGCGGATAATATTCGAGCACTTTAACGATCCCGCCGAGCCGTTCAACAACGATCAGGTTTTGGCGATGCTGCAAAGGAATGGACTGGCGTCTTCGGACGAGACAGTCGACAGGCTTGAGCCGCATTTTCGACTCTTGTGCGAGCGCGGCATGATGCGTAATATCGCGGAAAACTTTACCACCATCTGGTTCAAGCTGTTCGGTGCTGTAGCAAAATTTCGATGCGATGCGTGCGGACGGGATGTCTGCCTTGGCTCAGACGAGGCCAGGACATGCCCCGAGCCGTGCGGCGCCAGCCTGCCGTAGCGCGGGCGCAGCCTTGATTCCGATTTATGCATCGTTTTGTCCTGGCCTGCTGCGCAGTTTTTTCACCAAATCGGCAGGCAGGAACAGCATCAGTTCCGGGCGCCTGGCTCCGCGGCCATGCGCGATTTGGCCGCGCCTTCCAGCGCGGTTATCATGGGCAGCTTTTGTCCTGTAAGGTACAGCACAAGCGCGCCTCCGGCAGTGCTGATGTGATCTATTCTGTCTGCCAGGCCGTATTTTTTTAGCGCCGACGTGAGGTGCCCGCCGCTTACAATCGTGGTCGCCATGGATGATGCCACGCATTCTAAGAGAGCTTTTGTTCCGAAACTAAACTGCTCCATCTCAAAAAATCCGGCCGGCCCGCTGATAAAGACCGTTCCGGCGCCGGTTATGATCCTCCTATAGTGCTCAACTGTCTTGGGACCCATGTCCAATATGTGGTCGTCGCGGCCCAGCTCCCTGACATCCATCTCAACCCGCCGCCCTATATGATCGATTGCAACATCAACAGGCGTGGAGAAGACGTCCGGATATTCGCCTATCAGGGCATGGGCCTTTGCCACCACCTCGTCCTCGCGCTTTATTCCTATGCTGGATTTTATTCTGCCCTGGGCCCGCAAAAAGACATTGCCGATCATGCCTGTCAAGAGTATGTGATCTGCCCTGCCCGTACTGATGAGCATCTTCATTGCCTCCAGCCTGTCTCCGACTTTTGAGCCGCCCAGGACTATGACGTGAGGCGCCTTTGCTACAGTTATTATTTCGTCCAGCCTTCGCACTTCCTTTTCCACTATTCTACCTGCGCATGCAGGCAGCTCCTGCGGGAATCCTACAATTGATGGGTGCGATCTGTGGGCGCTGGGAAAAGAATCCAGAACGCATATGTCAAAAAGCTTTGCAAGCCGCTGCACCATTATCGTTTTTGCCGCATCTTCCGGCGCAAACTCGTAGTTTTCTTCCGCGCAAAGCCTGAGATTGTCCAGCAGGAGAATTTCACCGTCCTTGAGATTTCTGATTGCATGCTGGGCGGCTTCGCCTATCACGTCTTCTACGTAATGTATCTTTGTGTTGAGCAATTCTTCCAAAACCTTTGCATGCTCGCGCATTCCGGTATAATCCTTATTGCCCACCCTGCCCTGATGAGACGCCACTACAATCCTTGCATTACTCATGCCGCGTATGGTCTCGCATGCATCTTCAATTCTCCTGCGGCCGGTAATCTTCATTGTATGCGGATCAATGGGGCAGTTCATGTCGACTCGAAGAAAGACTGTCTTGCCTGAAAGATCAAAGTCATCAAGCGTGAGTATGTTCACAAATTATGTCATTTTGCACTATGATAAAATTCTTTGAGGCATGCATGCGCGCGCTGATTTGAGATCTTGCTTGTACTGCCGTGCAGTCTGGCCGCTTGCAGCATCTGATGAGAGCAGCAGGAATGGCGCATGCCCTTGCACTGCAGGCAGTGAATAAGCCAAAGCCTGCTTGTGATTCTGTGCGCAAAGACTCTGCTTCTTGCCCGCATGGGCATAGTCATGAAATATGCCTGAAATAGAAATGGTACATATTTCGCCTGCGCTGCACTGCATATGCTGATGCGCAAGTGGATTTTTGAGATTAGGTCAAGGCCGTTTATTTTGCTGTGCCTGGGATTTTTTCTAGTTACCGCGCTTGTCCTCTCCGGATCTGCCGATCCGCTGGATCAGCCTGTATCCGATTATGTCCACTCTGCAGCAGGCAACGCCGCAGTTGATCTTTTCATGTGGTTTGCGACAGAGACCGGCGATCTCTACTATATGCTCTTTTTCGGGGTGGGACTGCTGATAATTCGCAGAACTAGAAGAATAGGGCTGACCCTGCTAATCTGCCTTGTTCTGGCTACGCTGACTACGGGCTATCTTAAATGCGGCGTAACAAGGGATGCGCCGGAGACGGAGTTTGAGGGAGTCGAATTTCCAATAGCCAGCAGCCCGGATACGTTTCCGCTCTTTTGTTCTGGAAGTTATGGTTCGTCGTATCCTTCAGGACATGCTGCAAGGGCGGCTGCATTCGGACTTGTGCTGGGATTTGCGCTATCCGATCGCTTTCCGCGCGGCTGCTATCTTTTGCTGCTCTATCCCGCGCTCGTGTCGCTAAGCCGCGTTTACGTAATACAGCACTATCCGATGGATATTGCAGGCGGCATCATTCTTGGATTTTTGATTGCGGGCGCAGTGGGGCACCGCTCCAAGCTGTACAAAACGCTAAAGCTGTAGTTTTCGACATCTGCAGGACAATTACTGTACAAGATGCGGAGCTTTCTGCACAAAATCACAAATTCATGGCTGCAAGCGCGCTGTTGCTGACAAATACGATCGCATAGTGGTTCTTGTCATGATGATATGTCCAGTAACGAAGATCCCTTTTTTGATCCGTGCTTCTAAGACCGTTATTCAGTGCGGTGGTTACGGTGTACCCTATTCGCTTGGCTCGCTTTTTCTCTTTTGGAATGAGCACCTTGAAGCCATTGCTTCTGTCTGATATACGCATCCTGACCATTGCATCGGCAGCAGCTTCGGCCTCTTTTTCATCCTTTACGTCAAACGTCCTTGCAATAGGAATCTGCGAAGGATGAAAATCCATTATGAGCGCTTATGGAAGCCTCTGCTAATAAATTCTGGCATAACGCAAGTCTGTTTCATAATGGTGCGTCCATGCAGAAAAGCCTTGTAGATTTTTGCATGTTCAGGCAAGGTTGCAGAACAGCTAATGAAAGCAGCTGGACATTCGTTTGCTTTATGGGCATAACTGTCTGGAAGCGTCAATGAGATTATCCGGCGGCAAAAAAGCTATATGCGAAGCGTTTTGGCTTATGTGGTGGCTCAACAAAAAAAAAAGCATGCAAGAACGCGGCATGTTCCGGCAGTCACGCAGCCAAATCGCCGGCTGACGCGCCTGCTCTGATGGGAGCGAAATTTTTCTCAAAGTGCCGTGCAATGCGGCGCGCTGCTGACGCAGACAGCACGGCAATCAAAAGCTTGGCCGACATCAAAAACTTGACTCGTCGTGCTGCGGACGCTGCTGCACCGGATGATCTGGCGCGCTTGGTCATGGGCTGCAGAATGCAACCGCATACAAAACAAGGCGCAGATTAAAGCGCGATCTCGAATGGCAGAATCGGAGCAACGCATTTTCAACGATTGAATCATGCCATTGCGCAAGCCGGCCAATGCGTTCTCGCCATGATTGTGGCGCAAGTTATTCTGTACTGCTTGCGCGCCGGAAACAGCGCGTCTCTATATATGCAGATGCGCCTTGATCTCTGAAATGTCTTTTTCCATTTTCTGCATCTTGCTGTACATCATATCGCGCAAGTCTGAGGCAAGCGCGCGTATTTCTGCTACGGTCTTGTCCTGCTTTTCAAGCATCTTTTCTTGGCCGTCAAGCATCTTGTCCTGCTTTTCAAGCATCTTTTCTTGGCCGTCAAGCATCTTGTCCTGCTTTTCAAGCATCTTGTCTTGGCCGTCAAGCATCTTGTCCTGCTTTTCAAGCATCTTGTCCTGCTTTTCAAGCATCTTGTCCTGTTTTGCATCGGCGCGCGCCATATACATTGCCCAAGTGGAGAATCCCTCTGCTACCTCCTCTGCAATATCGCCGATCACAATGCGGAACAGCTTGAATTGTCCCGTGCCTTCCGCGTACTGCACATCAACATTGTCTATAAGTACCGGCTCCGCGCAGCCGCGTATTGATTTGACAAGATTGTCAATATCTTCTCTTCTGCCCTCGCACTTGATCTCAACTGTGCCGTCATCAAGGTTCTTGACGTATCCCCTGAGATGATATTGTCCGGCCGCATCCCGCACAATGTAGCGGAATGCTACGCCCTGTACGATTCCGCTGACTAGTATGCGTGCTGCTTGTTCCATGTTATTATGTATTGGAATGATGTTATTATATTTGCCTCTTTTTCTAAGTTTGTTCCATAATCCTGCCTGAACACGTAAAAGATGACACGATCTTTGTGTCTGTGCCGTTTCTCATAACTACTGTCGCCGAAAAGCAACGATTTGTGCCTATATTTGCACTTCAATGCGACAGCATTTTTGAGCGGGAGTATAGGCGCGGTTATGGAACAAGCTTTGACCTTGCGCTTGAAAAATTGCACTCTGGACAATTTTGCCAGAGCGCAGACAGCACCATGCAGGTTCATCGCGCCGTTTTGGGGCGCAGCCTGGGATGACTCAATACTAATAATCAGGTAAGATCAATGCACCATATGTCAAAAAGGCTCATCGCAAAGGCGCGCAGAGCAGCTCCGCCGGGCGCCGGTGATGCACTTTGATTTCAAGATCGTACGCGTACTTTGCAAAGGCGCGCAGAATCATCCCGTCTGGCGTCAACAGCCCTGTCAGATACTGTGAGCCGTATCCCAGATTCATTGCAAGGGCGCGCGGCGCATACATCTGGGATGCCAACGGCGCCAAGATGATCGATCTGTGCAATGGATACGGAGCCCTCTTGCTGGGACACAAAAGGCCGGAAATCATATCTGCCGTGGCAAAGCAGCTTGAACGAGGCACGCTTTACTGCGCGCCGACTCGCGAAGAGACCATTCTTGCGCAGCGCATCAAAAAACTCTACCCAAGCATGCATCAGACAAGACTGGTCAACACGGGCGGCGAGGCCACGATGACTGCAATCCGGCTGGCCAGAGGCTTTACCGGCAAGAAAAAAATTGTAACGTTCGAAGGATGCTATCACGGAGCTCATGATTCTGTCCTGGTGCGGGCGGGATCCGGCCAAGCCCACCGCGGCATCTCTGTGTCCGCCGGAGTGCTGGACGAGGTGTCCGAAAATACGCTGGTAGCAAAGTATAATGATCCGTCCAGCCTGGCTGAGATTCTGGATGAGAACGACGACATTGCATGCGTCATAATCGAGCCCGTCCCTGCAAACATGGGTCCCATACCGCCGAAACGCGGATTTTTGAAAAAGGTGCGCAGCCTTACAAAAAGCAGAGGCGTCCTGCTGATCTTTGACGAAGTCGTAACGGGCTTTAGGGTTTCCGCAGGCGGAGCCCAGGCGCGCTACGGCGTGCGGCCTGACATGACAACGCTGGCAAAGGCGCTTGGGGGCGGCTTTGGAATAGCAGCCGTTGGAGGACGGCGAGATATAATGAGCAGCCTTGCTCCGCGCGGCCCCGTCTATCAGGCAAGCACTTTTGCTGGAAATCCGATTGCAACAAGCGCCGCTCTGGCTTTTCTTGACGTGATTGAGCGCAAGGGAAAAAAGCTGTACTGCAAGCTGGAAAATAATTGCATAGTGCTGGCTAAAACCGTAGCCGATGCGGCGGAAGATGCGAAGGTGCACGCCGAGATAAACCACGTGTCGTCCATGATGCAGATATTCTTCACAAAGGGCATGGTGACTGATTATAGTGCGGCAGCGATGGCGAATGCGGCAAAGTTTCAGACAATGTTTGCCGAACTGCTGCGGCAGGGGGTCTTTGTTGCGCCGTCCCATTTTGAGGCGGTGTTTATTTCAGACGCGCACATGGAACAGGACATGGCGCGCATCGGGGAAGCATACCGTACCGCAATAAAAAAGGTGAAGGATTGCGATACATAGTGGCCGCGCGCGCAAGCCGGCTGTCGCTGGAGCAGACTCGCCAGGCCGCATTTGCATTGCAGAACCTGCATAATGATGCCGAGTTTGAGATTATGAAAGTACGGACTGCAGGCGACCGCGATCCCCGTCCGCTGTTTGCAATGGATCAAAAGGGAATATTTGCAAGAGAGATTGATTCTGCGGTCCTGGAAAAGAAAGCGGACTTTGCCGTTCACAGCCTCAAGGACATACCGTCAAGACTGCCTGACGGCCTGACTCTGGCCTGCGTTCCAAAGCGTGGGCCTGCAGACGACATTCTGATTACAAGAGACGGCTGCACTATACCTGAGCTTTCAGAAGGAGCGGTTATCGGCACAAGCAGCCTGCGTCGCGCAGTCCAGCTGCGGCGGATGAGAAGCGATCTCCGGGTCAGGCCGATACGAGGCAACATTGAGACCAGAATATCCAAAGTGGGCAAGGAATGCGATGGAATAGTGCTTGCAATGGCTGGAGTATTCCGGCTGGGACTGGATGTCAAGTTTGCACCGCTGCCAAAAGAAGACTTTGTCCCGTCGCCTGGGCAGGGAGCGCTAGCTCTGGTGGCAAGAAGAGATGATCGCAGCACGGTGTCATTCCTGCAGGAGATACAGGATTTGGAATCCATGCGGGCGGCAGAAGCCGAGAGGGCAGTGTCTGGCATAGTAAACTCCGGCTGCCGGTTTCCCCTGGGCGTTCATGCCTCGTTTGCTGGCGAAATGATAACGCTCAATGCTGCGGCATTCTCTGTAGACGGCTCGGCGTCTGCATCTGCACGCGTGAAGGGCAGGCATACTCCGCTTGACGCGGCGCGCACAGCCGCCGAAGATCTTGCAAGGCAGGGAATAAGGGAGATGGCGCGCGGATGGAGAGAAGGACTGGCGGAGTGGAATGCGCGGTAAGGTGTACCTTGTAGGGGCAGGCCCTGGCGACCCCAGGCTGATAACGCTGTACGGCGCGGAACTGGTCAAAAAGGCGGACGCCGTACTGTACGACAGGCTGGTAAGCCAGAGCATACTGGACATGGCGCCGGCATCGGCCAAAAAAGTCTATGTCGGACGCGCAGTAGGAGACGATGCCGGGCATCAGGACGGCACCAACGAACTGATGGCTCAGCATGCCAGGACAAGCGAGATCGTAGTGCGGCTCAAGGGGGGCGATCCCATGATGTTCGGGCGCGGAGGCGAAGAGGCGGAGTACCTGAAGGAGCGCGGCATACCGTACGAGATCGTTCCGGGCATAACGTCCGGAATAGGCTCGGCCGCATATGCCGGAATACCGCTTACGCACAGAAGGCGCGCTTCGTCAGTGGCGTTTGTTACGGGACACGAGGATCCGACAAAATCGGAGAGCGCCGTCAGATGGGACATGCTTGCAAAGTCTGCGGACACTATTGTTGTCATGATGGGACTCTCTGCCATCGGCAAAATATGCCGGGAGCTGACCGAGGGCGGCATGGATTCAGGCACTCCGGCGGCAGTAATTCAGGACGGCACTACCGACAGGCAGAAAATGATAGTGGGCGATCTCTCCAGCATCGCGGACATGGCAAGGCAGAACAACATAAGGCCGCCGGCCAACATTATAATAGGAAGCGTTGTGAGCCTCTCAAAAGAGCTGAGGTGGAGATGAAGAGCATAGCAATAACCCGCTCTGAGGGAGACGCGGCAGAATTTGCCGCTTTGGCGGCGGGCAAGGGATTCAATCCGATTCCGCTCAGAACAATAGAACTAGTGGAAAGGAACGACGATACGGCGGCAGCCCTGCTTGCAGACATGCAAGAGTATGATCCGGATCACTGCGTCTTTATGAGCTCCAAGGCCGTCAGGCTGCTCTTTGATTCTGCCCGCAAGAGCTCCCGGCTTGCAAATCTTCGCCTTGCAGTAGCCAATACAATTGTAACTGCAGTAGGTCCGATAACAAGAGATGCGCTGGAACGCGAGGGAATAAAGGCAAACTATACGCCAAAGCGCCGATTCTCATCCGTAGGCGTGGGCGAAGTTCTTTCAAGGTTTGGCCGCTCAGGGGACAAGGTGATTGTGCCCAGGAGCGGAGCTTCTACGCCATTTCTTCGCGATCTGCTGCTCAAGATGGGGTTCGACGTAAAGGAGTCGTACCTGTACGACGTCAAAGCCGCTCAGAGCACGCCGGCCTGGGAAGGCTTCGCAAAGACGCTTGCGGAATCCGGGGTTGACGGCATAATATTCACAAGCGCGTCGTCGGTTCGGGGGTTCTTTGAGATACTCGCCAGGCATCACTCAAAGGAAAGGATTCTGGAACTGCTCAAAGGATCATGCATAGTCTCCATTGGGCCGTTTACGGCAGACGAGCTGCTGGAGTTTGGCGTGCAGAGCATAACTTCTGAAAATCATACGATACGCGGCGCGTTTGATACAATATCTGACATTCTGTCCTGAACCGCGCCAAGATGCCGTTGCCGGATCCTGCGTTGCAGGCAAACTAACTGCATCATCTCCTGCTCATACAAGAAGTGTGCATTAAGGTTCGGTCCTATTCTAGCGGTGTCCTCGCCATGGACATGCAAAATACGACAAAACCTTTGCGACTGTAATGACATCTGTGGAACGGACGGAATGTTGCGAGCCTGTTGTATAACTGCGGTTCTAGGCACAATGATCTTGCGGTCTTTTACGCGTTCAGGCAGGGTCATGGAACAAACTAAATGCTGCGAAAAAGCCAAATATGAATCGGACAAATGCATGTCAGATGAGCATAATTGAGGCGTCGGTACGGATCAACGCTCCGGCAGATCGCGTCTGGGAAATAATATCTGATATCGACAATGAGCCCAAATTCTGGAAGGGAACCAAGTCTGTCCGGAATATTTCGCGGGAGAGCAATATGGTAGTGCGGGAGGTTACGATAGCATTCAAGGATAAAAAATGCATGCAGGAGGTCGTGCTTGAGCCAAAGCGGAGAATCAGGGCAACCTTTACCAAGGGAATAATAAAAGGAACCAAGACTGTTGAGATGTCCTCAGACGGCAATGTTGTACTGTCTGCCCGCTGGGATATTGCCCTGTCTGGAATGATGGGACTGTTTTCCGGCATGATATCAAAGCACATACGGAGCGGAACAGAGCAGGCGCTTGACTTGATAAAAAAAGCAGCAGAGAGCTGAGATAAGAGAATGGATGTTGCACTAGATGCAGTTTATTATGCTGCAGCGGCAATCATGGCGGGAATTGCCTGCTATTGGACGTACATGATCAGAGCAATGGTGCTGTCGTTTGCAAAAACGCCCGTCCTCGGAGCTGGAGCCGCATCCTGCAGCAAAAAAGCTTTTGGAACCGAATCCGGCGCGATGCCTGATCCAAAAGATGGCCCTGGGCTGAAAGACGAGCTGTTTGTGTCAATAATTTTGCCTGCGCGAAACGAAGAAGACTGTATTGCAAAATGTCTTGACTCGCTCTTGTCCCAAAATTATGGGCGGTATGAGATTGTCGCAGTAGACGACTCGTCTGAGGACGAAACCGGAAACATAATCCGGCGGTATGCCGGCAATGAAAAAATTGTTCCGGTCAGCGCAAGGCCCAAGCCGCCTGACTGGGTTGGAAAAAACTGGGCCTGCTGCGAGGGCTATGACAAGGCGTCGGGAGATCTGCTGCTCTTTACAGACGCTGATACCGTCCACTCTGAGAATGCGCTCTCCCTTGCCGTATCCCGCATGCTGTCCGACAATTTAGATGCAATTACAATAAGCCCCAGGATGCTCTGCTTTGACTTTTGGACAAAAACAACGCTTCCTGTGATCAGCACGTTTCTGCATACGCGATTTTCTCCGCTTAAAGTCAATGATCCCAAAAGCAGGGTGGGGTATTTCTTTGGAAGCTTTTTCATAATAAAGCGGGCAGTGTACGAGTCTGCCGGGACGCACAAGTCCGTCAGGCATGAAATAGTGGAAGACGGCGCGCTCGGCGGCATTGTGAAAAAATCCGGCTGCAAAATGCGCATGCTGCGGGGGGAGCATCTTGTTGATGCGATATGGGCAAGAAGCGCGTCCACTCTTTGGAACGCGCTCAAGAGGCTGATGGTTCCAATATACCTGCAAAGCAAGTGGATAGCGACTGGAATACTTGCTGCCGTGGCGTTTTTGCTGTTTGCTCCGTTTCCTGTGCTTGCCTATGGCGTGGTTTTTGGCCTTGCCTCTTCTGACGCTCCGTCTCATCATGCCCTCTTTTGGTCCTCGCTTGCATCTTCCGCGCTGATATATGCCGCAAACTTTGCAGAAGCGGCATATTTGAAATCCGGCACTCAGTACGGCATTCTTGCTCCGCTAGGCGGGCTTGTTGTCGTGCTTGGATTCCTGAGCAGCCTGATTCATGCAAAAAGCAAGTCTGCCGTATCGTGGCGCGGCAGAAGCTATTCGATGAAGGATCATGCCAAGACTGGAATAGAAATTTGATGCAAAAGCGCGCATTGCAGGCGCGCGCAAAAATGCTGCCGCCTAAATCTGGCGGCCGCTCTGCATTCATGCTGCGTGCAGCAACCTGCCATGCCCGTATTGATGGAATGCTGGGGAGCACCATGCTGCGCCGCGCGCCATTCTGCACGCGGCAGCCGGCTGGCAGGACAGCGCCGGCCTGCCGCTTTGATTTTGAATGGTCCATTTGAGCCTGGGAGAAAAAACTTCCGCCCAGGCGCGATGATTCCTTCGCAGCGCGTACAAGGAACGCGCCAAACCAGGCAAGCCTAAACAACATTTTTAGATGAATCTGCGTAAATGAGCAATGTTGAATTCAACGCTTATTGCGGGCTGCGCTCTTGGCGCGGCAGCCGTAGCAATTGCCGCAATGCTTGCACTGCAGCCGGGCGCCCAGTCCGGGACTACTGTCCTTGATGATGATGCAGAAGCGGGCCGCATTGACACTGCAGGCGCGGCTCTTGTATCATCGGACCTGGAACTTACGGATATTTTCAAGCTAAACGAAGCCGGCGTTGTAAGGGTGAATGTACGATCGATGCTGACAAACGATACGTCAGGCCTGGGATCCGGTTTTGTCTACGACAAGCAGGGACACATAATTACCAACGAGCATGTGATCGGCGGCTCTGACAGAATAATAGTCACATTTCTGGACGGCAGATCGTACGTTGCCGAACTTGTCGGTGCAGACAAGTTTACCGACATTGCAGTAATACGGGCAGACGCAGATTCCGAGCTGCAGCCTCTGATGATGGGCGACTCCTCGTCCCTGCAAGTCGGCGAAGAGATCGCCGCAATTGGAAATCCGTACGGACTGTCAGGATCGCTGACGGCCGGAATAGTAAGCCAGATAGGGAGGCTCCTGCCTGTAGACGACAGCCTGTACTCGATACCTGACGCAATTCAGACTGATGCGGCAATAAATCCGGGCAACTCTGGAGGGCCGCTTCTCAACATGCGCGGCGAAGTTGTGGGGATCAATACGGCAATTAGAACCGATACGGGATCGTTTACAGGCGTCGGCTTTGCCGTGCCGTCGCAGACGGTTCTCAAGGTGGTGCCGCATCTCATAAGCGGCGGCGAGTTTAAGCATCCTTGGATGGGAGTATCGGGACATGACATAGATCTTGAATATGCAAGGGCGCTGAATATCACCGATACCCGGGGCTTTGTGGTTGCAGCAGTCATTCCTGACGGCCCTGCAGAAAGAGCGGGCATCCTTGGCTCAACTGATGTGGTGGAAGTCGACGGCGTGCCGTACCGCGTAGGGGGCGATATCATACTAAAGGTGGATGATGTTGAGGTAAGAAAGATAGACGATATTCTGATTCATCTGCAAAGAAGCAAGCTCGTAGGCGACGAAATGTCGATTCAGGTGCTGCGAGACGGAAGCATCATTGATCTTGTAATGGTCCTGGGCGAGCGTCCTCTCTCTGACTAGCAGAGCCTGCCACAAAGCGCCCATGCGCGCGGCATCTGTCTGGTGTCAGGCCGCCTGTACAAAACCTGCAGGCAACCCATTCCTTTGATGCAGGCGCAAATTTGAGTTATGCATCTATGCCAATACGTGGAAGATTGCGCGCAATCTGCTCTGCCATGTGGCATTTGCATCTACTATACTGCCGATTATAACTAATGCCGCATCAAGGCGGAAATATACGTACGAAGTGCCGCTTTTCGGCGGCAATACTTGTAATCGCTAGTGTAAAGAATTGAATACCTCGCGCCTGATGCAACTATTCAGAATGTACTCCATCTTGGCCAGAATCTGCCGGGATTGCCTTGGAGGGCACAAATTTCCTTCCATTGCGTCCGATCTGGAGCATCTTTTGCTTCATGTGCGTCTGACTAATCTGCTTCATAACTGTCATTCTAGGCACAACAACTGTAGATTTTTAGATATTCGGGCAGAGTTATGGAACAAAAACTTAATCTGGCGAACGCTTTATTAACAGCATAAGTGAAATTGATCTGTTGTCTGTGAAATCAACACATTCGAGTATTGGATTTGATCGGTGTGTGGCACAAAGCTTGATTTGGAATTGGGATGCAAAATTTGCTACCAATGAAGAAAAACCAAAATCAATTACAAATGTACCTATTATAGATTTGCAAGAATGCTGGAATATCACTACATCTGCTTTTAGCGAATGGCATGGTGCTATTCCGCCCATACCAAAGCAAAAAACAAGAAAAGAAGCTGTATATGTTGAATGTTTCAACGATCAAGAATACATAATATACAAATACAAACAAATGAAACCTGGCCGACTATATCCAATAACTTGGAATGGCAACAAATTAGTATTGCGTAAGATTAAAGGTAAAGTACAAATCTTAGAACCGGTAGAATAAGAGATGGGAGAAATAAGCGCGAGCATAGATGTAGCTCAGTAGATGAAAATGTACAATTTAGGACACTGCTAGCCGGGCTCGCGCTTTAA
>CAYGAM010000031.1:0-21754 GCA_964347915.1 uncultured Nitrosopumilaceae archaeon | reverse complement strand
CGTCCACAATTTGGAGGCCGTCGTCGCTGAAAGAGGCGACTGCAGCATAGGTGCTGCCGCCTGCCGCAAATACGTCCACATTCTGGGCGTTGTTGAGCAGTCTGGAACTGTCATCTCTCAGATTGCCGGCGGCGGTCACCACAAGATCCCGATAATTCTCGCCAAGATGCACAATTTGGAGGCCTTCTTGGGAGGAGACCGCGGCATACAAGTTCCCGCTGCTCATTAGCGTGATCGCGTCTCGGGCGCCGTAAAGCGAAAACGCCAAGCCGTCTGCCAGGGATCCGGCAGCTGCAGGATTGTCCGGATCAGTGAGGTCTACAAGCTGGATGGCACTGTTAGTCCAAGAGCTGACTATGGCATAGGTTTTGCCGCCCAGTGCAAAGACATGCACGCCGGTGGCGCCGTTAAACAGCAGTCCGCCGGCGTCGGACAGCTTTCCAGCGGCCTGCAGATTTTTGGGGTTGCTGAGGTCTACAATTTGGATGCCGCGTTCATCAGAAACTACTGCCGCGTATGCAGAGCCGCCCGCCTCAAAGGTGTCCACGCCGCGGACTCCGCGGAGCAGGAGGTCGGCGTCGTCTGCCAGCTTCCCGGCAGCTGCAGGGTTGGCCGGATCTGAGATATCGACAATTTGGAGGCCGTCGTTAGTCCAAGCGGTGACTGCGGCGTAGGTTTTGCCGCCCAATGCAAAGATGTCCACATCATTGGAGCCGGCAAGCAGCAGTTTGTTGGTGTCTGCAAGCTTCCCTGCCTTTTCCGGGCTAGACGGGTCGCTGATGTCTACAAGCTGGAGGCCGCTTTCGACATTGGAGACAATCGCTGCATATGTGGAGCCGCCCGCCTCAAAGGTGTCCACGGCGTAGGCGTTGTTAAGCAGCAGGTCGCCGGTGTCTGCAAGCTTGCCTTCCGCTGTCGGATTGCCGGGATCGGTGACGTTTACAATCTGGAGGCCGTCGTCAAGTGTTGAGACTACTGCGGCGTAGGTGCCTGCTCCTATAGCAAAGATGCTCATGTCTGAGGCGCCGGCAAGCAGCAGCTCGTTGCTGCCCTCGGTGTCTGCAAGCTGTCCGGCTGCTGCAGGGCTGCCAGGATCGGTGATGTCTATAATCTGGAGGCCGTCCCCGCCAGACGAGACAGAGGCAGCATATGTCCTGATGCCCGCCGCAAAGACATCCACGCCGCGGGAGTTCTCAAGCAGCAGATCCGCGCTGTCATGCAGATTTCCGGAGGGAATCGGACTGTGCGGACTAGCCGTCATGACAGGATTGTCGGCTGCGGCATCTATCCTGTTCTCAAGCAGATCCGATACGGCGCCTGCGGCGATGTCAATCTGCGGAGCGGCGATGGATGCTATTTCGGTCATCTGCGGCCCGGTGAGCTTCAGGCGCAGCGCGTCCAAGCCGGCCGCCTCGTCAAGGCCGGCCCCTGCCAGCGGCACCGTATTTGCCTGGTTCGCGTCGCTGACGTACAGCTTTGAGAGGTCGGTCTCGGACATGTTCAGGATTTCGCTGAAGGTTATGGTCAGGAGGCCCGCGTTCTTGTCCAATCCAGCCCAGACAAACTCCGGCTTTACATCATCCTCGTCAAGATGCACTATTTGGAGGCCCTCCTTGGAGGCTACAACTGCATGCGGGGATCCGCCGATCGTAAACAGGGACAGATCCCGGGCCTCGTCAAGCGAGAGTTCCGGGCCGTCCCTCAGGGATCCCGCGGCTTGCGGATTGTCTGGATCGGTAACGTCTACAATCTGGAGGCCGTCGTTATACTCGGAGGCCACTGCAGCATATACTGCCGCGCCCGCCCGGAATATCTCCACGCCGCTTGCCCCGTCAAGCAGCAGGTTGTCGGTATCTGCCAGCTTGCCTGCCGCTTCCGGATGGTCGGGATCAGTGACATTTACAATCTGGAGGCCGTCGTCGCCATGCGACGCTGCTGCAGCATATGCATAGCCGCCAGCCTCAAAGGCGTCTATGGCGCGGATTCCGTCAAGCAGCAGGTTGTTGGTATCTGCCAGCTTGCCTGCCGCTGTCGGATTGTCTGGATCGGTAACGTCTACAATCTGGAGGCCGTGGTCACGCCAGGATGCTACTATCGCATATGTGGAGCCGCCCGCCTCAAAGGTGTCCACGGCGGTGGTGTCATCAAGCAGCAGGTCGGCATTATCCTCCAGATTCCCGGCCTTGGCAGGATTGTCCGGATCTGTAACGTTGATTAGCTGCAGTCCGCCGTCGTACTGGGAGGTGACTGCTGCGTAGGTGCTCGCGCCGATCTCAAAGGTGGTCACGGCAATGGCGCCGTCAAGCAGCAGGTCGCCGCCGTCTGCAATACTGCCGGCCGCTCTAGGGGTGTCGGGACGGGTGATATCAATTATCTGGAGGCCGTCCTCTGCATGGGATGTGACGGCTGCGTATGTGGAGCCGCCTAGCGTAAAGGCGTCCACTTTGTTGGGCCCGTCAAGCAGCGTATCATCAAAGCCGCTAAGGTCTTTAAAACTTCCGGCTGCAGACGGATGCGCCGGATCGGTTATGTTTACGAGCTGAACGCCGTCCTCGCTGTTGGAGACGGCGACGGCGTATGCAAAGCCGCCCGCCTCAAAGGTGTCCACGCCGCGAGAGGACGCAAGCAGTAGATTTCCGCGGTCAGGCAGGCTTCCGGAGGGGGCTGGGTCGTCCGGACTTGCTATGACGGACAAGCTTGCCATCTGGAGGCCGTCGTCAAGATAGGCAGCCACTATGGCGTAGGTATTGCCGCCTGTCGTAAAGACGGCCACGCCTTCGGCTCCGTCAAGCAGCCTGGTGCCGCCTCCTTCCAATTTCCCGGCGGTGGTTAGGCGGTCAGGATTGCTGACATCTATAATCTGGAGTCCGTCATCAGCGTAGGCGGCTACTGCGGCGTAGGTCTTGCTGCCCAATGTAAAGACATCGATTCCTCTGGAGTTTCCAAGCTCCCTGGACGGGTTGTCTCTCATCTTCCCGGCGGCAGTCGGGTTGACAGGATCGGTGACGTTGATAATCTGGACGCCGTTGTCATCCAGGGAGAAGACTGCGGCGTAGGTGCTTGTACCAACAGTAAAGATGTCCACGCCATAGGCGCCGCGAAGCACCCTGGCGTTGTTATTCTCCATGCGGCTGGTCGCGATGGGATTGTCTGGATCGGTGACGTTGATAATCTGGACGCCGTTATCAAAGTAGGAGGCGACTATGGCATAGGTGCTTGTACCTATAGCAAAGACGGCTACGCCATGGGCTCCGTCAAGCTCCAGAGTGCTGTTATCTTTCAGGTTCCCGTCAGCAGCAGGCCTGGAAGGATTGGTGATGTCCGCCAGTTGGAAGCCATCGCCCTCATATGATGTAATTGCGGCGTAGATCCTGCCGCCCATTGTGAAGACATCCACGCCTCGGGCTCCGTTAAGCTCCCTGGCGTTGTTGTTTCTCAGCTTCCCGACGGCAGTCGGGTTGTCAGGATCGCTGAGGTCTACAATCTGGAGGCCGTTTTCTGCCCAGGCTGTCACAGCAGCGTAGGTTTTGTTGTCTTTCATAAAGACATCCGCGTTGTAAGCGCCCCTAAGCACCATAGAGTTGGCACCGCTGTCTCTCAGTTGTCCGGCAGGCGCAGGATTGGCAGGATCGGTGACGTTGACAATCTGGATGCCGTGGTTGTTGACGGAGGGTACTATGGCGTAGGTATCGCCGCCTATTGTGAAAGTGTCCACATCCAGGACGCTCCTGAGCAGCAGGACGTCGTCATCTTCCATGCTGCTGACGGCGGTTACCCGGACAATATCCTCTGCATATGCCTCCTGCAGGCCGCCGGCGGCCGTCAGACCGAATACGGCAGCTGCTATGAGTACCAAGGTCAGAGCGGCTGTTCCTGCCAAAGCCGGACGCTGGCGCTGCCGTGCAGCGGTCATGGCCGGCCATCTCCGGACATCGGGGCGCGGCTCCTTCCCGCGCCTTCTGGCTTGCTGTCCTGCAGGGGCCGCCTGCTGCATGCCGCATGAGATCCACGCAACGGCATGCCAGTTCCTGCGCCGTCAAGATTCGGATTGCATAACACGCCGCAACCGCCTCGACTAGACCATCCCGCTGTCCCGGCGACAGATCTTGTGTTTTGTGCTGACACATACCCCCCCCCTCCCCCCCACAATGACCGCCTGTGATCTGGTAGTGATGCCCTGCCGCATGGAGGAGCATAAGACATTCATTATGATATTGTGGTTAGATCGAATCTGACTATTAAAAATAGCGGACTTGAGAAAGTCTGTTCCATAACTCCCCCTACCGACAAGCCACTAATCCAGTCTCATCGGGCAACCGCGTTTATGTCACTGCATTGCTGCCGCCTCGCCAATCCGCTTGCTGCACAGAGCGATCCTCAGCTTTGCCTCTTGCGCCATGCTGTCCCATTTTAGCGGCATCAAGCTCTCTCCAAACATTTGCTTCAGTGCAGATATCGCGATCTCAGCCAGCCGTCTCTTGTTATACGCAGTCATATGTGAGCGGATCAAGCTATGCAGATGGCAGGCATGCAGGAAAAAAGACAGATGTCGGCAAGAATTGCCGCAAAAGAAGTAAAAAAATTACAGCAAAAAAGGATTCCATGCTGCATGCTGGAACGGATGTCTGCAAGGCGGCAATTCAGGCCGCAGCTATGGATGCTGCTGGAAGCATTGTTCTTGAGGCGGACATAAAAGCGGATAAAAGTAGCGCGAACAGGCTGCTGTCCAAGACGCCAAAATGCCCAAAGCTTGTGACAGAATCACCACCCGCCTATCGCCGGCTGCACGATCACATGGCGGACGAATCCAAAAGCGGATCAAGGCGCGAGCCCGGCTGGCAATGTCCCAAAAATAGCGCGTTTTCATCCGGCTGTCTTTGGACATTGTTTTGAAAGAAGAATGCAGAGCAATCTGCAAGGGCTTGAACCGGCTTTCGGTTTTGTGCGGTTCTTAGCAGAGACGGTAAAAATGGCCAGAAAATGCAGAGGCGTCAAGCCGCCCGGATGCGCAGGCGGCAAATGCCCAAACTGCGGAATTTTCGGAATGATTGAGATCGCAGACAAAGCCGGCTCGGAAAAGCGCCGATGCTGCGTTCATGCGTTCGGCCTATAAGGCGGCATTCCATCGCCCGATAAGTTTACAGTACCCCACGCAGAACCACTAAAATACAGATAAGGATATAATCATATGCGAGGGCATGGACGGAAAATACCTCTTCAATAAAAAAACTGGTCGTGAGCGGAAAGTTGGGTAAACCATACATAGAAGACATAGAGATAGGCCTGAGAACTGCCAGCGGGAATGATCCCAGATGCGTTGAGTGCGGCATAGACGCCGACTTTGTGATTCTGCTGCCCAAGCATGAAAGAGTAATATGCGTCTGTGTAGCGCATTTTGCAGCGGTTGCGAAAATCGTGGAGAAGCGCAAAGATGTTTGACGAATACATGCCAATCGATCCTGAAACTGGAGAATCAAAGCCTCATATTCCGCCCCCGCTTGCTCCTGGAGCTGTGCCAGATGACAAAGGCAACAGAGGCGGCTGGATGCTGGGAGCGATAGTCGGAATGATTACAATGTCTTTGATATTCTGGGCGGCGGGATGGTAATGCGCAGCATAATAGAAACTCACAGATTCTGCCAAGAATGCAAGGAACATCAGATATTCAGAGGGTGCCGCATATTGTATGATAACGGGCCAGATTCATCAAAGTTTACAAATCTCCGCCGCGGAACTGCCAAGTTTGCGGGAGATCGTCAGATTTGTCAAGCGGCGGGAGATGACGCATTCTGTATTATGATTTTCTTCTTATCCAATACTCGCGTTCCTGTAGCCGTCCTATTAACCGGTTTAATCATGCGCTCACACTCCAGACTAAAAACAATGCCGCATCAAAGCGGAATTATATGCACACAAGTCGTCCCTTTGTGTCGGCAATATTTGTAATCGCCGGCATCAAACCCAGGATATTGATTTTCTCATCAAAAATTTGGCTGTCTGCACAGCATCACATACAGAGACTTGGCATCTGATGATCTCCCGCAAACTTGACAGTTTCGTTCGGCAGCAGCTCGATTTTTGCACAGCAATTCAATCTGTTCCGGCAGAATGAATGTCCTCCAGGATCACGCGCATGCTGAATTTTTTTCCGGCGCTCATAACAGCTCCAGTTAAGAATGCAGGAGTCATGCTCAATGCAATTCTTCTGCTGCCGGACGCGGCTCTTCCCCTCTCGCGCATCCGAACATTATGCGTTATTCAGAACATGGTTCCTGCCAATTCATTCTTGCCAGATATCCAAGACGCGTCGTCTTGCCTTATGCAGGCGCGATTGCGCGGCAGGTTCAGTCAAAAAGCCAGGCTGCCGAAAAGATACGGGGCTGTCCCCAAGCACCGCCGCTTTTGCCTAAAATTCCGCTTCTGAAAGCGCATCCCTGCACTTGCATGTTCGCTCGCATGGAAGTTCTCTTATCATGCCGCCCAGCATCTCCCTGACATTCCTTGCATTGGCAGATATCACATTAAGCACATCTTTGGCAGTAACCGGCTTTTGCGCCCAGACATCATAGTCGGTTACCGTTGATATCGACATGTAGCAGATTCGAGCCTCCCTTGCCAGCTGGCATTCCGGCGATACTGTCATGCCTATTATGTCGCCGCCGGTACTGCGGAAAAATTCGGACTCTGCCCTGGTTGAGAATCTCGGGCCCTCAATGCAGACGTATGTTGCATTCCGGTGCATTTTGACATTCTTCACCCTGCCCGCCTTTAGCGCCGCATCCTGCATTTGCGGACAGAATGGATCCGCAACCGATATGTGTATGACTCGGCCGATATCAGAAAACGATGAAGCTCGCGTTCTCGTAAAGTCGATAAACTGGGACGGCAGCGCAAAGTCGCCCGGCGCAATCTCCTCCCTCAAGCTTCCGACGGCAGACGGCGATATGATGCGCTGCACGCCGATCTTCTGAAACGCCCAAATGTTGGCCCGGTAATTTATCATGTGCGGCGGTATTGAGTGATTCCTGCCGTGCCGCTGCAGGAACGCCATTCTTCTGCCCTCAAAAGTTCCCAGCGTTATCGGGCCTGACGGATCGCCGTACGGCGTTGATACGCTGATCTCTTCGGCGTTTGTTATTATTCCGGAATCGTAAATGCCCGTCCCGCCGAATACTGCAATCTCGGCTTTGCCGGTCATTGACGCCCCGCACCAATGCATGAAGAATATTTGTCCATAAATACCGCCTAGTATTTTATCAGCGACTCAACGCCGTATTCGGAAATTTTTTCCGCGCCTCCAAGATCAGACAGTTCAATAAAGAATGCAAATCCTGCCACCGCGCCTCCGGCATCTTCTATCAGCCTGGCGGCAGCCTGCGCCGTCCCGCCTGTGGCAAGCAGATCGTCGCAAATGAGTATGTTCTGCCCTTTTTTCACGGCATGTCTTTGCACCTCCATGACATCCTCGCCGTACTCGATGCTGTACGGCCTCTTGAGAGTCGGGCCCGGCAGCTTGCCCGCCTTTCTGACTGTAATCATGCCCTTGCTGTGCTTTAGCGTCATGGCGCATGCCAGGATAAATCCTCGCGACTCGATTCCGGCAAACGCATCAATCCCGCCCATTGAAAACCGTCCCGACAGCTCGTCAACTGCAAAGTTCAAAGCCTGCGGGTCTCGAAGGATGGGGCCGAAATCCCGAAACAGGATGCCCTTTTTTGGAAAGTCAGGAAATTCATCTACAATGCTCTTCAGATCCACGATAATGCATGATCTTCAAACAGGATAAAAATCGATCTATGCAGTGTGCGGCAGGCGCTGCCGCCAAAAAGGAGCGATCTGCACGCATATTGCAGCTTTGGCGCGCCATTGTTTCTATACTGTCACTCAAAAGCGCTGCCGTATCAAAGCGGAAATATGCCCACAAATCATTGCTTTTCGGCGACAATAGTTATGAGCGGAAGCGTGGTCAGGAATGCGGTGCAGTCCATGCCGCAGCGGCATGGGAATGCCGGAGCGCGGCAGTGCAGCAGCGCTGCCGTACCGCGATGCAAAAACAGATTCTCAGAGTGCGGCAGAATTGTCATGGTATCAGAATGCCAAAGCGCGGCCGTCCATGATTGTACCACAATGCTGCCGTACCGGGATGCCCGGATGCCGTACCGGGATATCAGAATAGTGGCGCACAGGAATGCGGCGCCAGAAATCCCAAGCGCCGCGTTCCCAGCAGCGTCATCCAGGAACAGGCATTAAAGCACAATTCTGTCCTGATTGCACCGGGCACTTCCCCGCCTGGCGGCATCCTTCGGACATTCAATGCGGCAGCATGAATCTGTCCCGATTGCACGCAGAGTTCTTTCTGCAGGCTAGTCCTGCCCCGGCTCAACCTGGCAGTTTTCAGAGTCCCGAATCTTTCTGGCAAGAAGAAACGGCGTAGCAAGCAGGACTGGAATCGACACGGCAATAAACAGGGTTTGAAGCTGCACAAGAGCTGCAGAGAGAACTATTCCGCTAGCAGTCCCCGCAAAGAGCGACGAGGCGGTGCCGACGCATGCAGGGCATGCTATAAAGAGTCCAGTTATTGCGCCGGCGCCCGCCATTCCCTTTTTCTTCATGGATGCTACGCCTGCGGCAATTGAGACATTCAGCCCTACCAGGTACGAGACTGTCAGCTGCAGCACCATGTTGATTGGGACTATCTGCAGTCCGACATGCTCGGTAAGGTACGCCAGAATCTTGGGCATGTATCCTGGCTCGTCGCAGCACGGAACAAGCTCTGCCGACGGAATCTCTACGCCGTAATGGTACGAAAATGTGACATCGGGCTGGTACACCAGTCCTCCGGACGCCAGAGAGAAGAATGTGCCGTATGCGATAAAAGTTGCAGCAAAGATTCTCCTTGCCCTCGCATTCCATGTTGCGCGCGCGATAATGCCGAGCAGTCCGCTCTCGTCTGAGAGCTTTGCCTTGTGGTACAGATACATTCCATAGGCCACGCCGCCAAGAGCAATAGGCAGGGCGATGTAAAACCCAAAGGCAATGCGCAGGAAATCGTCAACCGCATCCGGAGTAATGTATTCAGAATTTTGGTACCTGGAATATGCCAGAATCAATACTGCAACCGCTGCAAATCCCGCCGCGATGATGCTTCGTCCCTGCGCTCCCATGCGCCTTGCGCCGTGCGATCGCAAATTAAATCATGCTAGTCTGTCAGCTTTGGCAGAAATATGTAGACCATTGCAATAATTTCCAGGCGGCCGAATATCATGACAAAGCTCATGATTATCTTGGTCGCCGGATCAGTTTCCAGCGACATGATGCCTGTCGAAAGGCCGCCCGTTGTCACCAGGCCCGTAGCCTCAAAGAACGCGTCTTCAAACTCGGCATCGACTGCAACCATAAAGTATCCGGCTACGGCAAAGGCCGTAATAGGAAACAATCCTATTATTATGGACGCTGTTATGAGATCTTTTTTGTCCTTTTCAAGCTTGGGCGTGTCATCCTTGCCGCCTGCCGTTCTTGCAGACAAGAGCCTCTTTAAGCTGCCCATCTGCATAAAGCGGAATATCTTGATCCCGCCCGCCGTAGAAAATCCGCATCCTCCGATAAACATCAGCGCGACTAGTATCATCCTGGGCTCCTGCTCCAGCGCTCCGGCGGCCGGAAGCTGAATTCCAGCAGTGGTGCTGGCAGAGACTGAAGCAAATATGCCGGTCTGCAAATCAAGCCCGCTTGCTATAACGAACATGAAAATCCCGATCGCCAGTATTATGAAATAGATGACAATCTCCCTGCTGATCCTGGGAAGAATTGACTTTTTTCTCACTATGCTGTAATGAAGCGTAAACGGCAGGGTTCCAAGTATCATGCCTCCTATCAGCACGGCAGACTCCGCCCAGCTCAAGTCGTCCAGTATAGTCGAGCTTGGAAGAAATCCCCCGGTAGCAATTGTGCTCATTGCAAGGGACACGTCGTCGATTATGTCTTCTGTTCCCAGCAGGTACAGCAGGGCAGCCATCACCAGAATGTATGCCAGAAATACCAGCGTAATGGTTCCAAACAGTTCGCGCAGGTGAAGCCGCTGCCCCGTCAGAAAGCCGCGCATCGACTGCATCTTTGAGGACGGATAGAATGCAGTCATGACGAGATAGATGAAGCTCATGCCGCCCACAAGCTGGGTAAATCCCCGGTAAAACGTAAACGACTGCGGCAGCTCTTCCGGTTTTTCAAACAGCGAGATTCCTCCGGTGGTAAAGCCGGCGGCGCTGGAAAAGAAGCTGTTTGCAAAGAGATCGATGCCCGATTCCACATGGTACGGATTTACGTAAATGTAAGGCATCGTTCCAAAAAGAATCAGGATGAAGAGGCTGGAGAAGACCAGTATTGACGCCTGCTGCATGTTGAGGCTGGATTTTTCGCCGTATGAGTTGAGAAAGAATCCGACAATAAGCAGAGATACGGTAGTAAGGTAGATGCCGGTGGCGCTCTGCGTGTCGTTTAGAAGCGTGGATAGTACGGCAGGTACAAGAAGAAGCACGCCTGCAAACTGGAGCACAAAGCCCAGGTTTCCGAGAATAGCCTTGAATGGCGGGCTGTATGATGCATCGGGTTTTGTTGTAGCATCCTTGTACTTTTGAAATATTGTAGATATTGATATGGTTCCGGCCAGGTGCCTCCCCCGGCGCATTACAACAAGCCTCTTGACATTCTTGTCGCGCATTTTCCGTAGCGCCTCTTGCAGCGTAAAGCTGTCCTGGATTGTGAACGGAGGCTTTGACATGATATCCTTGAGCATTGTCAGCTCGGCATTAACGTCCGCGTCGCTGACCTTGCCCAGTATGTCAGATCTTGTGACTATGCCTAAGGGTTCTTTCTTGTAATTCACCACTACAACGGTATCTTTTTTTTTCATCTGCATTTTTTTGACCGCGTCCCTTGTGAGCGCGTGCTCGTCCATTGTGAGCACTTTCTTGTCCATGTAAGCCGATACGCGTCTCGTTGCAATGTATGATACGGCTTGCTCTGCAGAAGAAGACAATCTATCCGAACATTTGTGCTTCATGCATACGTATTAACTTAGATGTGCAATGACAGAAACGCTTGTCAGGGCAAGATCCTGACAGGCCGGATAATGCGCGCCTTTTTTTTCAATCGCCAGCACGATGATGCGCGCCTGCTGCAATACCGCCGATGAGAAATAATACCACATCAGAATGAAAATATGCGCCCAGATCGCCGCTTTTCGGCGCAGTGCCTGCAATTGCCAGCAAATTGTAACATCTTGAGCTCTGGAAGCTGTTCCAGATTTCAGGCACGAATTTACCCTGGAGGCGCCTCCGAGGTGGCAAAACGCACGCCTAAACTTCCAGGAACCGAGCTGTTACAGCAAATTACAGAATGTTTTCCGGGGTGCGCGCTTGGCGGCTTTGGCCAGGATGCGCGCCGATGCCGTACCTGTACTTGTAGTGCGGTCATGCCACCAGCATCATGCTTTGATGCAGGAATGTGTCAGGCAGTAAAAGCCTGCCTTATGATATCAGTATTGGCATCTTCAAGTACCCGCTGTGAATCGCGTCTGGATTGGCATAGCAAAGGCCTGCCTTATGATATTGGTATCGGCACCTGCACTGTCATTCTAGTCCTAGTGTCAGTAATATTCATGATGTACGTTCCGTCTTCATAGTCTGTAGCAAGCGTATGTACTATGTTCCGCACTCCTTCTTCTGAAAACCTGGTCTTTTCGCCGGTGTGATCCTCAACATTCTCCCATATTGCCGCTCCGCTGGGATCTTCCAGAAGAAGATCTATAATGGCGCCGCCTGTGCCGCCTTCAACCTTTATTGATATGATCGGCGAGCCCGCCACATCGCTCACGCTTATCAGCCTGGCCAGCATGCCTGTGTGATCTTCCGGTATTATCTCAAAGCTCTGGTCAAGCGAATTGCTGCCGCTGGTAACCGTGGCAACCCATCTGCCAATCTCGGCATCCGCAGGAATGTGAATTATTTCTCTTGCAAGGCCGTCATGGCTCGTAAACAGCACCCGCGAGACCACCACTTGGTTGTCAGTATCCCTGACTTCCAAATCCAGCAGCGTATTCTTAAACTGCGTCTTGATGATGGCGTGAATGTTTTCTCCTACTTTGTAAAAGTGCTCTCCCCCTACGGAGAACGACTCGATCTCTCCCGTATCCGTAGGGTTTAGCGCAAACCTAAAGGTAGATTCGGCTCCAGACGATCTTGCAGTAGCCTTGTAAGTCCCAGAAGTGAGCCAGCTTAGATCCTCTTCGTGTATTATGCTCTCGCCGCGTTCCGTGTCAAACGGTATCTCCTGATGCGCCACTGAGTTTGGGCCCTCCTCTTCAAACTCCAATGTTACAGTGGTTCCGCGAATGCCGGTAATCGATATTGTTGCAGATTCGCTGTCCGCATAGACTGACTTGTCAAACACCATCAGGAGATTTTCGCGCGCCTCTTCATCCAGCCCTGCAACCGCAGTCGATACGTCGCTGCCCTGCCTTGCTATCAGCGTGTAGGTTCCAGGCACAGAGTCGTCAAGGGTGGGATGCCGTATCTCCATCTCGTCGGTGCCGTCAACTGATATTAACTCCTGGTACACTATTACGTTGTCCGGATCCAAAATTGTAGCATCCAAAGTTCCTGCCTGCGCTCTGCCTTCAAATACGATATCGTTTCCAGCCGCAAACTGCGTCCTGCTGGATTCAAAGTCCAGGATTCGCTCCGACCCTACCGCCACAACAGACGTATCCTCCTCCTGTCCGGTGAATACTGTAAAGGCGTACTCTCCTGCAGGAGACGAGCGCAGCACCCTGCCTTCAATATTCCATGAGCCGTCCGAGGCTACCTGGACGACTTCGCTGGTCAGCAGGTTTTCATTGTTCTCCAAGTTTGCCCATATCCACTCGCCGGCAGGCCCCGTTCCGCTGACAGTCAGGGTGCCGCCAGGCAGAATGCTGGAATCTATCGAAGATATTGCCAGCGGCGCCGATGATGCGTCTGCAGTCTGGGACGGAGCCCTTGATGCGCTGGAAGGATCAATGCTCGCGGACTTTGCATCTCCTGCAGCGTCTCTTATTTCGATGCTGACGGTTCCTGCCGCGCCTGCCGGAACCTCGCCCGTAACTACGAATGAGCCGGAGGCGTCTGATGCAAAGCTGCCTCCCAAAGGCGTGCCGTCCAGTTCAAGAGTCAGCGCTTGATTTGCGTCAAATCCCTGGCCGACGACGCGAAAGTCAGTGCCTGGGGCAGGATTTGACGGCACTATGCGGATGTCCGCCGAGTCGCTAATGCCTGGGGGCGCCTCTGGCGTATCCGGCTCGTAAAATGAAAATCCCGACGACTCTTCTTGGCCGCCGTTTAGTATCTTCCAGTTTATTGTAACCTCATTGTCAGTAGACTTTAGCCCTATCTTGACTGATTCTCCGGCCTGGCGCGGCTCAGGAGATGCTGCCACCAGGACGCCGGCCGAGTTTATCTCGCCGTCCCATCCCTGCTCGGTCTTGAATGACGTAAATTCGGCGCCTCCAGAAGGCCACACTCTAATCTCATCCGCTTCCGGAATGACAAACTTTAGCAGGACCGTGCCGTCCAGATTTGTGCGCTCTGCCAGTTCGGCCCATGCGTCATAGTGCAACGCGGGCGCGGCAAGCAGGACAGACAGCATGCACAGTATGAATATCGGCTTCATGTCCCATCACTGATGGATGCGTGCAATTCAGACTCCCGGCGCATTGTCGCCGCGGTAATTGAGCGTAGTCTTTTCTATCTTTGTAGTATTCTGATGCTGCAGTACTCTTTCGGCTATCAGCCTGTACAGCGACCTAAAGCTGTCCTTTGTCTTGTCTGAGAGAAATTCCGTCTCCTCAATCGCAATCTTTTCGCAGATGTATCTTGCAATCTCTTCCCGGTCAAATCTGCCCCAGCCGTTGTCCTTGTGATCCTTCCATATAGCCTCCAGGCTTTCAACTATGCCGGGCTGCGGCTTTGCCTGAATCTGCTCCTTTGTGATGCTTGTATAGCCTTCTTCGCGCAGCTTTACGCTGTACGTCTGGTTTACCGCATAGACGTAATCGTCAATGGACAGGTAATCCTCAATTGACGGCATGATCTTTCCTCCGGACTTGAAGAAGATCATCTGCGCCGGCGAAAATCCGTTTGCAACGAGCTTTGTGGATATCTGCTTGGATTCTTCGGAATTGTCCATCAGCATGAATGTGCGGTAGCGGTTGTTCCTGTACAGTATTGCAAGCGGGAGAACCGAGTTTTTGCTGAATGACGGAACGATGTTGAGCGGATTCATTGAGATGTTTGGATCCTGAATGAACTTGTCAAACGCATTGAGATACATGCTGTCGGACATGTTCTCTACGATGATTGCAGGCCTGGAATTTGAGCCTATGCTCCTGTCCACTATGGACTGGACCAGCCCCATTGAGAGCCCGTACAGGATGGGAACCAGCGTCTTGCTGTCGGCATGCCAATAGTCGTAGAATATCGTACTAAGGTGCTTTCTCTTGTCCAGTTCGACTACAAGCAGGTTGCCTGGAGTATAGTCGAATATCATGTACGGAGAGTGCGTCGCATACAGCACCTGGTTTGATCCCGCCAGGTTCTTTAGCAGATCGGATATTCCCATCTGCTGGGTGGGGTGCAGGTTTCTTGCCGGCTCGTCAAGAAGCAGGATTGCCTCTTTGAGTTCGGCTCTCTGGGTTTCGGCTGCAAAGTTTACAATAAATGAAAACGTCCACTTGAAGCCTTCCGCTCTTCGGTTCAGCAGTCCCGTATTGGTTATTGTACCATCCTTGTGCACATCAGAAATTACAATGCTCATTATGTTGCCGGGCTGATACCTCAGATCAACATGTATCGGGTCGCCCTTCCAGGCGGGATTCAGCCGCTGCGTAAGCTTGTTGCTTGCAGTGTTTAGGAATTTAATCAGCCTTGACGGGCTGTCCTGCAGCTTTTGCATCTCTTCAATGTCCAGCTCGGCAAGGTAAAACAGGTTTCTTACGGTTTCGGCGCGATCAAAGTCCTCAATGTACTCGATTCTGCCAGTCTTGTCGCCCTTTTTGTTCTTGACATACTCGTTTAGGTTTATGTTGCCGTAGATTTTTTTATAGTCCGAAAAGTATACGAATCTCGGATGCAGGTTTGTCTCAATGTAGCTTACCAGCGCCCTTTTGTCTGACGAGCCCCGCAGCAGGTTCTCATACTTGTTGTCCGTGCTGGCATATATCTTGCTCCATTCCTTGATGACCAGCCGCTCTTCAGAAGCTATCGTGCGAAAATTCTTGTCAAATTCCGCCAGCTTGCGGTCAAAGATCTCCTTGTATACGGGAATGGTGCCTTCGAATATCTGCGTATCAAGCTGCACTTTGATGTGATTCGGGATTGCATCCATGAATCTGAATATTCTGGCCTTGAAGTTTTCCCAGGAATTAATCTCCTTGTTCTCGGCATCGCTTATCTTGTAGTTGCCAAAGTCGTACTGGATGGTTTTCTTTTTGTTGGTGCGGAACACCTTTAGCTTTTTGAGTTCCGGCAGATGAGGAAACTTTTGCTTTATTAGCGTGGATTCCGTATCCGTGAGCTCAAACTCTCCTTCTGCTATCTTGATCTCGGATTTCAGCTCGTCTGCCATCTCGTCGCAGAGGTCAAGTTCAGAGATCTTTTCGTTTCGATTCAGCAGTGTTAAAGCCTGCAGTATCGTGGTCTTGCCGCTCTCGTTTCTGCCTACGAATGCCGCCAGGTCGCCTACTTTGATCTCGCCAGAGTCGTGTATGCAGCGGTACGCCCGAACGCGGAACTTGCGCAGTCTCATCTTAAGGATTTAGAATTTATGTTAGATTTTAACTTATTTGTTGGAATTTCGGCAATCTCCAGTACAGGCGGCTCATGCAACGTCTTTGCGGCAGGGAACGGCATGAAAGACGCTTTCCTGGGCAGCGTGCAGGGCATGCGCGGTACGACATGTACAGTACGACATGTGCGGTACATCATGCAGAGCATGTGGGACAAGGGCGGCAGCGCATTGGCGCGTGCGCCGCTTTTTGGCGCGGCGCGCAGAGCATGCGGCCTGGGCTCGGCGCAGTGCGGGTGCGGCGAGAATCACATGTTTTGGGACTCGGCAGATGCTTGCATGGATTCCCGAGTGGGCGCGGCGCTAGCGCTGCTTGAGCCGTGCTTTTTTGGGAGCGCATGGTGTAGCAGAAAGCCGTTCATACGCCAGTACCGCATGCGCTCATGCCTGTGTCTGGCTTGAGAGCATGTCAGGCTGTGCAGACGCTCTGCATGACAGCCAAGGCGCAGCGCAGCATGGGCATATGTCCAGTGCGTCATGATGCCATACCGTCAGTAACTTTCCGGTATTCCGGATTTTGTCCTAAAGGTATTGCCAAACTCCCTGCTTGATGCAAGGTGATGCCCGTCAAATACCGTGCCGTCTTTGCAGACAAGATCGGCATCCATGCAGCAGCTGCCGCAGATGCCCGTTCCGCATTTCATAACCCGCTCAAGGCTGGCCTGGACAAATATGTCCCGGCTGACGGCCGACTGGACAACCTTGTACATCATAAGTTCCGGCCCGCATGTGTATACAGCATCGTACTTTTCTTGCTGCAAAAGCTCTTCGGCTGCGTCTGTTACAAAGCCTTTCCTGCCCATTGAGCCGTCGTCTGTTGTGACTATGATATTGTGCCGCATGCTGTCCAGTATTGATTCTGCCAGGCCGTCAAAGAATACCTCTTCTTTGGTCTGGGCTCCCATGAGAAATGTGACGCTGTGCGGCAGATCAAGATGCGTGAGAAGCCGCATCAGCGGAACCAGTCCCGTGCCGCCGCCGACCAGCATTATATTGCCGCGCCGGATATCAAACGAGTTTCCATACGGCCCTCGGACTCCTATCTGTTCGCCCTCCTTTACATTGTACAGCGCAGATGACGACGGACCGTGCCTGCGTACGGTAAATGCAGCTCTGGAGCCGCCTGCCGCCATTATGCTCATCGGAAGCTCGCCTCGTCCTGGAACCCAGACCATTGCAAACTGTCCTGGAAGAGCCTGCGAGAGCGTCTTGTCTTCGAATATCAGGGTTCTGACAGTAGGCGTTTCGTCCCTTGTCTCTCGAACCTCAAGAATTGTATGCCGGTTAGGGTCTCGCAGCTCCTATCATCTCCTCTATGTAATTGTAGTCCTGTTGCATCATGTACTGTGTAATGCCTCGGTTGATTTCTCCGAATATGTCCGTCCACGCGTCTCCCACCGCGCTGCCGACTTGGACTGCCGACGCTCCTGCAAGAATAAACTCTACTGCATCTTCCCAGCATGAGACGCCGCCGCACCCTATTATCGGCAGGTCCATGCTTGATGCAAGTTCATACACGCATCGGACTGCTACTGGCTTTATCGGCTTTCCAGAGAGTCCCCCGATTCCGTTGCTTAGAACAGGCTTGCGCGTTGCGACATCTATGGCCATTGCGCGTATTGTGTTTATTGCAGTAATGGCGTCGGCTCCGGCATCGGCTGCCGCCTGCGCGGTTTCAATGTAATGCGCATTCCCAAGCCCGACTTTGGCTATTACGAATTCGTGTGTAACGCTCTTTATAGTTCCTATAATATCCCGCACAAGCTCGGTGTCGTCTCCCACTTCCAGTCCAACATGCGCGACATGCGGGCATGACAGGTTTATCTCGTATCCCAGCACGCGGCAGTTTCTAAACTGCGGGATCATAGCCTCAAAGTCGCCTGGGACGGAGCCCACCAGGCTCACTATTATTGGTAGGTCTGTTCCCGACATCATCTCTGCAAACTTGGTAGCTCCCGGATTTGACAACCCGACTGCATTGATCCATCCTCCGCTGCCTACGCCCACAACTGTAGGATTCGCATATCCCTCCCACGGCTCAACGCTAAGCGATTTTGTTACCATGGCTCCCGCTCCAGCCTTGTGGATTCTGCCCAGGACATCCATAGAGATTCCCAGGATTCCGGATGCCAGCATCGCCGGACGCTCAAGACGCATTGGTCCTACATTTACTGCCAGACTAGTCATCCTGATTCTCCCATAATCTCCAGATATAACGCTTGATTTTAAATTTGGAGGGTAGGTTTGTACCTGATGCAGGGACATGCCGATTCATTTCAGGCATGAAAGTCCAAGGCATGCTAGTCATTCGCCGTATGCTTTACAGCCGTCATTCTACGTGCAAAGATCATACCACTTCTCGCACATTCAGGCAGAGTCTTGAAACAAACTAGCAGATCCGATAAAATTTTTAACAGGATAGACATCGTACGAATTGTTGTGGATATGAATGATCCAGATACCAACCCAATTCTGAATAATCCGTACGACTATCCAGAATATCATTGGAAGCTTGACGATGCTGGGAAGGCTACCAACGAAATGTTGGGCGGCAGGCGCCCCAGCGGAGCGTATCTTACGGTGCCAAAACCGGAAAGAGAGCAGGGAGCAGTGACCATAACTGAAGAAAAAGCAGAGCCATACGAGCAGATCAACCAGATGCGGGCGCAGGTGCAGGAATGGCGCAATGCAGGATATCCCGGTACAAGCAATACGACGAGAAATCTTTTGGAATACTGGACGCGCGAAGATGATTTTGACAACAGGCCATTCTTTTGCCAGATTGACGCGGTAGAGAGCACTATATACATCTGCGATCTTCTCTCAAAGAAGACACCCCCCCCCAAGAAGAGCGCGAAGCTGAGCGCAAAAACGGCATTTACGGCAAGCTGAGGCAGATCAACCTAAAATGGAATGACGGAATAAGCCGGCTTGCCATAAAAATGGCGACTGGTACGGGAAAGACATGGGTCATGGCAATGATCATTTTATGGCTGTCCCTTAATGAAAAAAGCAGGACAGACATCCTCATCATGGTGCCAAATCTGACTGTCAAGGACAGGCTGTCCGTATTGGAGCATTCTGATAGTAAGATCTACAAAAACTTGCTTCCGCCGAACATGAAAATGCCCGGCAATCTGCATATTACAATTTTAAATTTTCAGGCATTTCAACCAAAAACGGAGCTTGCCATCAACGGCGATAGCGATACACCATCCAGGACAATCAAAGATCTGCTGAAGCGCTACGGCGAAACAGATCCTGAAGAATGGACAGAGACTGAAGAAAAGATGCTCAACCGGCGGCTCGCATCACATCGCGGCGCTCAGAAGATCATAGTTCTAAACGACGAGGCGCACCACTGCTACAGGCCGGCGGATGTTAAAGAGAACAATGAGGACGGCGCTGAAAAAGAGCAGGCTGCGCTCTGGTTTAATGCGCTGCGGGCCTTGCAGAAACAAAGGAGGCTTGGGTGGGTTTTTGACCTCTCTGCAACGCCAATGTACCTAAAAAAGCCGGACGAGCTGAAAAGCGAACTCTTTCCATGGACAGTCTCAGACTATGCGCTCATTGACGCAATTGAGGCCGGACTTACAAAAATACCCAGGGTTCCAGTAGAGGACGATGTCAAAGACGAAAAAAGCGGCATGCCAATATACCGCAACATATTCGATTATCTTCCAAAGAGCAAGCGCAAGATCAAACACGACAAAATGCCTCAGGATGTCTACGAACTGCTTGACTTAATGTACAAGCACTACAACGAAATCAATGCGCACTACAAAAAAAGTGAAATTGTTCCAGTCATGATTGTAGTGGCAAATACCGTTGCCAATGCCAATGAGTTGTACAAGTATATTGCAGGATACTGCGACATGTCAAAAGAATCGAATGCCAAAAAGATGTGGCGCAAAGGAATGCTTGAAGCGTTCTCAAATGTTGAATCAGACGGCAGTGGTCCAGTCAGGCATCTTCCAACGCTGCTGGTTCACTCCAAGATAGACGAAACAGGAATGGAAGAAGAGAGTGGAATCGTGAACATCCAAAAAGATTTCTTTGATGATGAGATGAGCAAAAAGGATCTTGGAGAGCACATCAGGTGCGCGTTCAATACCATAGGCAGTAAAGGCGAGCCTGGAGAACATGTACGATGCATAATCTCCGTATCAATGCTTACTGAAGGCTGGGATGCGCGCACTGTGACGCACATTTTTGGATTTCGCCCGTTCAAAAGTCAGCTTTTATGCGAGCAGGTTGCTGGCAGGGCTCTGAGGCGCACCACACTTCCATATGACAAAACCATAGAAACATCTCCAGAATATGCGTACATATTTGGCGTTCCATTCAGTTTTATGCGCGGCAAGAACGGGCCGCCGCCCTCTCCCCCCCGTCAGCTGTGGAAGATAAGAACAGTAGAAGATAGAAAAGAGTACAGAATCACATTTCCCAACATATCGTCATACGTTGTCGAGAGTCCGTCCATTTATTATCAATTGGATCCGGCAAAGGTCAGAAAATACAGGCCAATAAACAAGACACCAAAAAAGGTAGTGATTGGTGATATTACAGGCAAAACACAAACCATTCTTGTAAAAAATCTAAGAGACGGCGAAGTAATCTATGGACTGGCAGACAGAGTAACAAAACTATTCTATGAGAAAGCTAACACAAACTTTGTCCGCAACGCCGTTCTCTTTTCGTCCACAATTCAGGCGGCAAGGGAATGGCTTAAGCATCCCAACGTTTCATGCGATATCAAACTTTTAGCAGATGAAGAGAATCTTGAGGCCGCAGCAATAAAAATTGTTGAAGCTTGCATTGAAGGACGAAGCGAG
The DNA here is from genome assembly GCA_964347915.1 of uncultured Nitrosopumilaceae archaeon. GTDB lineage: Archaea > Thermoproteota > Nitrososphaeria > Nitrososphaerales > Nitrosopumilaceae > CAYGAM01. The sequence goes on along the minus strand of CAYGAM010000031.1, from coordinate 1,043 downwards.
AAGGCAATACGTCCGATATTTGCAGATGAGATGGATTCAAGCCAGCCTCACTCACACGACACGTCAAATATTGAATTTGAAACTTCGCTAAAATGGCGCTATCCCAAATCTGCCGGCAAGATAACAGGACATTCAGAACTCAATGCGGCGGCATGCCACAGCGAACCAGAGCAAATGCTTGCCGACATTCTTGATGCACATGAACGCGTACAGGCCTGGGCCAGAAACTTCCGGCTTGGATGGAACATACCATATTTTGATCACTCCAAAGTTCAATGGCGGTCATATACTCCAGACTTTGTGGCGCGCATAGCAGGCAGCGAACTAAGGCATCTTGTCATAGAATTCAAGGGACAGTCAAGTGAGGACTCAAAATCAAAGGCCGAGTACACAAAACAGTGGTGGCAACCCGCAGTCAACGCATCGAATGATCGCGCATGCGCAGGTCTGTGGAAGTATCTTTTGCTTGAGAACACGCACGGTACAGATGAGGCCAGAGAGGCAATTGACTCTGCAATAGAATCCCCATGGGGTGTGGCGAAATGAGTAAAGGTAAGTCAAAAGGAAAAAGCGCAAAAAATGTCGAAAACTACAAGCACGCAAAAGAGCGTGTCAATCTGCCTACAGAAGAGACTGTCAAATTCATGAAAGACGATGATCGCGCTCCCATAGATTACAAGCCGCCGATACGTTCGCGTACAGGGCCGGTTCTCTCATGGGACAGAGACGATAATCTGGATAACATGACCACTCCTGCAACTCCTTTGTACATACATGAAAAAATCCATCCGTCCGCGTTTGCTGAATCTCTTCAAAGCGGAAGGCAGTCTTCGCTCTTTGAAAATTATGACAATCTTCCAGAGAGCGCAACATACGAGTGGTATCAGTACAAAGGAAATTGGCAGAATCGCATCATCAAGGGTGAGAGTAGGTATGTTATGGCATCGCTGTTGCAAAAAGAAGCAATGTCCGGAAAAGTGCAGATGATATCAGTAGATGAAAATGTACTTTTCGGGACAGTTGGCTTTGAAGTGATGATATAC
>CAYGAM010000030.1:0-22152 GCA_964347915.1 uncultured Nitrosopumilaceae archaeon | reverse complement strand
AGTCAAATGGAAACTTGAGTTTATGGGAGATCGTCAGATCCGGCAAAGCCGGCAGACGGCTCTGCAGACAGCCAAATTTTTCATAAGAAAAGTCAACAGTACATGCAGTGATTAAACTGGTCAATATACTGGCGATTACAAGTATTGTCGCTGAAAAGTACCGATCTGTGCCTGTATTTTAGGTTTGGAGCGACATTGGTTGTGAGCGCAAGTATAGACTAGGAATGAGAGTATTGCGTAAGAATAGCGAAAGATCATAGTACAGAATATGTCATCTGCCGACGCTTGCCAGGCATGAAAATTTACCACAAGCTTGCCAGTTCCGTCAAATGAAGCCACCATAACTGCAATTACAGGCCAGACGGAAAACTGAATGAGTCTGGCGTTAAAGAATTTCCTGGCGGTAAAATAGAATAGCGGGAAACAGATCTGCACAGATGCAGAGTGCTACTCCCCTAAAACCGCCCACTCGCGATTCTTACTATATGATACGACAATATCATATATATGCATAAAGTTGCAACAAGCCGTAAGCATTTGCATCCCGCGTGGTTTTTGCACAGATTTTACAATAAATGCAATAATTGTATCTCAATCGTAAATTTTATGTTATACATGCATCGGATTTGGTGCAGGCTTCACGTCTTGGCGGGACGCAAATGCTGCCAGCAAGCCTGTTTCATAACTGCAAGCCTGGGCGCAGCGTTCTTGCCGTATTTTGCGCGTTCAGGCAGGGTCATGGAACAGGCGAGCTGGGCGCCAAGCCTGACTGAATTTTGGCCCAGGCAGCGCATATTCTAACTGGCTGATTTGAAATTCCAACGCGCCTCAGCCTGGGCTTCCGTAAACGGGCTTGACCAGATCGGCAATGTCTGCCCAGGAGCGCTCCACCCTGTCGAACATGTACAGGATGTCAAGAAAGTCTATCTGGACGCGGCCGCGTCCGCTCAGCGAGTTTCGCAGGGATGCTACGGCTGCCTGATTCCTTTTATGCGATTCTATTGCGGATATTGCCAGCCTTCTGTTGTTGTCCACAAAGGAGTCCACTGCTGTCTCGCCCATCCGCGGCCAGTCCTTTGCAATTTCATATATTTTGGCCAGATCGTCGCGGCTTGCCGACGTATTCGGCAGCGCGTCCGCCAGCTCCACCATCGTGTCGCCAGCGCCCTCCAGCATGTTGGCGGCCATCCTATAGTCTACTACGTCCACATTCTCCAGGTTGAATGCGTCAGCAAGATTCTTGTCCGCGATTGCATTTCGAATAAGCCGGACAGAGAGAAAGTACTGCCGATTGACCTCCAAGTCCCTGCTGTGCAGAGTCGGCAGGTTGCTTTGATCTCCGGACGCCAGGGCTCCGAGAAGATCGCCGAACATTCCGAGGACGATCTTGCTCATTCTCTTGAGCGTCTTTTGCGGATTCAGCGCTGCTGGATCCAAAAGAAACTGAGCCGTAACCGACGACGCGTCCTCTTCCATTATCTCCATGCCGACAAGCCGCCTTACCGAATCCCGTATGTTCTGCCTGTCCCGTATTGGAATGGACTCTGCGCTCTTGATGTGAATCATGCCGTACCCCAGAAGATACGCGCCCGTAACATTGGCCGATATGTTCTCATTTTCCGGCAACGGGTATGATATTGTAACATCGCGTATCGGCCTGCCCTGGCTGCTTGCTGCAATCAGGAGCATGTTCTCCCTTGACTCTATCTGCACCTCGTCGTTCTTTGCAAGGCCGTTTGCGTCAACCCATCCTTTTGGCAGCGAGACCATCGTTGTAGAGCCGATCTTCTGCAGGCGTCTGGTGTATTTAGTCAATTTAAACTCATTATAACTATTTAATCCATATTCTTATATTTTTCCACAAGTTTAAAGAGCGTGGTGAAGGCAAAGGCATTCTGCCCAGCCCATGTAACAGGGTTCTTCAAAGCAGAAAAGAATGCGGAATCCCAGGCTGTGGGTTCCCTTGGCGCAGGATTTTCAGTCGCGGACGGCGTTACCACCCTAGTGAAGGTCAGGCCTGCGGCAGAGCCTGGATACGGCATTAAGGTTAAAGGCTATAGGACAGACGATACGCGCCTGTCAGAGCATGTGATATCAGAGTTTTTCAAGCTTGCAGGCGGCCCGTTTTATGCATCCGTGCTGCATGATATCGCAGTGCCGGTGGGGTACGGCCTGGGCTCTAGCAGCGCGGCCGCGCTGTCGCTCTCAATTGCATTAAACAACGCGCTCGGCATCGGGCTTGACGATGCAGTGGCGGCCCGGATAGCTCATGAGGCCGAAGTTTGCTGCCGCACCGGACTAGGCGATGTTATTGCCGCGTATCACGGCGGCTTTGAGATCAGGACGCGCGCAGGCCCGCCCGGAACAGGCTCGCTTGAGAAGATCAGCCTTGATTCAAGCGTTGTCATGATCTGCTTTTCGCCGATTTCAACCAGGCGGTTCATGGATGAGCGCCTGGACAGCATAAACGGGCTCGGAGAGCGGCTTGTAGGCAGGCTGCTAAAGTCAAGGGATATCGGAGAATTTCAGGACATGTCACTTGAGTTTTCAAGGCATGTCAGCATAATGACTCCCAGGATGGAGGCCGCTGCGCTCGATCTTCAAGCCGCAGGCATAAGATGCGGCGTGGCGCTGTTCGGCGAGACCGTATTTGCGCTTGTATCGCCCAAGGAAGAGGCTGCTGCGCTAGGCATTCTTGCAGGACGCGGCGGAATCGTAATCAAGACAGAGATAGACAACGACGGAGCCAGGCTGATTTCATGCTGATTCCAGAGAGTCATCCCCGAGCCGCGTCGCTCAAGACTAGAGATCTTTTGGTAGGCGGGTTTGATCGCGGCATCGTATCTCAGGAAGGGCTGATAGCCCACGGCAGGGGCGAGGCGTTTGACTACCTGCTGGGAGAAAAAACCATGCGCTCTGCCAAAAAAGCCGTGCGTGCGGCAGCCGCCGCGCTCATTTTAGCAGAGCATCCAGTAATTTCAGTAAACGGAAATGCGGCGGCCCTCTGTCCTGATGAGATAATCGGCATAGCAGAGGCTGCCGGAGCCCTGATTGAGGCGAACATATTCTACGACAGGGAAGACGGGCGGAAGGATAGAATTGCCGGCAGGCTTTCAGAGAGCGGCGCCAAGGGCATACTGGGGCTGGACAGAAAGTTTCTCGGAATGCTTCCGGGCGGAGAGTCGGCGCGGTTCATGGCGGATGTGCGCGGAATATTGAAAGCGGACGCCGTCCTGCTGTTCATTGAAGACGGCGACAGGTGCCAGGCTCTGGCAGACGCGGGCAAGACCGCAATTGCGTTTGACCTCAACCCGCTGTCCAGAACGGCGCGCAGCGCGAATATCACAATAGTGGATAATGCAGTGCGATCGGCCGGGATGCTGGCAGAGCAGTGCAGGCTGCTTGCATCAGAGAAAGGAGGGGCGCTAAGAAAAATCGTGCAAGACTATGACAATAGGGCCGCGCTGGCAGACGCTGAGAGGCGCATCAGAACATGGAGGGATCGCTCCTGATGAAGCTGGCGGACATCATGCGCCGCAGCAGGATAACTGCTCTTACAAGCTACGACTATACAATGGCGCGCCTCTGCGACGAAGCCGGAATAGACATTCTTCTGGTGGGAGACAGCGCGGGCATGGTGATGCTGGGCCATCAGGATACGACCCAGGTTACAATGGAGCAGATGCGCCTCTGGACGCAGGCAGTATCGGCTGCAAAAAGGAATGCGGCCGTACTGGCAGACCTTCCGTTCATGTCGTATCAGTCCAGCTCCAAGGATGCGGTGGAAAACTCGGGCATTCTTGTAAAGGCGGGCGCCGACGCGGTAAAGCTGGAGGGCGGAGCAGAGGCGGCCGAGAGAATATCCGCCATTGCGGATGCAGGTATTCCCGTTATAGGGCACATTGGAGTGCAGCCGCAGACGGCAGGGCTGGCCAAAGGATACAAAACGCGCGGAAAGGACGCCAAATCTGCAAGAAAGCTGGTGCAGGATGCCAAAGCAGTGCAGGATGCAGGCGCGTCTGGAATAGTGCTTGAGATGGTTGCGCAGGAAACGGCAGCAGCCATCACCGAAATGCTCAGTATTCCTACCATCGGCATAGGGTCAGGGCCAGGCTGCACCGGCCAGGTGCTTGTCCTGCACGACATGCTTGGAATGTACGAGCGGGAATTCAGCTTTGTCAAAAAGTACCGCAATCTGGCAAAGGAGATTAAAGACGCCGTGCGGGAGTATGCGGACGATGTCAGAGAGTCAAGATTTCCGGAACTGCGGAACAGCAGCATAACTGAAGAATGCCGCGAGTATCTTGAGCAAATCGGGCGGCGGGACTCGTTCATATGCGGAACGCCTTTTTTAATAATCAAAAACGCTGTGATGGAGGAGGCGGAGCATTTGCTTGAGGAGAAGATGAAGGTGAGCGAGAAAACCATGATGCGGACGGCAGAAGAGATCAGAAAGGCGCTGCAGGATTTGCGGAACAAGAGATGAGCCATCCGTCGCTTGACATAACAGGTTCCAGCGGCGCCGAGCTTGAGGGAAAGCGGCTGATACTGTGCGTTGCCGGAAGCGTGGCGGCATACAAGGCAATTGAGCTTGCAAGGCTGCTTATGCGGCACGGAGCTGATGTTACCTGCGTTGAAAGCCCGGCAGCTGCCAGGCTCATACGCCCTGCATACCTCAAATGGGCGACAGGAAACGACGTAATTACAAGACTGACGGGCGATCTTGAGCACATACGGCTTGCAGACTATGGCAAGTCAGACGCCATCATAGTATATCCTGGAACGGCCAATACCCTGGGCAAGCTGGCATGCGGGATAGACGATACGCCGATATCCACCATACTGACTGTAGGATTCGGCGCCAAGATTCCAATTGTTATGTGCCTTGCAATGCATGCGGCAATGTACGAGAACGCGTCGGTAAAAAGAAACATCAGATTCCTAAAGAACCGCGTCGCATTTCTGGATCCTCAAATAACAGAGGGAAAGGCAAAGGCGCCGGAGCCGGAAGACGTGCTGCATCACATGCTGGAGCGGTTCGGCAGATCAGGCGTTCTTGCAGGCAGGCGGGTGCTGATGACGGCCGGCCCGACAACGGAGCATATTGATCCCGTGCGCGTGATAACCAATCTTAGTACGGGGCTGACCGGAACCCTGCTGGCGCAGCGGCTGGTGTCCGCCGGATCATACGTTACCATGATATACGGGCCTGGCTCGGCTGAGCCTCCGCGGGGCGCCTCTGTGATTCGCGTCTCCTCGTATCAGGACATGGCGTCCGCCCTGCAAAAGCAGCTTCGAAAGAAATGGGATGTCGTAATAATGGCGGCTGCCGTATCCGACTATGCCCCCAAAGCAAAAAAGAAAAAGATTGAGAGCGCGGATGCAGAAATCCAAGTGACGCTGAGGCGGACGCCCAAGCTGCTGCCCGGCGTCAGAAAGTCTCAAAAAGACGCCGTCATAGTGGGATTCAAGGCTGAGGCGGACGTATCGGAGGCTGTCATGATGCGCAGGGCCAGAAAAAGAATGGCGGAAGCCGGAGCCGACATCATGGTTGCAAACGACATTGGGACCAAATACAGAAAGGATCCCGCAAAAAACAGCGTCATAATACTGGACAGAGATTCGGCTACGCCGTCGGGACGCAGGCCAAAGCGCGAGATTGCAGAAATTATACTGGACAAGATAAAGGAAAAGATTGTAGAGAAATGACGCGCGCACAATGCGGCGCCTGCTTGAATCATGGCGCCGGGCCGGATTCTTTGCGCCGGCGCGCACTGCGTCAATGCAGGACGCAGCGTCCTTGAGCCTCCTGCTGCCGTGCTGTACTGCCGCCGCGCCGGCGGCGATGCAGAATCGCGCCGTCCAGGCTGGCTGCAGCAGGCCGGAGGGATAATTCTTTTAACCGGCAGTGCAGACGCACGGTACTTGATGTCAGACGAAGGCTTGATGCACAAGAAGAGAATGATTGCCTTGTGGAATGAAATGGCTATGCGATACCATGAGCGGTGGGCCGGCTCAATGGCGGGGCCGTTCCAGATAGCGCGCAGTCTCAAGGATGCGCTTGCAATCAAAAGCGGAAGCAGGATTCTGGATCTCGGATGCGGAACTGGGCTGGCAACCAACCATTTGTACGGCGAGATTGAAGACGGGCTGGCAGTAGGGCTTGATTCGTCGCTGGAAGCCGTAAGGATTGCAAAGCGGCAGGGAGGCGCGGACTTTTTTGTAGCTGACGCTGAATCGTTTCATCTTAGAGCAAAGTTTGATGCCGTGCTGTGCCAGTTTGCACTGTTCTTTTTTCCCGATGCCGTGCGCGCGCTGCGCTGCGCCAGGAATGTTCTCAAAAAGAGCGGCACCCTGGGCGTCATAGTGCACGGCAGGGCGCCGTACTTTGATATCATATTGAGCGAAACGCTGAAGGTTATTCCAGACTATCTGCCCGGAGAGTCTCCGGATCTCTCCAGATACGGAACATTCGACGCGCTAAGAGATGTGGCGTCAGAGGCAGGATTCTCGGACATCAGAATAACAGAGTACGAATACGAGTACAGCCCTGGAACTGCAGCACAGTATTGGGACAATTATGTGCGGTACGTCCCGCGCCGCCAAAAGTCAATGCTGGACGAGCTGCCGCGCCGCGAGATGCAAAAGCTGCGCGAGTCCGTGACAGGCAGGGCGCAAGAGTTTGAAAAAGGCGGCAGGGTTGTCTTTCCGTGGCAGGTGCTGCTGCTTGCCGCAAAGCCGTAGCGTCACAGCACCAGCAGCTCTTTTGTAAACTTGTGCATGCTGCAGTTTCTTTGCCGGACGATTATCGAGTCCTCAATTCTTATTCCAAACTTGCCCGGCAGGTATATGCCAGGCTCGACTGTAACTGCCATGTTTTGCGACAGCAGGCCTGTACTGCCTGGAGATATTCCAGGCTGCTCATGCACATCCAGCCCTATTCCATGTCCCGTGGAATGAATAAAGTATCTGCCGTAGCCCGCCTTGTCAATATGCTCCCTGCAGGCGCGGTCCACATCGCCGCACGACGCATTCGGCTTTGCCTTTTCCAGCCCAAGCTTTTGGGACTCTGCCACTATATCGTACAGCTCGCGCTTTTTGGCCGAGGCCCGCCTTAGCGCAAATGTCCGCGTGGCATCGGATACGTATCCGCGGTACCGCAGCGTAATGTCTACCGTTATCAGATCGCCGGCTGCAAACTTTCTGTCCGTAACCTGCGCATGCGGCAGGGCGCTGTTGGGCCCGCTCGCCACGATAAGGGGATTCATGGTAAACCTGTACCCCGTATCAAACATCTCCCTTGACGCAGCATACGACATCAGCAGCGCCTGAAGCTCGGATTCGCTTTGTCCCTGCCTTATCTTTTGCGTGCACAGATCAAACATTTCATCGATTATGCCCGACGCCTCTTTGAGCACGGCAATCTCTGCCGAATCTTTTACCATTCTTGCATTCTGAAACGGCGCCGAGGACGGCACGGCAGAATCGTGCGAGCGCAAAATTGATGTCATTGTATCATAACTCTGGCAGTCAACGCAGACGCGGGAGCCGGACATCTTGGATATTAGCGATTGTAAAATGCCGCGGCCTCGCTCTGCGCGCACTATGGTGCAGTCTGCAGACTCTGCTTCAGCCCGCTTTGCTTCAAGAGCCGGGGCAATTATTGTAGCAGTGCCGTCGGCTTCCAGCAGTCCTGCTGCTTCCCCCCAGAACCCGGTCAGGTAGAAAAGATTCTCCGGCTCAAGCGTGGCAGCCGCATCGCACTTGAGTTTTGCGGCATGCTCAAGCAGGCGCTTTCTGCGTCTCATGCCGGCCGGTGCTGCAGTTTTGCATTTATGTCTATTTGGGGTTTATGCAACAAACTATTTCTGCGGGAAGTGTCAAGTTTGCGGCAGCTCGTCAGATCTGTTAAGCGTCGACAGCTGACGCATTCTGCATTATGTTCTTCCGCCTATTTGGAGTGGACCCCTGTTTTTGGGACCGTTTTTGTGTACTGGGCGTACTTTTGCGCGCTCTTTGATCGCTCATTCTGCGTTTCCGATGCGCGCCTATGACGGATCAGATACCCTACCCATAAACAGTATTGTCTTGCTTTCATCATCCTGTATGAAGAAAATGAAAGGATGATCTGCCAAAAAATGCGGTATGACGGGTAATGAATCGGTGTATACAATAATTGTTGTGACAGCGGCGGCTTCCGTGCCTTCCTCATTTACATTAACAAATGCGTCTTGGATTGCTTTGCTCACATACAGCTTGTCTTTAGATGCGCCTGCTATCCCAGAAAGATCTGCTTCTTTAGGATTAAAGGCGTCTTGAATGCCCATAGCGTTCAATGGAGGAATAAGATCATAGTTTGTCGACATTTCAAATTTCGGCATCCTGACCTTGACTTCGGTCGGCAGCGTATCGTTCTGCCACTCTTGCAGCATTTCTGCTGAAATAATTGATTCCAGCCTGTCAATTCCGTCTCGCTCATCAGGCAGTATGAGAATCATTGAGAGTCTGTCTCCCTTGTACGGCAGCTTGAGCACTTGTACGCCGTCCTGATTTGTATAGTTGAATATTCCCTGCACAAACATGAAATCAGCAGTCACGCTCTTATCTGCGCCCGTCCAAAAATCACGCTCTGCCGTGTTCTCTTTTGGAAATTCGGTAACCCATGTTCCTTTAAAGTAGATTGCATTTGCCAGAACAGCGGTGATCGCTTCCGTCTCTGGACTAGGTGAAATTACCTTGGTGATCTTTTCATTTGTTTTATCTGATGCCCAGGCATTTATCTTTGGTACGGCGTCGTCTGAATCTGTAAAATCAACGCTTTCGATATCTGCAAGATACGTGCCGCGCATAATATTCACATAAGAATCAGTTGCTGTAAACCACTTTGCAAGCCAGACAGAGTTTGCCAGGCGCAGCGTAGAGTATCCGTCATCGCGGTTAAGCGAGGCCATCAGTTCGGCAACCTTTTCAGATCGTATGTCTGCATCAGGCTCAAACCAAAAGGCCTGCTGCAGCTCGGCGGCCGTATTCCCTCTGGCGCCCTCGTACAGCATGGAGAATGCAGTATGGATGCTTGTAGGAGAGAAGAATATGTTGTCGTCTTCTTCTGATACCAGTTTGTAAAATTCGACTGCAAAATCATTGTTTGCAGCTGCAACCTCCGCTGGTATCACGACGGAAGTTGTTGGGCCTGCTACCGCAACAGTCTGTGTCTGGTCCGGCGCATTGTACACGTACAGCAATGATGCGGCTATTGCAACAGCAATTGCAATAGATATTGCTTCTACAATGTATGATGTCTTTATGGCAGAGACACCCCGTACGGTGCGTACTCATAATTGCCGTGCGTATCTGACGCGTTTATCCAGAATGAACGTATTCCAGCGGTTGATTGTCCGGCGCCGTCTGTTATCTGTGAAAAGGCGAGTATTGGGACGTGCAGAAGAAGAGATGCGGTGCAGATTGTAGCAAACACATCAAAATGCATCATTGTAATAGCCTTTACAAGTTATTTAAGGCTGCTTTCTTCGCCGCATTTTGCTAATCCGAAAAGCAGTCCGCATCTGCAGGGCTGTCAGGGTTCAGGCTTGCAGCCTTGCAATTGTCAGAAAATGCGCGGGCGCAAAAAAGAGGCAGGCATGACAGATATCATAATCAGCTCAGAGCCTGCGGCGCCTGCTCCAATATGCCTGTTCCAATATATACAAAAATATATCGAAGGGGGGGCAGTTTTATTGCAATGCCAAAAAAAATAGTCGCGCTGCTCTCAGGCGGGCTTGACAGCCAGCTTGCAGTGAGGATGATGCAAAAGCAGGGCTTTGAGGTTTCCGCCGTCGCCATCAAGACGCCGTTCTGCGACTTTGACTGCGGCAGAGGATGCGGCTTTGAGATAAGGGAGAGGGCGGACGACCTGGGCGTGGATCTCAAGACTGTATACCTGGGCGACGAGTATATCGAAATGCTGAAGAATCCAAAGCACGGGATAGGAGCGGGCATGAATCCGTGCATCGACTGCAGATCGATGATGTTTGAAGCTGCAAAAAAGCGCATGGAGGAGATAGGCGCCGAGTTTGTAATATCGGGCGAAGTTTTGGGACAGAGGCCTATGAGCCAGCACATGCGGGCGCTGCGCACAATAGACAAGGATACCGGGCTTGAAGGCAAAATTCTGCGCCCGCTCTCTGCAAGGCTGCTTCCGCCCACGGATGCCGAAAAAAGCGGACTGATAAGGAGGGAGGACCTGGGCATGATACGCGGCAGAACCAGAAGGGCGCAGCTTGACATGGCGGCAGAGTTTGGGATAGAGGACCCTCCCAATGCAGGCGGCGGCTGCCTTTTGACTGATCCGTACTTTGGCCGCAAGGCAAAGGATCTCTTCTCGTATACGGATACGCCGAGCATAAATGATATCGACCTGCTAAAGGTGGGCAGGCATTTCAGGCTGGACGATTCTACAAAGCTTGTAGTGGGCCGAAACGATGACGAAAACAGAATAATAAAGGCGCTGGCGCTAGGCGGCGACATCCTGCTAGAGGCGGCTGGCGTTATGGGCCCCACATCCATTCTGCGACAGGGCGCAAAAAGGCATCTGGACTTTGCCGCGTCCGTAACGGTACGATACTCTGACGCCCCAAAAGGCGTTCCAGTAGAGGTGCGCGCAGGAGCAGAAAAGATTACGGCAGAGGCCGCAGAAGAGAAAGACTATGCGGAAATGAGAATATGATGCAGAAAATACTGGAAGACTTTTTTAAAAGGAGGAGGCTAACTTGAATATGCAAAAGCACCACGGCCCCACGTACCTCAAGGCCATTACGGTACGCGACGCAAGCGATGTGCACCAGATCAGGGAAGATGTCAAAAAAGGAATGATTCTGATACTGCGCGTAACGCCGCTTGCCCAAAAGGACATAGACGAGCTGCGGGGCGTGGTTGAGGAAGTCTATTCCATTGCAAAAAACGCAGAGGCGGACATTGCAAGGCTGGGCGAGGAAAGGATTGTTATCGTGCCTGCCATGATAAAAATCTGGAAGCCCGAGTACGATCTAAAATAGCTTGATGGCTTCCTGAATCTGCGGATAGTGCGCGGACAGCTTGTACATGCGCCTTATGCTCAGCGCCAGGTTTTCGGACTTGCGCCTTTCGCCGTGGTTTATCAGGACGCGGCGCAGCTTTGGGCGCAGCCTCTGCACGAACGACATCAGCTGGTTGTAGTCGCTGTGCCCGCTGAATCCGTCAAGCTTTTCAATGCCGCAGTTTATGTTGACTATCTCAACCTTGCCGTCTCTGCCCAGGAGCGAGACCTGCCTTGCGCCGTCAAGCACGCGCCTTCCCATCGTGCCGTTTACCTGGTATGATACGAAGAGTATTTTGTTTGCCTTTTCCGGAGCCGTCTTCTTGAAGTATTCCAGGACAGGCCCGCCTTCAAGCATTCCGGATGTGGCAAGTATTATTCCCGGCGAGCCTTCCCTGAGCGCCTCTTCCCTCGTATCCGGATGCTCCACGTTTGTAAAGTACTGCGAATCAAACGGGTTGTCGTCTGTCTCCAGTATCTTTTGCCTGATCTCGCGGGCCAAATACTCCGGATACGCCTCATGAATTGCGGACGCTTCCGATATCATCCCTTCGGTGAATACAGGCGCCTCGATCATCTGCCCCAGCTTCATGTACTTGTCTATCACCAGCATGATCTCCTGGGCACGTCCTACTGCGGGTATCGGAATCAGAACCTTGCCGCCGCCGTTCAGCGTATTGTTTACCGCGTTGATGAACGCGGACTCAACCTCATTTCTCGTAGGCTGGATGTCTTCCTTGGCTCCGTACGTGCTCTCCAGGAGCAATGTCTCTATTCTCGGAAACTTGGCCGCTGCAGCTTCAAAGAGCGTGCTCTTTGCAAACTTGATGTCTCCCGAATAGACAAAGTTGTGCACGCCGTTTCCTATGTGAAAGTGGCACAGCGCGGAGCCCAGGATGTGGCCTGCGTTTGCAAAGACCAGTTTTATGTCCGGGGAGATGTCGGTTACGCTTCCGTACGGCAGCGTTACGGCCTGCCTCATTATTCTGCGCACATCCCTGTCCGAGTACATTGGAGTCTTGCCCTGGGCGGCTGCCACCTTGATTGCATCTATCTGAATCAGGTTCATCATCGGAAGCGTGGGCTCCGTGCAGTATATCGGTCCCTTGTAGCCGTACTTGCAGAGAGCCGGCAGAAATCCCGTGTGGTCAAGGTGGGCATGCCCTATTACCACCGCGTCCAGCTCGTCCAGCGTAATGCCGACCCAGTCCAGCCGGGGATAGGCGTCCATCGGGCTTTGCGCGCCTGGATTTACCCCGCAGTCTATCAGCACCTTGCTCTCCGGAGTCGACAAAAGCATGCAGGAGCGGCCGACCTGGCCAAAGCCGCCCAGGGTCAAAAGTGAGACCTCGGTTCTCTGCGCCAGCCTGGGGCGGAATATCTCGTCCCCTATGCGGCGCAGCTGCTTGCTGCGTTCGGCAGAAGACACCTTGAGGTTGTAGTTTATCTCGCGTATTATATTAGACGGATTTGTCGTGGCTTTTCGTATTCGTATGCTCCACCCGGTCTTTGCTGTCAGGGCGGCCTGATCAAACTCTCTTGCATCCTTTTGCAAAAGCCACGGCCGCTTTGTCTCAAGCGACACCTCGCCAGTCGTAGTGTCAAAAAACGCCCCCTCAAGCATGGCTTTTTCCGGGACAGTCTGCTTTAGGATTCGGAATGCCTCGTCTTCTGACTTGCGGATCGACTCGTCGGTCCTCACGATGATTCTCTTTTTTATCACGTTTACCAGGTTTGATATTATGCTGTTGTTTTCCAGCAGAAATTTTGGCGAATTTGTGTAAAGCGCGATTCTAGGCCCCTCGTACTCTATTCTTGTAACGCTTGCCTCGCGCGGTATGCTCTTGAGTATGGTAGTCATTATGTACTGGCCTGCCGATGCTTCTTGCTGTTTCTTTTGCATCAAATCACTATAATGGAATTATTGCCTTCTTTTGTTCGCTGGTCAAAAGGCGAAAGCCGTCCTTGTCCATTACTGCGATGTTTATGCCGTCGCCAGTACCAATGTTTCTGACTATGGCGGACTTTACTGCCCGCAGTGCAATTGTTTTCGCCTCTTCCACGCTAAGCCCCTCGCGGTACTCGTCTTCCAGCGTTCCGTATGCCACAGGCGAGCCGCTGCCCGTAGTCACAAAGGGCTTTGCCTCAACTGAGCCGAACATGTCTATGTTGAACAGCGCGGGTCCGCTCTTGTCGTATCCGCCCATAAGAATGTCCGCTATGAACGGATAGCCGCGATTTTGGTGGAATATCAGGGATGTTATTCTAGTCAGTGTTTTGATTGGTATCGGCTCCTGCCTCTGTATTTTGTGCAGTCCGGCATGATACCGCAGTGCGTCTACGATATTCTGCGCGTCCGCCACTCCGCCCGCAAGCGTGAGCCCCACATGGTCGTCGATCTTTTGAATCTTCATGGTATTGTTGTTTGCAATGAAATAGCCCGCGCTGGCCCGCATGTCTGCGCAAAGCACGGTGCCGTCTCTGGCCTTGATGCCTACTGTGGTAGTTCCATGCAGAATCTTATCTTCTATACTTGACAAAAATTACACCTGTGAAGTGCTTTATGCTGTATCCTACCCTTTTAAATAACTTATTGTTGAGTTCGGCTGAAGCGGCATTATGCCGCACAGGATTGGATCCGCCCGCAGATGATATTTTCGCCTGCGCATGGTACAAAACGCAAGAGCAGGACGCGTCTGGGCGCATATTGCTGCTGTGATGCGGGCCTTGTTTTAGTTGGAAGCGCGGGCTCAGAGTGTGCTGCTGTTTGCCAGCCTCACAAATGACTCTAGATCAATCATCTGCACCATGGAGATATCCCTGATGTACGAGTCAAGTCCGCCGTTAATGTAAAAGCCTCGCAGGCTCCATCCATTGCCGCCCAATACCAAATATGCTTTCTCATACTCTTCTTTGCGCATGATATCAATGAGACATATGGCTTCGAATGGAACCTTTTGTTCTGCCGTACCGCTAACCTGCTGCCATTTCAATGATATGAGAAATTTTGATTTGCTTCTCTCTGCCAGTATGTCCACTTTGTGTCTGCTGCCGCCTGGCCTCTTTCCTATGTCCGCTTGTGTTTTGTACGAGCATCCGCCATGCTCAAGCGCCGGCACAACCATATCCTCAAGCACGCGTCCTGTCGTAGTATTGCGCCGGCTCATGCTATACGCCTTTGGTAGCCAGTACTTCGCGCGCACGATCCCTGTTTCCAGTACAGCTGATCATTCTCGGAGCATCAAGATAGCTTATTTTGAAGTTTAATTCTTGGTATAATTCGACTATTCGCTCTGTAGCCTGATTTGAGAGTATTACTGGACATTTGAGTCCGGCCAGCCACTCTGCCAGCCTGCGCTGCTCATCCCATCCAAACGCCTGCTTTGAGTACGCAGTAAACTCTACGTCATACGGCGGGTCCGCATAGACAAGATCGTCCGATCTGATGCAAATCTCTTCAAAATCTTTTGACGACACGGACCAGTTCTTTAGGACGCTCTTGTACTCTGCAAAGTCTCTCTTGTAGTTGATTGATGCATAACTGCCAAACGGCACATTGTAGAATCCTTTTCGGTTAAAGCGGCAGAGCCCGTTGTATCCGGTGCGGTTGAGATAGTAGAATAATTCTGCCGCCTCTTTTGTTTCCTGCCTGCCTTCAGCCAGCAGCCGGTTGAATTTATCTCGGTGGCGATAGTACAGGCTCTCCTCGTTTTCCATCCGCAGGCCTATGCAAAGCCCTTTTTTGAGCCAGCGGTAAAAATTCACAAGATGCGGATTGATGTCGTTCAGCAGGGCGCGCTTTGGCCCGAGTCCCAGCGCTACGGCAAGCCCGCCGCAGAACGGCTCTGCCAGCCTGCGGCGCGAGTGCTTGGGCCACAGCGTCAAAAGATGCGGCACAATCCAGCGCTTGCCTCCGGCCCACTTGAGCGGCGGGATTGCGGCGCGTCCAAGCGCGTTGCGCGGATCTGCGGCCAGCATGACTGCATCCGGCTGCATGCTTGTATTTAATGTAGCGTCAAATTGTCCGAGAATATTATTCAAATCAAAGATTGAGGCGCTGCGCAGTCCGGCAAAATGCCATGCTGCGACTCGTCCTAAAACGCGCAGGCTTGCGCGCCTGCCCGCAAGTCTCATCCGAGCCCTTTGGATACCAGATACGCTTTGATCTTTTCGGCAGACGCTTTGATGGATTCGTGCTCTGTATCAACCAGCAGATCAGGGCTTTCCGGCTCCTCGTACGGATCGTCTATTCCGGTAAATCCCTTTATCTCGCCGCGGCGCGCCTTGGCGTACATTCCCTTGACATCGCGCCTTTCGCATTCCTGCAGCGAGCATCTGACGTATACTTCGGCAAACTGGCCCGGCGAATTTATGATCTCTCCTGCATTTGCCCGGTTTGCCTTGTATGGAGACACCAGCGAGACTATGCACGGAACGCCGTGATGCAGCAGCAGCTTTGCCAGATGCGCCACTTTTCGGTTATGCTCGTCCCGCCCTTCCTTGGAAAAATCCTTGGGCGAGAGCCATTCGCGCAGCTCGTCGCCGTCAAGCATTGCCAGATTTGGTATGTCTTCCTGCAGGATGCGGACAAGGCTGGTCTTGCCGGAGCACGGCAGCCCAGTCATCCACAATACGAACGGCTTCATTGTATAATGAGTGATTTGGCGGGGCTAAAAAGCGTTTACTGGCTGCCTGCGGCAAAAGCGTGCGTCGCATGCGCCCAGGTTCGCGGTATTTTGACCATGCTCCAGGCTAAAATAATGCCGCGCCAAAGCGAAAGTACGCGCGCATATCGTTCCTTTTTCGTGACAACGCATGCAATAGCCGGTACAGCATGCAGGCGCAAAGGCGTCTCATCGGTCCGCATGCCGGGCGCGAATCAAATCTGAATCTGCGCACGCGCTCTGATTGTTTCATGCATTTTGAGAGCCGACAGGGCAATGCGCCTACAAGAGCCGGGCAATGCTGCCGCCGCAAGAGGAAATTTGCGTTTTGCTAAGCTGTTCACAGCAAAGAAAGAATCAGCCCGATAATCGCGCTAATTTTTCCTTGAGTGCGGTTTCATCCATGCTTCTAGACTCTATTTTGTTTTTTGCCTGCTCGCCGTCTAAAACGTATGTGGACTTTGTTGCAGATATTGGGAAATACGAGTTGCTCCATATGGAACTTGCATCCTGTCCAAGCAGCATAATCACGCTGTCGCCTAATCCTATATCAACAGATTCTGCATGTGCTGTTATTCCGTCCAGCGTGCCTCCTCTCATTAAAACAGCAATGGTCTGGTTTGCCAGCACATTTCCTTTTATGACATTATTGACTTTGACTGTATACTCTGTGAGAATGTACGGGTATTCGTCGCCAGAGTCTATTTTCCAAAAGGGCTTTGCTTCCTGTACGGTTCCTTCTATGATTATTCGCGCCCTGCTGACTTCTTCCTGCTCGGATATGTCTTCTTCCAGGACATGAAAGCCTATGACAGCTCCTGGATGATTTCTTGCAAACTCTTTTCCTATCTCATCAGCATCTGGGGCTGGCATTAGACCGACAACAAGCAGAGGTATTGCAATTGCAATGATTATGACCGGTATTGCAACTTTATTCATTTTAATACATGCCTCGCATCGTTGCTTTGTCATGGTCGTTGAGCGTTCTCTCAACTACGTTTACTCCCAAATATTCTGCCATTGGGGAGCTTGATGTTGCTGTGTGCTCGTGTATTCCTGCAACATGTCCAATTTCATGAATTGCCACAGACTCAAAATCATACGACCACCAGCCCTGTGAGACATTAACATCTCTAAAGTCCTTATTGGAGTTGAATTCTATTTTGGCATATGCCATTGTGCCCTCCGAAGCAATATAGGTAGCGAGCGCAAGATCAGATGAAATCCAACTAAATGATTTTGATTTGATATCAATGTCACCATCCGAATCGTCTCTTGTAAAGTCCCACCAACTTCCAGACACATTATTCCATACGTCAGCTGCGTCCTCAAAACTGGCTGCAGGCGTGAAACTTTGATGAGAAATGTTATTCAGTGACGGATTAATATCAAATGTCATATCTGTCTGCCATGTAGAGGTGTCAGATGCATGATCGGCGAATGTGCTTTGTATTCCCAGTAAGGGAAGAATTGCTGCGGCAGTTAGAGAAGCAAAAAGAACAGTTTTTGCGTCTTTCATAGCCATAGCATATGCTATGCGTCGCCGCTATATAATCAGACATAGCCAAATTCAGTGCGCCTTTGTCAGTTGCCAGTTGTCATGCACGCGACAAAAATTTGATACTCGGCCAAGTCAAGCGGGATGCCAGTCCGTTCAGGATCTCTGTCCAGGCTTTGCAGGAGATCATAAGTCTTTTGAGCCTCGTCGGTGCACCTGCAGTTTTCCGGCTTTTGCCACAAGGTCTCGTCTCATATTCTTTGCAGGCCGCATCCTGGCAGAACATCATGCTGGTGTTCGTTGTTTGGCCAGTCTTTTTTGCGCAGTTGCAGTTCGTAGACGACTGTCAGCAAGGCTATGCACAGAATCAGGCAAGCTGCGGTGGCCGTGCATTTTTTGCTCATGGCTCAAAAAATAGAGCGAATCCTCGCTTCAAAAACGCTTCTGACGCATCTCTGCGCACGCATTGGCGGTTCATTTGGATCTCCCGGCCAATTTATGAATAAATTTGCATGGTGTCATGTGCCCCAGGCGCAGGATATGAAAATAGAATTTGTCCGTCATTAATGCGCAGGCTCCATAGCGCGCGCTTTTTATTCAAGAATGCATTGACCTGTCTTTCCAGGCTCGCCGGTGAAATTTGTGCTGCCGCCTATTAGTCTGCAGTATTTTTCAGAGGCTCCCAGGCATTCTTCAGTCTGTTCATTCCAAGTTCCCTCAATCACATTGCAATAAGCGCTTTTGTATTCAGCAACCAGTCCAACAAAATCATATGGCTCTCCAGTATTTTCATAATTTTTAATGGACAAGTGACTAATAACCAGGTTCGTTATGGCCCCGGTAACCACAGAATCGTTCAACATTTCTGCATTAGTGCTCAATGATTGAATCAGCAGTCCCGTTAAAACCACAAATCCGGCAATTATCAGCACATCTTTTTTATTCAATTTAGGAAAAGCCATGTCAATCATATCTCATAGTAATAAACGTTTGTCCTAAAATGAAGGTCGTCCCAAGGAAACTGCAGTCCGCCAGTCGACCCCCACCCAGGAGATGGTATAAATCCCATCCAGCGCTTGTCATTGTAGCTGCTGCCGCCCATTTCGAATTCTGTGCCTGCATATACATTTCTCCAAATGCACCAATCCATGTAAATGAGTGCGTTGAGCATATTTGCGTTCATTGATCTCCAATAATATCCTATTGCGCTAGCGTCTGCAGCTGCATACATGGATGCGCCAGTGGAAGGCAGCATTCCACAGTTTTGAGTGAACGAATCGCTGCCGTCAACAAAATTGTTGTTGATTGTTCTTTCCACTTCCATCGTAAATTTCTTAGTGCCAGAAGTTGCATCTGCAGTTGGGAACATTGCTGGCTGTTCCGCCCTGACAACAAACTCCAATCCATTGTGGTTTTCCAGCGCGGATTGCTCGGAAGGCCGGGCATCCGGCACATGGACATGCAGCGAACCGTCTTCGTTTTCGGTGACAAAGTATGTCACTGAAGTTTTAGCTTTTTCATTATTTTCTTCAAGCACTTTAACAGTGCTTACGATTTTGTATTTATTGTCGCTTAATTGCTCAACATTGAATTCATCTTCAACAATTAGTCCGTTGCTCACTGCATTGAATTCTTTGGTTATTCCAGATTTAGAAATTATTTCCTTTAGGCTGTCTAATTTTTCATTGCTGTAAATTTCAGATATTACTGCAAACCTGTCGTCAAGATCTTTTTGGTCTAGGCCGTCTTGATTTCCTTTCACAAGATCCATGCCTCTAAGCGGGAGCATGATTGCAACAATCAAAGATGCAAAAAGAACCGTTTTTGCGTCCTTCATATTCATTGCAGATTCTATGCGTTACCGTTATATAAGCAGATATATCCAATTCTGGAGTGCCTTTGTCAGATGCAGGATCGGAGACGCATTATGGAAACCTGATGTCCTACAAGCATTATGTCAGGCCGGCTGCCTGCAGGATGTACGGAGGCTCATCCGGCGCCAAGACAAGCCATCAGGAAAACGTGCAGCGAATCCTAAAGATTCTGTTCCTCAACGGCGCGTGTACGACATGGGAGATTGCAAAGATCAGCCTCCGGACCAGCGATGCTGGGCTGATCCGTGCAAAGGAGAAGCAGTACAGGCGGCTGTTTCTTGGCAGATACGACACAAAGAGGCGCTTTGCCGGCTTGCTTGACCTTGGCCTGGTAGTCAGGGAAAAAGGGAAGAATGCGTACAGCAGGTACAGGCTATCGCTGCACGGGGTTCTGTACTGCATGGACGCGCTAAGGCCGTCTGATGATGAGACAGATTCTATGGCGGCCTTGTATGCAGGCGTACTGCCGAAGATATTTGGCAGATGGGCTGACCTCAAATCCATTCTGGGTGATGAGGCATACAAGCCGCTGCGAATCCTGTCAAGGGGCCTGCTGCTTGACAGCCCGCGCATGGTCGAAGCGGCAGTGACCGACCGGAAAAGAATCCCGCTCTACGAGATCATGGCGTTCATGCATGTAAGATACAGCAGAAACTATGAATCCATCCGTGAGCCGGATCTTGCAGAACAGATCTCGTACTGGTTTTACACTTTTCTGCTGTATGCAGATCCTGGAGGCGCGCATGCAGGAAAGACAGGCAGTCGAGCAGAAAAGACCAAAGAGATGCTTGATGCAGACGAAGAGTCGCACGGCTGGTACGCGGCATTCTTGCGCCGCGCCGCAGATCATTATGCGGAGAGGCTGCGCGTCATGCGGCACGGCATGCGCGCTTTTTCAGGACGCAGCAGGCAGTGCTGACGCCGGCCCGCTACTTTGCATGCTTTTTGATCGTCTTTTGCAGATCTGCCAGTCTGATGGGCTTGTTCAGCATCCCGGCAAGAGATCGGGCTTTTGCGTCCCTGTACTGCTCATTGTCTATTGCATAAGCGGAAGTGAAGACGATCCTGGCTTGCGCGTCCTGCTCCATTATGCGCAGAAGCGTTTCATAGCCGTTAATGCCGGGCATCTGAAAGTCAAGCAGCACAATATCAGGCATAAACTCGGCGTATTTTTGCACAGCGTCAGTGCCGTTTGATGCAGCAATGGTATCGTGTCCGTCGTCCATCAGCAGCAGCTGGAGCGACTCTAAAAAGTCATAGTCGTCGTCCACGATCAGGATCTTTTTGGGAGCCTGCATTGCAGATTACCTGTTTTGCTCCTGCGTTTTCGGGAGGCGGACGGCGAACGTGACTGGATCGCTGCTTGCGGTTATGCTCCCTCCATGCTGCTCCACAACGCTGCGGCAGCTGGCAAGGCCTAATCCTGTACCCTGCATCTTTGTAGTAAACATCGGCTCAAATACGCGCCGCAGATTCTCCTCAGGTATGGGAGGTCCGGAGTTTTCAAACTCCAGCGTCACCGCGCCATCGTCTTCGGCAAGCCTTACTGTTATGCTTCCGGACTTTTCTCTGCTGGCTTCGCCGCCGATTGCCTGAACTGCATTCAGCAGCAGGTTTGCAAAGACAAACTCTATCTTTGCAGGATCGCATTGGATTACTGCATCGCTTTTCGGGAGGCTCACGCTGATGTCTTGCGGAATGGCGGCCATGGCGCCAAGCGATCCTTTGAGCATCTCCCGAATTGATCTGTCCTCCAGGATGAGCGGGGCGCTGCGGACATGATTGAGAACCCCGTCGATCTGATGCGACATTCTGCCCACGGAGCGGCTTATCATGTCGATTGCCGCGTCCGCCGCAGAACTGCCTCCATACTGGCTCTTGATCAACTCAACAGAGTTGGCAATCGTTCCAAGCGGGTTTCTCATGTCGTGCGCCACCATGGAAGCAAACTTGCCCACCGCCGCAAACCTTTCCTCCTTTATCCTCCCCTCTGCGTACCTGTTAAACATCCTCCAGACGAGGGAGATCATGGCAATATGCGTGGCCACATTGATCGTGCCAAGAACTGTCTGCAACAATACGAGGTCCGAGGAGAGCTTGTCTATGTCTTCTCCAAGCTTTCTTGTCAGAATGTCTGACAGATTCACCAGCTCATTGCCGGTGCGCTCTACGTCTGCGATTCCAGCTTCGTTAAGCGCGATTTGGTCCTGTCTGGATGAAATGTTCAATACCATGTCCCGATACTGGCTGAATTTGTTCCATATTTTGTCCCAGTCTGCGCCAAACTGTGGATGCAGCGGGGCTATCTCTATGCCGGAAATCGTACCGCCGTCCTTTAGAAAGAGAATGTTGTTCTCAAGATTCTCAAGCGCGGCGATGAGCCTGGCATCCCCGCCGTCATGCGTCAGTCCAGGATCTCCATCGAACAGCATCATGCGGTTAAGCTCGGCCTGAACCATGCTGGTCATTGCCCTGTTCTTTCCGGCGATGTTTACGGCGTTTCCGGCAAGGTTTATCTGCGACTCGGAGTGCACTATGATCAGAAAGCTTGCAATGATTAAAATGATCTGCGCTGTTACGATGGCAGTGATCTTGTGGGTAAACTTCATTTATGCGCTGTCTTGTGCGAACAATAAAACTCTTGACATCTTCCATGAATCTGCAAGCAGCGTGCTCATGGACTGCAAAACAGCGTGCCGGTTAGAATGAGAATTGCTGGTGGAGAAATAGCGAACGCGTTTCCGGTACATGGATGATGAAAAAATCAGGCAAATGGAAAATGGGATGAATGTCAGGCGCAGATTGGATGCGCAAAGATACTGCTGATTAAAAATAATGCCGCATCAAAGTGGAAATGTAGGCACAGATGTCTACCAGTAACTGGTACGGCAACAATGAGTAGCACATGTCTTTGGGCCGGACAATTTGCAGGAAGCAGTAGGGGCGTTTGTTAAAAAACATCCTCACTAAATAAAATAGTCACCTTGAGACCAAAGATGCGGCGTGTGGGATGTTATTCTTTTTTACTCAACGGAACTAGTGGAA
>CAYGAM010000029.1:10125-23759 GCA_964347915.1 uncultured Nitrosopumilaceae archaeon | reverse complement strand
CCCCCCCCCCCCCCCCCCCCCCCCCCCCCCCCCCCCCCCCCCCCCCCCCTTTATGTTTTTTTTCCCACCCCCCCCCCCCCCCCCCGCAGAGGCCGTACCGGGATACAGCACGTGTGGCTTTCATGTCAGATTGAATAACTAACAATCAAGTATTAAAGTTAAGCGCAAATCTGGGCATTGTCCTAATTTCTGCTTTATTGTGCAATTAAACCATTTTTGCGGACATATTACCTACTCTGGCCATGCAGATGCGAGGAATATTGATGCAGGTTCTGTAACAAACTTTGTAGAATCTGGAGGATGAAAACTAGATTTTTTCAGGAACTGTCCAATACAGACAGTTTGTTCAGGTCTGTAACCGGCATTGTATTCCTGTTTTAGTGTAACATCTAAAGAATGCAAATCCCTCATTTTCCACTTTTTGAAACCAAATGCGTTTGAATCGAATGCGCTTGCCTGCATGAATACTGTATATGTCACATGCAACATGCGCGGCGTCAACTTTTACGCGTTCGCAAAGGACTGTTTTGACGACAAGGTTGCGAAGATTCCAATGCCAGTTTAGCGCATAGGCGCAGTGGCGGCATAATGAGCAGGAGCGCGGCCAGGGCACAGTCAGATGATGACGGTAAGCAGTACACGGCATGCAAATTCGGTTCCGGCCTGGCGTCACTGCGGTTCGGATTCCGAAAACATGGCAGGCTGGTGCCAAAACCCAGCTTTCAGAAACCGATCAAACAAATTCATGCATGGAATCAGGAACAGATTCCAGAGACCGAGCTGTTAGGATTTTTTGGTATTTGTTTTAATGTCTGCGCCGGCCTGCTTCCAACTCAATTGCATATGCAGCCTGTCATACCGTTTTATGATCTTGCTGTTCTTTCTCATGATCGCATCAAGCTCCAAAAGCCTGCGCCGAATTTCGCCAGAATCTAGCAGGTTCGCTTGCACTGCCCATTGTACATGTCAGGCGCCCGATTGCAAACTGCCAAAGCATGTAAGAATCAGAGCATCCGCCTGCTTTGTGTCAGCGCATTTGCTTCCAGCAGCAGCCAGCTGCGGGCATGATTTCGGATGCTCCAGGCTGACCGGCAGATACTGTCCGCTTTCCGGATTGTAGGCTTGCTGCCAGCCTTTGAGATGGATTTAAATAGTATGCCTAATGCTTGATTACTATGGCAAGTGCAGCTGATGGTTGGCCTGTATGGATTCCCCTTATTGTTGGATTGACGCCAGGATTAGTTTACTGGTTTGTCATTACGGCAAGAAAGGCCAAAAGATAGACTAAAGATCGCACCATCTTTTTCTTATTTTATTCGGAATATTGCAAGCTGTGCGCCGCCAGTACAAAATCGAAGTTCTCCCCGGTTTGTGCGCATATGCAAAATGCTGCACCCCGCAGCGGCGGCAAGTCATAAAGCCTGCGCGCAGTTTGAGGATGCTGCACCCTGCCGCATGCCGCGCAAAAGTTTTGATCTTGACAGAGACATATCTTTTGCCATTGCGTGAAAACCAGGCAAAGCCAAAAACGCGTCGCGCGGGCTGCGGTTATGCTTCCCTGCAGCGTAAAGCGCATGCAAAAGAAAGCGCTGGCAGCATCGCAAGACGCAGAAAGCGGCGCCGCGTTGCTCATGCGGCATCAGGTCATGGCGCTGATATATTCAGGACAAATGCAGAGCGGATGCATCGGGCAATCTGCATGGTTCAATGCAGGAGCGCCTGCAAGCCAGCCCGAGTCTGGCCGAATGGAGATCGGCAACTTTGGCGTTCAGCC
This sequence comes from uncultured Nitrosopumilaceae archaeon, assembly GCA_964347915.1. Lineage (GTDB taxonomy): Archaea > Thermoproteota > Nitrososphaeria > Nitrososphaerales > Nitrosopumilaceae > CAYGAM01. Next base: position 21,985 of record CAYGAM010000029.1, on the reverse strand, counting down.
AGTTGGATTCAAGCGGCTCCAAAATGCAGGGCGTTCAATGCATTCTTCAGTTGTTCCATTATGCCGCTTGTCAGAGGCGTGCCTCGGCAGGACTGCATCTTCCCAAGCGAATCGGTTGTTCCAAACGGCAGGCGGACGCGCGCCGCGTTCCAAAAGGCCAAGAACTTGAAGGCGCATTGCAGCTAGCTGAGTCCCAAACGGCAGGCGGACGCGCGCCGTATTCCAATCTGATCTTTTCGATTCAAAAATCACCTTTGCTGCCTGCCGGCAGAATAATTCCAGAATGCAGGTGGACTGGAGGGGATTTGAACCCCCGACCCCCCGCGTGCAAGGCGGGTATACTACCAGTCTATACTACCAGCCCACAGGCAGGATCAGCAAATCAGTGATTTTAACTGTTGCTTGGGGAAGCGCGCATCCGCCGCAGGAACTTGCCATGCGGTACGGCGGCGCAAAAGGATCGTCCAAGAAAATTGCAGATGATTGCGCAGGTGAGCAAGAGATTTATTTGAATCATTTTTGATGTTCAATCATGGTGCTGATGGAATCGCAGCTGAGCCTCAAAAAAGGCGACTCGGCTCCCGGCTTTGATCTTTTGGGAGTCGACGGCAAGAACCACTCTCTTGCAAGCTATGAAAAGTATGACGGACTGCTGATTATCTTTATGTGCAATCACTGTCCGTACGTCAAGGCAAAGATAGAAGCGATAAAGGAGATTCACGATAGGTTCAAAGACAGAGTGGCCATAGTAGGCATCAACAGCAATGACTATACGCGGTATCCTGACGACAGTTTTGAGAACATGAAAAGCGTGTCGCGCGACAAGGGAATTGAGTTTGACTATTTGATAGACGAAACGCAGGATGTTGCAAAGGCGTACGGCGCGCTGTGCACTCCCGACCCGTTTCTGTTTGACAAGAACCGCAGGCTCGTGTTTCACGGCAGAATTGACAATGCGCTAAAGCCCGAAGATACGGCAACGGAAAAGACCATGATAATCAACATAGAATCTCTTTTGTCAGGCGGCAAAATCGAAAAGGACTTTGATCCATCGATCGGCTGCTCAATCAAATGGAAGGAAGGCTAGGCTGCGGCTTGGCAGCGGCAAGCGCAGAAAATTAAACTTAAATGACTCGCGCGAAAAAAAATCCAAGAGGGCCGGTAGCTCAGCTTGGCTGGAGCGTTCGACTGATAAGCACTTCAGACATCGAAAGGTCGTGAGTTCGAATCTCACTCGGCCCATCATCCATGCCTTGCAGATACGGTCTCTGACCACTGCAGCACCTTGTCCAGGTCATGCGCGATCAAATCGGACGCCAGCTTGGTTTTTTTCTCCGCCCTGCCGCACAGCGCAAGCCTAAGGTTTTTCCGCTCCTTGATTTTGGCAGAATTGACAGCGTCGGCAAAAAAGTTCAATCCCTCTTCGGTCTGCGAAAACACAACTATTATCATAATCTCCTTGCGGCGGCGCCACACTCTGGCAAGAAGCTTTGGCAAGTCAATGTCAAACAGGACATTAACGGATGACGACATGTCTCCCAGGTTGTAGACATTCCAGCCGCCGTCACGGTAGGCAGCTTCGGCGCACTGGCATTTAAGCAGGCTGGCGCTGTCTGCCGAAACCAGCACGACGCTTTTCTTTGCTGCATCGGCACCCCCCCGCAAAAGCTTGACTGCATTCAGAATCATGCCCTCCAGCATGCCAAGCTCTGAGCTGCCTATTCTGGCCTCGTCGTACAGTGCGCGGACAGCATCAATGGACGGAATTATGACTTCCAGCACCAGCTGCCGCGCAGTAGCTCCCATGCTGAGCGAATTTTGAAGCAGGGTATACAGCTGCTGCTCCCGCGCCTCTGTCAGCCTGTCGAGAAACATTGCTTTTACCTTAAAGTAATCGTCTGGAAACAGCAATTCTTCGACTCCCTCGCCGGCAGTCCAGATTACTGCGTTTCCTAGATTTCGTCCCTGTATTATGCCGTGCTCGGCAAACATGCAAAGATACTTTGAAGCAGTTATTCTGCTGATTCCCAATCTGCGGGCCAGCTCAAGTCCCGACATTCCGGCATCTGACTCAGAAAGAATATCCAAAACCTTTTTTCGCATGAGGTTCTGGTCGTGTCCCCGGGGCATGCCCGTATATCCCATCACGCGCTATAAAACAAAACCGCTTTTCATCAGCAGGCGCCAAGGACATCATGCATGCGCCAAGGTCATTATTTGATTCGCGTCCTGGCAGGCAGAGTCTCCGCGCATGCGCGCGACACTCCAGATGCCATGCTGCCGGCTGCAGGCGCTGCCGCCAAGGAGCGATCTGCGCGCATGCCGCCGCACTGATATGTTTTTGAGCAGGAAGGCAGCCAGAATGCAGCAGCAGAGATCTTGCAATGAGCAATTCACCACGGCATGGCCTGGCGGCGCGTCGTGCCATAATGCGCAGCGTAAATTCTGGCGCCGCGTTCCGGCGCCGCTTCCAAAAAAAAAACAAATGTCCCAAAATACGCAGTCCACAAAGAGGCAGCGGCAATGCTGCGCGCGTGCGCTCCAATTTTCCCGGCGCACGGCATCGCGCATGTTTTCAGATCTGAATGCAGCTCTGCGTCATGCTGCGCCCGCAGTTCTTTTGCAGCTGGGCGCGCATGATGCCATGAGCATGCTGCCGGCAGGCGCTCATGTCCGGATTTGACAAGCCTCCTGCAGGCAAGCAGTCTGGACGCTCTCATGCCTGCACGCAGGTCAAATTGCTGCGGACATGAGAGCATGCACGGCTGAAATCATCGACTGCCCGAAAGCATTTGGATCCGGCCAATGCAAAATGCAAATAATTTATATGCAAAAATGATCCATGCAAAACATGGCAATTTATCAAGGCAGACGCTGCGGAGTCTCAGCATGGTAAACAAAGGATTTCCAAAGTTTGGCTTGTCGCAGGCAGGAGCATACGTAACATCGCTGAAAAATTACAATCTGCCGGACTTTATTCTTGAAAAAGTGTCCAAAGAATGCGGCTCTGATCTCTTGGAAAAAGGGCATATTGTAGACAGGCTGCAGAGCATGAATGATGATGCTCTGCACATGCTTCATCGAATATTTGTCGAATGCGAGGAAGACGATGAAGGCAAGTTTGCAAATTTTAGATTCTACGCGTACATGTCAAGCATGTTTCACAAGTCAGAGGTGCTGACTAATGAATCCATTCCCGGAAATTCTGGGAAAAACCACCGCGTGCAGGTGGCAGTAAAGCAGCAGGGAATGTACACGGCAGTGGCGTTCAACAAGGCAACCGGCAATCCAATCAACCGGCGCGAAGCCGTAAAATTTTACGAAATTGCGGACGACATAAAAAAGGGCGAGCACGGCACGCAGCTGACAGAGGCGGTGTACGGCTCGTCCGTGGGTTTCAGAAACGAAGCGCAAAGCGAGCTGAAAAGCCTGTCCAGGTCAAGAACCGCCGATGCTGAAAACAGGCTGGACTTTAAAATAGTCAATTTTGAAAACAATATTTACTCTGTAACCAGAATATCCTAGAATTTTGAGGACAGATCCTGCATTTGAAATGCGGCTGTCATAATGCAAATGCCGGAATGTTGTCCCAGAACTGCGCCGATGCTGCCGGCAGCAAGGATTGCACAGATGCAAGCTGTCTCAGGATGCGAACTGTCGCAGTAAAACTGAATGCAGTCTTGGCGGCTACAGCAACATCCGTTCAGCCTTGGCTTATTTGACTGGTGAGCAGGAGCTCAAAATGAGCGGTCAAACTGTGCGCAAAAGCACGCCAAAAACGGCCCTAAAAACAGGCGTCCGCACCAGCATTCTGCAGCTAGCCCAGGCAGCGGCCCGCGCATTAATTTCCGCCCGCTTCATTTTGCAGTCATGGTCATTGCAGGCATGGCAATTGCGGCGCGATGGCAAAGACTGCGAAAATGCTAAATTTGGCCCAGGCAGATTTCCAGCATGGCTGGAATATTGCCGCAGGATGTGCCCAGGCTGTCAAAAGAAGGGGCGCTGCTGCTTGATGTTCGGGATGAAAAGTCGTATGCTGCAGGGCACATCAAGGGAGCCGCCAGCATCAGAATAGAAGCCATGCAGGTGGTAGCCGCAAAGACTCCCCGGGACCGAAAGATTGTGCTGATTGACGAGGACGGCGCAAAGTCAAGCCAGATTGCAGGCGCGATGGCAAGATTTGGATTTGATGCGGGATTCCTTGACGGCGGAATGTCAAAGTGGACTGGCGATACAGAAAAGAGCGCCAATGCTCCCACAATATCAGGCAGCGATCTTGCAAACTCCGTCAAAGACGAAGACGTATTTCTCCTTGATGTCAGGGAAGAAAGCGAATTTTCCGACTTTAAGATGCCGGGCGCAGTAAATGTTCCGCTTGGCAGGCTGTTTGCTGAAAAGATTGCAATACCAAGCGGCAAAAAAGTCGTCACAATATGCTCGCACGGAAACCGCTCAATGGTTGCCATGCTTGCGCTGGCTCAGGCAGGAATCGAAGCGTCGTCGCTAGCCGGAGGAATGGCAGGCTGGAACCAGGTTCTGTCAGAGACTATTCTGTCAAAAGAGAAGGATCTTGCAGTAATCCAAGTGGAAAAGATTGGAAAAGGGTGCCTGTCGTACATAATCGCATCAGAAAACAAAGCGGCTGTAGTGGATCCCGCATACCCTGCAGCGCGGTACATGGAAATTGCAGAGTCATGGGGATTCAAGATAACAGCAGTGCTGGATACGCACCAGCATGCAGATCACGTATCAGCAGCTGCCGAACTTGCAGGAATTGCAGGCGCCAGGCTGCATCTTAGCGCAAAGGAAGACTATAGAATTGACGCGGCAAGAGTGGATGAGGGCTCGGAGATCATCATCGGCTCAAAAAAGATCGCCGTACTGCATACGCCCGGACACACGCGCGGCAGCATGACATACATTGTGGACGGGCGGTTTGCGCTCTGCGGAGACGCGATATTTGCGGACAGCGTCGGCCGTCCCGATCTTCGGGACAATGCTGCAGAATTTGCCGGCCAGTTGTACGACACCCTGCACGAAAAGATACTGGGCATGCCTCAGGACACTGTGCTGCTGCCGGCTCATCACGAAGCCGGATCAGACAAAACGCGACAGACGACGGTGTGCGCGGCAAAAAACCTGCCGCTGCTGGACATGGACAAGGAAGAGTTTGTAGCAAAAGTGTCTGGAGCCGCAATGCCCAGGCCTGGAAACTACTCGATGATAATCAAGATAAACCGAGGCTCAATTCCCGTATCGGCAAATCAGATTCCGGATCTTGAGATGGGGCCGAACCGGTGCAGCGTGCGAATGTGATCAGGAACGCGATGAAGTGCCTCAGCATTTGCCAGCCGTTTGCAGATTTGGTCGCATCTGGAAGAAAGACGATAGAGCTGCGATCATGGAATACCAGATTTCGCGGCGAGTTTCTAATTCATGCTCCCGCAAAGGTCAGAATGCAGGACGCGCAAAGGCTGGGCATTGCGCGCATAACGGCAACCGGCGCAGTCATAGGCAAAGCAGAAATGTACGATATCAGGCAGTATGAAAATGACGAGGAACTGCGGCGCGATTACGGCAGGCATCTGTACGGACGCGCCTACGACAGACGCGCAAAATACGGCTTTATGCTCAGAAATGCGCGCCGGCTCGCTGCTCCCGTTCCATGCAAGGGCCGGCTAGGATTCTACGAGGTGAATGCGCCGCACCAGAGCAAAGACGAGATTACGGCAGGCATTATAGACGAAGAGTACCGGTATCAGTGGATAGGCCGCCACTAGTGCATCTTTATAAAAAACGCAGGGCAAGATGAAAAATGAAAAGGCCCAGCGTCAAAATCGAAAATGTCGTAGCGTCTGCCATTCTCGGCAGCAAGATAAGCTTGAACGCGATTGCAAAAAAGATTCCAGGCACAGAGTATGAGCCAAAGCAGTTCCCAGGACTGATATTTCGAGTAGCGCGTCCCCAGGCTACCGCTCTGATCTTCAAGACAGGCAAAATCATCTGCACCGGCGCAAAGTCAGAGGATGATGCAATAGACGCAGTAAGAGCAGTCATGCAGGCGCTGCAGGCAAAGAGAATAAAGCTTGGCGCCAGCCCCGTAATTGAGATTAAAAACATAGTATCTACTGCAAATCTTCAGCAAAAGATAAGGCTGGAGCAGGCGGCAAGAACGCTTTCAAAGTGCATGTATGAGCCGGAACAGTTTCCCGGACTAATCTACAGAATGGAAGAGCCAAAGACGGTCTTTCTCATCTTCTCAACAGGCAGGACGGTATGCACCGGCGCCAGGCGAATGAGCGACGCATACAGGGCAGTGCACCTGCTCTGCAAACTGCTAGAGTCAAAGGACCTCTTTGCAAAATAGCTCCTGCAGATGCCACAGAATATATTGCCTGCCCCGATGCCGTACGTCATTGGACATAGTAATTGAACCGTGGAAGAAGCTGGTAATACACGAGGTTATCGAATACAGGTTTGACGACTGGGCAAAGCAGATAGCATTCAACAGCAGGACTTCGGGCGGCGGCATTCCAACCATGCAATGGGCCAACGGCGTAGTGATATCGCCGATCAACTTTCCAACATCAGAGAGCGTTGTAAAGGAGGAACTGGAAGGAACGCTGCACTGGTCGTCCGTATCATTTGCAATAAAGGACGAATTTGAAAATCAAATAGTCCGCCACAACGCCACAATCAACATGGTGGATGTCAGTCCAAACGAGATATTCAGAAAGCTTGCAGACAAGCTAAAGACAATGTCAAAGTATGCGGACGCTAGTTTGCAAAATCAAACGTGAGCGCAGTCTCTTCCGTATCATGGACGGCGGTTATGAGATACTCTTGATCATTCCATTCCGGCCCGCCTGCTATGAACATGTTTGAATAGGTGCCGTCGCGCCGAACATCCGAGACATCCGTCCATACAATCTGCCTGTCCTGATCTTCAATTGTTATGAACACGACATCGGCAGTCGACATTCCATGCAATGATACTATGTCTCCCCTGGCGTACGAAGATCCATCCAGATTCAGCGTATTTTCAAGATCTGCCGGATCTATCGGCGACGGCACGGCGGGCCTGTCTACGGTGTCCATTCCAGCAGACAATGCAATGCCAAGAATAATGGCAGCGGCTGCCGCGCCTCCAATAATCAGAAACTTGTATCTTTGAAAGAATGTGCCGGACTGCGGTATAAGCTGAAATGATGTGATGCCTGCAGGATGGTCGGCAAACGTCCCAGTCGCAGCTGCCGGCGGCTCGGGTTTTGCGCCTGTTGTCGGCGGCGCAGGATCAGGCGCGGCTTTCTGCAGCTCGGGCTTTGGGCTTTCAGCAACGGCTGATTCCGGCTGCTGCGGCGATGATTCCAGCTTGGGCTCTGCCTGCGGCTCGGGCTTTGGCGGCTCAGGCTCGGGCTCTGCAAGATGTTTTTTTACCAGTTCTTCAATGTATTCGCGCTCATAGGCGGATATTACCTCGCCTGCTTCAGCAGCCCGCCTTATCTGTATGAGGACTTCGTCTTCACCGACGCCCATCATCATCAGTTCTTTTACATTGTCTAAGAATGAATTTGCCATATCTCACACCAATGCGCGCCCGCGAGGCAGATTATTGCTGCGGCGTGCGATCAGCGCCGGCATGCACGATGCAACGCGGCACGACTGCAGAAATTCTGCCTTTTGCATGACGGTACTGCAATGCCATATTATATATAAGTTAGATTGAGCGGCTGCCGCAGGATCAGGCATATGCCGCATCATCCAACTGCAAAAAGATTCGATCAGCGTCCGCTTGGCATTTTTGCTGGAACGAATGCACGGTATCTTATTCTAGACCGCTGAGGAGATGAGATATTCTGATAAAGCAGTCACTGGCTGAGCAGCAGGCTGCCTGTCAGACAAGATTCGCGGCGGCCGCTTGCATCTTGAATGTCCAGAATTAAAGCCAGTATGAAGAGAGCAGGCTGCGCGGCGGCAGGAGCTGTCCATGCAAAGATAGTGCAAACAGCGCTCAAGCCGCGTCAAATTTTGTGATTCTGTACGCGCGAAAGGCAGCATGAAGAAACGGTGCAGGCGCAAGAATTCAAGCAGTTTGATGCAGGCATGCCGCTGCAAGTGCGCTGAGAGCGCCCGCAGAACTTGGCGCATCCCGTTCCATAACGGCTATTCTATGCGCAAAAAATTGGCTGCTTTATTCATGCATAGCGCCATGGAACAGGCCATAATGACGATTGCAGCTGCTGCCGCCAAAGAGCAATTTGTGCGCGTAATTTTGCTTTGATGAGGCGCCTGCGGCGTTTTTACCAAGAGCGTGCAATGGCCGCCGCGCCTGCTAAAAGTATAGGATTCACAGGCCGCAGTCGCAGGCTTTTGCGCCCCGCGTACTTGTACAGGTTTTGCCATAAATGCCGAAACTGCGCGTCAATCTCGAATTTTATGCCGCATGCAAGCCTGGTTTAGCGAGAATTTCACAAGGCAGCAGCGGAGCGCATGCGCCCTGCGCCGCCAATCTGAAATTTAAAATAAAGGATTGCTCCACGCAAATCTCATGAAGAAAGACTATATCGTGCGCAGCATAGACGGATCGCCGGACGGAGCGCCATATGTAACAATTTCGCTCTCTTCTACAAAGGATATCACCGACCCTGAAGCGATGCAGCCGCCGTTCAATCCAAAGGTGGCAGGATTTACCAACATGAACGACATGATGAAGGATCTAAACAAGATGCTGTCTGGAATGGGCGGAGGCGTGTCCAGTGCAGTAACTACCGTCAAGCTTGACATGCACGAATACAAGCAGATGAACCTGTCAGTAGGCGACAAGGTATTCCTTGAAATTACAAAAGAAGAGAATGTTTTTGACGTGTGATCGTCAAGACGCCTAGGCGCGCATTGCAGCATCAGGCGTGCATGGCGCAATGCCGCAAGAATGGAACCATAATGCGGCAGCTGCGCTCAACGCAACTCCCACCCATGCCGCCTCGCAGCTGAACCTGTAGAGTCAAAGATGAGGCTCAATTTTGTTTAGAATTTCTTTTGCGGCAACATCCCATCCTACTCGCAGCTTTTTTGGAATATACGGATTTGTTGAACCATGCATGCTCTTCATTTTTTGTCCGTCTTGGAGTTTTTCCGGTATCTTTGCTCTAAAATTGTCATATTTTATGCCGGCTGAGTCTAAAACAGCCTTCAAAATTTCTATTATTGAGCCTATTTCATTCGTAAGTTTGAGGCTGAAATAGATGTCATAGATATCTTTTCCTTCGTCTCTCTCGTACAACGCCTTTAATTTTGTGGCAATCAGAGTATGGAACGAATAGGCGGGAACCTTATCTACGACTAGCGGGAGTATCGTACTGCCCGCATTGAACACCCCATTGCTACCGGTCATTGCTTCTCCTACATTGAATTCAAGAAATACACTGTCGTCCATGTTGATTTCATTTTTGAATTTACATGTAAAATGAACCACATTTCTTCGCCGCGCTTCTTTTGAAATTGCATAAGAGCTGCTCAATGGAGCAATAACGTTATTTTTGATAAATTCTATTTTTTCATCTTTTGATCTGCTGTCTTTGAAAAATATGTCCAGATCAATATCTTCTGAAAATCTCTGCATGCCGCCAAGATATATTTTGTTTAACGCCGTACCTCCTTTGCATATTATTTCAGCTTCATGCAAAACCACATCAGACAGTATGATGGGGCATATTTTGTTCCAAATGTCAAACAGTCTTGCTTCCTTTAGGACATACTGCATTCCAATTCCAGTTATTGCTGCTGCCTGCCGCGCCTTTCGCAATTCAACCATTGTACCACCACGAGAGAAGTTTTTTCTCTCCTATGTTGTCTATTACCATCCATTCCCTGGCGTACTTTCCGCCTTTGAAAGCAAAATCGAGCTTTGTTTTATTTTTTATTCTGCCTCTCAGGTACTCTAGAAAGTCTGCTGGAAGATCATATCCTGTCTCGTTGCAAAGCAGTGAAAGCATATAGCCAATCTTTTGACATATGCTGGACGACCCAAAATAGTCTAGATATTTTTCTAATTCAATCCAGTCTATTTTTTCCGCCAAGTGCAGAGATTTTAGAATTTCAGAGTAGCCGCCGGCATACTGCGGACGGCAAAAGCAGTCAAAGAATGTCTTTGCTCTTGTTGAGATTTTGTATTTCCCTTTTTCCCTGAATCCGGCAAATCTTTTTCCTAATTTTACTGCCTTTATTTCATAATGCTCAAGCAAAGGAGTTGTTTCTGACTTATTTTTGGTTGCGACAAAAACTGTGAAAGGCTCGTATCCGCTTAATCCATGTATTCTTAATGCGCTTTGGAAAGCAAGATATCCTGAATGCATTTTCAAGCCTACCTCAAAAGGATCTTCAAGATATGCCCGGCCTCCGAATACTGTACTTGCCGGAAGTCTCAAATAGACTCCTTTTCCCGCGCCGGTTATCCAGCCTTTCTTTTTCAGCCTGTTGATTATCACATAGAGATAGTCTTTACTAAGTCCTAGCTTTTTGTCATCTATTTCAGAAACCTTAAAAGAATTCTTTCCCATGCTTTCCAAATAGAGGTAGAACTTTTGCTCTTCATGGCTAAGCGGCTTTGTAGAGAGATTTAGGTCCATGATCTAACTATCATAGTTATATTTTAAATTCTTTTCTCACTCACCCACGGAAAGAAGCAGGCGTTATTTACAACAGCAGGAGCAAGAAATTATGCTTTTTTCACACCGTTATTATCACTGAAGAGTGCAGCATCAGATCATGACGATCTATACTGCCACTCAAGAGTGCTGTCGCATAGAAGCGGAAATACAAGCACCGAACGCCGCTTTTCGGCGACAATGGTTATGATCAGAAGTGTAGGCCGATTCCAGATGCGATGCGGCAGCCACATTCATCAAGATGCCAAGATGATTTTACACCAGCATCCAATGCTTTGGACAAGAAAATGCAGGCAGTATTCTATTGGTCATAAAGCAGATGCCAGGGCATCCTGCGGCATTTCGCGCATCCAATCTCCGCCTTGCCCATGATATCAAGATCATCGCAAGAATCAAAGGTGTTTTTGACAAAACTGACAGATGTTGCGCCTTGCGATGCAAAGTCGTCTGGCATGGCATTCTCTCTGCCGCGTTGCTAGCAGGCAGCATGCCATAATTGCAGCATGGCGCGATTATTCAACAGCTTGAGATCTGGAAGTTCAGGCATGAGGTTTGCCGTACCGGAGGGGCCTCCCGGGCAGATTCGTGCCTGAAATCAGGAACAGATTCCAGAGACCGAGATGTTACGACAATATCTCTTTTATCACACACAAACAGCATCTGCTGTTTCTTGGCACAACTGCCGTTCATGGCATGACTGCTGCTCATAGAGGCTGCCGTACCGGAAGATCAGCGACAAAACAGCAGCGCCATGCAAGGCGTTCCTTGTGACGGCTCTAGGTATCGGCCTGCGGAAGCATCTTTTTGAGCTTGGCCCAGTCCGAAAGAAAATTCTCCAGTCCGATGTCAGTCAACGGATGCTTTAGCATTTTTTTCAGGACGGTCGGCGGAAGGGTGGCCGCGTCTGCGCCGGCCTTTGCCGCCTGCGCCACATGAATCGGATGCCGGATGCTGGCCACCAGGACCTGCGTCCCAAAATCATAATTTGAAAATATCTCCAAGATTTCTCGGACGAGATTCATTCCGTCCTGCCCTATGTCGTCCAGCCTGCCGATAAACGGGCTGACGTACTTTGCTCCGGCCTTGGCTGCTAAAAGCGCCTGGTTGGGAGAAAAAATCAGCGTAACGTTTACCGGAATGCCCTCGGACGAGAGCGACTTGCAGGCTTCAAGCCCGTCGGCAGTCATCGGCACCTT
>CAYGAM010000029.1:0-10025 GCA_964347915.1 uncultured Nitrosopumilaceae archaeon | reverse complement strand
CCTCGGACGAGAGCGACTTGCAGGCTTCAAGCCCGTCGGCAGTCATCGGCACCTTGACCACGACATTCTCCCCATAGCCGCGCAATCTCTTTCCCTCGGATATCATGCCAGCAGACTCTGTTGCGACGACCTCCAGGCTGACATCGCCCCGAATCATGCGCGCTATCTTGTCCATTACTGTGTAGGGATCCCGTCCCTCCTTGGACAAGAGCGTAGGATTTGTCGTGATGCCGTCAAGCAGTCCCATGCTGTTGTATCTTTCGATTGACTCCAGGTCTGCCGTATCAAGAAATATTTTCATGCCGAATGCTCCTGACAGCCTTGATTATATTAATTGGCGCTATTCCGTGCTTTGCAAGCAGCGAGTCCACCTCGCCGTCCCTGCAGGACTCGCCAAACATGTCATGCACGCCGATTCTTCTTACTGGAACGGGATATCGTTCGGATACTGCTTCTGCTACGGCGGACCCCATGCCTGCCATGACATTGTGCTCTTCGCATGCGACAATGCCTCCGGTCTGCCTTGCGGCATTCTCCAGGGCGCCGGCGTCAATGGGCTTGACAGAGAACGCGTCCAATACCCTGCATGATATCCCTTCCTTTTGCAGCTCGTCTGCAGCTTCCATGGCCATGGGAACGGTAATTCCGCAGGCGGCTATGGTGCAGTCGGAGCCGTCCCGCAAGACCTCGGCGCGTCCCAGCTTTAGATCAGGGCTGCCATCATACACTGTGCGCGTTTTGGAGCGCGACATTCTCATGTAAAACGGGCCGTACGCAGCCGACATCAGGCTGACCAGGCTGGTTACGGATGCAGCATCAGACGGAATGAGAACCCGCATGTTTGGAATGGCCCGCATTATTGCAATGTCTTCTATCTGCTGGTGCGAGCCTCCGTCCGCGCCGACAGAGAGTCCGCCGTGCGACACGACAAGCTTGACATTCAGTCCCTTTTTATCACCCCGGCTGGGATAGCATATCGCATTGCGTATCTGATCTACGGCCCTGCCTGGAACAAAGATTGCGTACGTGCTTGCAAATGCGATCTTTCCCGACATTGCAAGGCCGGCTGCTACCGACACCATGTTGGCTTCGGCAATTCCCACATTAAAGAAGCGATCAGGAAATTCCCTGCCAAATCCCGCAGTCTTGAGCGAATCCGTAGTGTCTGCTCCCAGGACCACAACATCATTGTTTTTTCGTCCCGAATCTATCAGCGCCCGGCCGTATGCCGTTCGCATGTCGGACAATTCGCTCAAACGTACTGCATCTCCGCGGCCATGCCTTCCAGTTCGCTCTTTTTGGATTCTGTCTCATGCAGGCCTATCCATTGGCGGACCCTGTCCGAGCCGCCCAGGCTGTGCGCCCTGGTCAAAAGCAGGCGCCTTTTGGCATTGCGCAGGCGCGCTCGCAGCTCCCTGACTGCAGCCCGCACATCCGGCGTGCCTACAACCGACCCGCCCGCAACAAACATTCTGGCTCCGTCCGCAAAGCACGATTCGATGTTGCCTGCATTGACGCCGCCGTCCGCTTCCACTAATCCTTCAAATCCGTGCTCGCGCAGAGTCTGCATGATATCCTTCATTTTTTGATGAGTCTCCTCAATGTACTTTTGGCCCGAGCGGCCGGGCACCACGGACATTACTATCAGCTGATCCAGCGTGGGAATAAATTTGTGCGACCATTCCGGAATGCTCGTACCAGGGTTTATTGCAAGTCCCACTCCCACCTGATTCTCCCGAAGATAGTCGTGTATCTCGCCGAATGTCGACTCGCATGTAACTTCGGCATGGACCGTTACAATGTCGCAGCCGGCCCCTGCAAAGCTGCGTACATGCTTTTCAGGCTCGTCAATCATAAGATGCGCGTCGAATGGAATTTCAGTCAGCGGGCGCAGCTCGCGTATCTTGTCTGCGCCAAACGTCTTGTTTGAAACAAACTTGCCGTCCATCACGTCCAGATGTATGAGATCCGCCCTGCCGTCATGACAGCGCTGAACTTCGCGTCCAAGATTGCTCATGTCGCCCGCAATTATGGACGGCGCGATCAGAAACTGGCAGTCTAGTTCGGCGTCGATTATCGGCAGCATGTCCGGATGCGGCGCCTTGCCGTGCCATTTTGGGTTGTCCTCCATGTGCTCCACCCCCTTGCCTTTGATTGTTCTTGCAATAATTATTGACGGCGCGTCTGCAGCGGACGCCGCCTTTTTTATCGCGGCGTCGATCTGCTCTATCCTGTGCCCGTCTATGTCTATCACGTTCCATCCAAACGAGCGCCACTTGTCCCCTATGCGCCATCTTGAAGCGTCCTTCCACATTTCTGAGAGATCGCCGCCTGCAAGTTCCTCGTCAAGCGGCATGACCTTTTCCGTGTATGAATCCTGCTGGATAAAGTTGCGATCAAGCAGCGCCGTAAGGTTGTCTACGCGGTACTTGGCGGCTGTCATGGCTGCCTCCCATACCTGGCCCTCGTTTGACTCGCCGTCGCCCAGGATGGCAAAGATTCGCTGATCCTTGCCGTCAAGCTTGGCTGCCAGCGCCGATCCTATTGAAAATGAGAGTCCTATTCCAAGCGAGCCGCCGCAAAACTCGACGCCTGGGCACTTGAGATCCGGGTGCCCCTGAAGGCGGCTGCCCAGCTTGCGCAGCGTTTCAAGCTCTGATTCTTCAAAGTATCCTGCAACGGCCAGCACGGAAAAGAGTCCCGGAGCAGCATGGCCCTTTGAGAGGACAAGCTTGTCCCGATCTTCCCAAAGCGGATCCCTGGGATTGTGCCGCAGATGCTTGAACATCAGCACGCCCATCATCTCAGCCATTGAGAACGAGCCGCCTGGATGACCCGAGCCTGCAGCTGCTGTCGCCTTGATTACCAGTTTGCGGGCTCGGCGCACATTTCTTTGAATTTGGCAGTAGTTGAGCCCCATTCCTGTTTCAGCAGTCGGCATGACGAATAATAAATCTATATTCCAGCCTGTGCAGAATGCACCAGGAAAAATCCCGCAGGCGCGGCGCAAGAATCCCAGGCTTGTCCGAGTATTTGCAAAAGCATGCAAAATTTTAATTCAAGGCGGCTCCATATTGTACCATGGAGATTGAGGATATTCTGCCGATTGTTCTGTACGACGACAGATGCTATCTCTGCATAAAGTTTGCAAGAATTGCAGTGACGCTGGGGAGAAGAAGGCTGACCATCGTAGGCCACTATTCGCCGCTCGGAGCTTCGATAAGGGAAAAGCTTTTGGACCAGTCTGCGCTGGAGATGTTTTGGCTTATTGACAAGGATGCAGCGTATGGCGGACGGGCAGGGCTTGGCCGGCTCATCAAGGAGCTGCTTTTCCCGAGGGCAAAAAAGCGCGCCAGTGAGGATGCAGCAGACGCATGCAATGCAGGATGCAAAACGGCAAAGGCGGTATTTGTCAGATCAGGCAGCATAATGTCAAAAAGCAGAAAGATTCCGCTCCGCGGCAAGATATAATTGCGCCATCAAGACAGCATGCCATGTTGAAGATCACAGTCTGCGGCGAGAATCCGAATCTGGTGCAGGCAGAGATGCTCTGCTGCTTTTCCGGAACCAATCTCTACAGTGCTGCCAGGCGGCCAAAGATCGCAGGCTCCAAGGAGGAGCCCGAATCCGCTCCCGACTCAGGCGAGCTGCTGCACATCGGCGCTGTGCGCTCAATGAAGGCAAAAAGGGTGCTGCTCGGAGGAGTTGGAAGCGGACCTGACGATATCAGAATCATGTCTGGAAAGTTCGCGCAAGAGGCCAGGCGCATAAAGCTGAATGCATTTTCCATCGCTGTTCCAGATGCAAGAGAGGATGCAATACTGCAGGCAGCAGAAGGCGCAAAGCTTGCGCTGTACTCGTTTGACAGGTTCAAGTCGGAGCAGGCTCGGGATGTAGATATCAACCTCTGCATTGAAAAGTCAAAAGAGAACGCAGACGAGGCAAAAAGGGCCGACATTATATCCGATGCCGTCATGCTTGCAAGGGACATTGCAAATTCACCTCCCAACGAATGCACGCCGGCCGAGATGGCGTCAATAGGACGGCGCATTGCGAAAAGAAACGGAATGCAGTGCAGCGTTCTTGCAAAGGCCGAATTGGCAAAAAAGGGGTTTGGAGGCATTACTGCAGTCGGACAGGGGAGCAAAAACGAGCCCAGGCTGATCATTCTGGAATATTTCGGAGGCAGGCAGGATGACAAGCCCGTCCTTTTAGTGGGCAAGGCTGTAACCTTTGATACCGGAGGCATTTCGCTCAAGCCTGGAGAAAAAATGGACGAGATGAAGTTTGACAAGTGCGGAGGGTGCGCCGTATTTGGAATCATGGAAGCTGCATCAAGGCTGAATCTTGCAGTAAATCTGGTAGGAATCGTCCCGTCGGTTGAAAACATGCCCGGCTCGTCGTCGTACAGGCCTGGCGACATCATCAAGCTGTACAGCGGCAAGACTGCTGAGATAATTAATACGGACGCAGAAGGAAGGCTGATACTGGCTGATGCAATATCATACGGCGAGGAAAAGTACAAGCCCAAAGAGATAATTGACTTTGCAACCCTGACCGGCGCATGCATAGTGGCCCTTGGCGCAAACGTTGCCGGAATGATAAGCAATAACGACCGGCTTGCGTCAAGCCTGGCAAAGGCGGCCGCAAAAACATCCGAACATGCATGGAGGCTTCCGCTGAATGAAGACTATATGGAGATGATAAAGTCGGACGTGGCAGACATGAGAAATATGGGAATTGGGAGAGCAGGAGGGGCCATAACCGCTGCCGCATTTCTGAAAAATGCAGTATCCAATTCGCCGTGGGCGCACTTTGATATTGCCGGAGTTGCATGGACTCAGGCTGGAACAAAGAAAAAGCCGTACAATCCAAAGGGCGCCACAGGATTCGGCGTCAGAATGATGCTGGAGTATTTGGATCAGTAGCCCCGGCTGTTTCTGTCAGGCTTGCCTGTATTCGGATTTCTAAAGCCGTGCTTTTCCATCATGTGATTCAAGAGCCGAATCTCGTTATCCAGACCAAGGCCGCAGACTGCGCATGTTGCCATAAACAATGCAGGCGCGGCTCGTTCTAAAAATTTTGGCATCCGCAGTTTTGCACTCTGCAGCCTTTGGAGGCAATGCTGCCGTCAGGCTGCAATATGCAGGCAGATGTATCATGGCAGATGCGGCAGGCGCCGGAACCTGCAGATGCGGCGCAGTCCCGTACTGCAGCCTTTTTCAGCCGCTCCCAGGAAGCATCATCTCAATATGCCAGATTACAAAAGGCGCCAGCACTATTGCTTCCCAAGAGCTCTCGCATCTTAGTAACACAATAGCGACATCAGGTTTGACTTCCAAGTTCGGAATGGGATTGGGTCGCACCCTGACGCTATGGCCGGCTTGAATTCCAAAGGAAAGATGCTTGCTATTAACCTTGCCATTTTGCCAGTTTTCCATGACCTGTCTGAATGTAAAAAACAGCAAGATTGTTGTACCTAGAATCGCAGTTGTGGAGCAGGTTTTATTTTGCAAGTCTGTCATGATCTTGCCGGAACATGCAAAAAACAGCAGGAGCTTGATGAAATCATAGTTGTGAAGCAGGCTTGTCAAGTTCAATGCGGCCGGCAAGCGACGCTTATTCAGTCCAGTGTTAGAATAGCAACAGCTTGGTCTCCGCAAGTTCAGGCGTGAATTTTGCCGCCTCAGAGGGGTCTTCCGGGCAGATTCGTGCCCGAAATCAGGAACATCCTCCAGAGCCCAGGATGTTACGGCAAAACCAAAAAGGTATAAGGCAAAAACCAGACGGCATAATATTGACTCACCGCGTTGCCGTACTAGACTCAGAGCTCTGCCAGCCCAGAAAATGCGGCCTGGAATGCATAAAGTACTGCCCGGTAAACAAGTCCGGCGCAGACTGCATCACGCTAGACGAGGAAGAGCGAAAGGCCAAGATAGACGAAGAGATCTGCAACGGATGCGGCATATGCGTAAAAGTCTGTCCCTTTGATGCCATAACCATAGTAAACCTGGCATCAGAGATGGCAGCCGACAAAGTCCACCAGTACGGGCAAAACTCATTCAGGCTGTACAGGCTGCCTACGCCAAAGCGCGGCGAAGTCGTCGGGCTGCTTGGAAGAAACGGCATTGGAAAGAGCACTGTGATTAACATTCTGGCCGGCGCAGTCAAGCCCAATCTTGGAAGGTATCAGGAGCCGCCGGAATGGAGCGAGATTCTGAAATACTACGGCGGAACGGAATTAAAATCGCACTTTGAAAAAATAATGAGCGGCGAGATCAAGGCGTCGATAAAGCCGCAGCAGGTTCAGAACATAGCACGCGCGTTTGACGGAAGCGGAAAAGAGATGCTGTCCAGATATGATGATCGCGGAGTCTCGCCGCAGCTGATCCGAGAACTTGGACTAGAGCATGCGCTGGACCAGAATGTCTCAGAGCTTAGCGGAGGCGAGCTGCAGAGGCTGGCAGTCGCAGTTGCGGCATCCAGAGATGCGGACTTTTACTTTTTTGACGAGCCGTCCTCGTACAACGACATATTTCAGAGAACCGGAGTCTCAAGGGTCATACACGGACTGGCCAAGGAAGGCAAGAGCGTCATGGTGGTAGAACACGACCTGACGCTGCTTGATTTTCTTAGCGACTATATCGAAGTGCTGTACGGCGAGCCTTCGGCGTACGGAATCGTATCCGGCATACTTTCTACAAAAGTCGGAATCAACGTATTTTTGGACGGATATCTTCCAAACGAAAACGTCAGGTTTCGCGACAAGAGATTCACGTTTGACTATTCATCTGCGGCCGAAGAGTTTCATGCCGGCGATGCGGCGGTGTCGTACCCGGCCATGTCAAAAAAGTATCATGCATTCTCTGTCTCCATAGGCGCTGGAACCATCCACAAGGGCGAGGTGATAGGCGTGATGGGCGCAAACGCGCTGGGAAAGACCACGATGATGAAGATGATTGCCGGAGTTGAAAGGCCGGATGCAGGCAGAATGGACGCAGATATCAAAGTATCCTACAAGCCGCAGTATCTTCAAAGCGGATCTGATGCTGACGTTGAGTCCGTCCTGGGAACTGCAATAGGTTCCGAGATTGCAGGCAGCCGCGAAGAGGAAGCGATAATTGAGCCTCTGAACATACGGCGCCTCTACTCCAAGTCGGTTGGAAACCTGTCCGGAGGCGAACTTCAAAAGGTGGCAGTGGCAACATGCCTCCTGCAAAAGGCCGACCTGTACGCCCTGGACGAGCCGTCGGCATTTCTGGACGTAGAAGACAGGATAGCTGTTGCAAAGTTTGTTCACAAGTTTGCCCGATCGTTTGGAAGGTCGGCCATTATAATAGATCACGACATGCAGATGATTGATCTCGTATCAGACAGGGTGGTGATATTCGAAGGCGAGTCCGGAGTGCGCGGCCGCGCCTCGTC
The DNA here is from genome assembly GCA_964347915.1 of uncultured Nitrosopumilaceae archaeon. Lineage (GTDB taxonomy): Archaea > Thermoproteota > Nitrososphaeria > Nitrososphaerales > Nitrosopumilaceae > CAYGAM01. The sequence continues at coordinate 2,600 of CAYGAM010000029.1, read as the reverse complement.
TCCGGCGCGCAAGACAGATTCCATGAACCTCTTTCTGCGTTCTTTGAACGTTACGTTTCGCCGGGACGAAAAGTCCATGCGTCCCAGAATCAACAAGCCGGACAGCCGGCTGGACAAGCAGCAAAAGGAATCCGGCGTATTCTACCATAAGAATTGACACGAATGCTTCGCGAATCGCTCAAGGGCGTCCTGTCAGACGACGAGGCCAAGATTGCAGTCTCTGCGTTTGACCAGATAGGCGGCATCATAATAATCAGAATTCCAGACGGGCTTGCTTCAAAAAAACGCATCATAGGCGAGGCGCTGCTCAGGCAGGTAAAGCCTGCCGTATCCGTATACGCCCAATCGTCCGACGTAAGGGGCGACTACAGGACCAGGGATCTTGAGCTGCTTGCCGGGCGCGATTCTACCTTGACAGAGTACAAGGAGAGCGGTTGCAGGTTCGCAGTCGATGTTCAGAATGCATTCGTAACGCCCCGGCTATCCAGAGAGAGGGAGCGCATAGCAGGCCTGGTGCAGGACGGCGAGACGATCTTTAACATGTTTGCAGGAGTTGGAATGTTTTCCATCATAGCGGCCAGGCGCAAAAAATGCATTGCGTATACAGTGGACATAAATCCGGCAGCGCACGCCATGTGCAAAAAGAGTCTGTCCATGAACAAGCTGGCAGGACAGGTCATTCCAATATGCAGCGATGCTGCAAAGGCCGCGTCGGATCTGCGCGGCGCATCAGACAGGACGCTGATGCTTCTTCCAGAGAGATCAGACGAATTTTTGAATGATGCCGTGCTCGCCACAAAGGACGGCGGCATTATTCATTACTATGCTCACGTTCATGCAGACCGAAAGCAGGATGCAGGCATGGCTGCCGAAGAGCATTATCTGAATGCGTCCCCCGTCAGATCCGAGATTTTGGGCTCCAAGATAGTGCGCATAGTAGGCCCGCGATACTACCAAACCGTAGTGGATGCAAGAATTAGAAAGTAGGAATTGAGCACCAGGCCAGGCATGAATCAAATGATTCTGCAGTGCGCTGTTCCGCGATGGCATGACGCCAATATCATGATGCAAGAGTATCATGGCGCCAGGACAGCCTGGCTTCACAACAGCATGGCGTCGCGATTGCCAGCAGTTCCTGTACTATCCTAATCGTCGTCAGTTATGGAGGACGGAGTGGGCTTTGTAGTAGCCATCGTGTATCCTATCCATGAGATTATCCCCAGCACTCCGCCCACTATCATAAGAACGGTCAGCTGCAGCACAATTGGACTCCATGCAGACAGCATCAGCAGGTAAGCATACACAAAGAATCCTCCTATGCAGGCGGCAAATATCAAAATTCCTGTAGCCTTGCGCCGGGTCAAGCAAGCTAAAATTCAACAGTTTCGTATTTATCTGTATTATTGCGCCCTGTTCCATGATTCTTTCCGAATGCGTAAAGCAGCCAATCTCTTGCGCCCAGAGGCGCAGATGTAGATCAGGATAACTGCGCTGCCAGATGCAGGCACCCAGGACCATAATTCTCATGCGTGCAGCAAGCCGGCCTGCAGAACAGGACAGGAGGTAGTTTCTGGTTTCAGTCTCTGCTGTCTTGCAGGTCTTTACGCAGCTTGTCTTTTCTCGCATTAGTCATTGCATCCTGCCTACATTCAATTTCATATTGTCAGAGCGCGTGCAAGCGCCCCGCATCCGCCTGTCTTTTTTTCTTCATGCCCGCATGCCATTGACTCCAATGACAAAGATGAGAGCGCAAGATTCGACGCTTCCGGCTGTATTAGTGATGCAGCCGGCCTTTTGAAATAATGATGCATGCGGCGCCAGGGAGAGTTTTTTGTCATGTCCTAAAATCAGAGAGGCTTGCGCGCCGGCCTGCTCATCACCGCAGTTCGATTGCCATAAGGTATGCGTCTTCGCCGTCTCTATAGTATGTCTTTTGCCTCTGCCGTATTGAAAATCCCAGCCCTTCATAGAGCTTGACTGCCACGGCATTGCTGCAGCGAACCTCCAGGTACAGTTCGTCGCACTTTCTAGACAGGGCTCCTTTCATCGCCTCTTCCACTAGAATCTTTCCCAGCCCTTTGTTGCGAAACACCGTAAGAACCGCAACAGATACTACGTGCCCCTTTTTGACAAAGCCCAGCCTCTTAAAATTGGAAAAGCCATATTCCATCTTGCACATGATATAGCCGGCGTGCATTCCGCTTACCTCGGCCACTAAGAACGCCTCGGGCAGTTCGGCCAGCAGGCTCTCATAGAAATAGTCTGAATAGTGTTCCGGAAGCGATTTGAGGTTGATCTCCATTACCGGAATCAGATCTCCCAGATCGGCCCGCCTTACAAGCCCGTCTTCCAGCCTGCGCAGTACCACTTGCACAAGGATGCCCGGCATAAAACAATATTTATTTTTCATGCTTGGAAAGCTGCGCGGCTGCCGCAGACTGCATGCCGTTTAGTCAGTTCCATGACCCGGCCTGAACATGCAAAAAACGGCAAGTTTTTGCGCCCAGAATTGCGGCTGCGGAAAGGCGAGTCTGTTCCATAACTGCTATTCTAGGCACAAAGATCTTGTCATTTTTTACGCATTCAGTCAGAGTCATGGA
>CAYGAM010000028.1:0-24321 GCA_964347915.1 uncultured Nitrosopumilaceae archaeon | reverse complement strand
GACTTGTTCAGCTTCACATTGTATGCAACGAACTTGGCATATTTAAGTAATATTTATGCAGATTCCGGCAAGAATCTGCGCGGCGCTCAGGCTGCCGGATGGCACCCAGTATTGCCGGACATTAGAACGCATCAGGCCGCGGCTATAAAGGCCGCTTGAGCAGCTGATTGCGCGCTCAAGCCAGTTCGCAAAAAAGCAGACGAATTTGTAGTGCATGTCAGAGCCGGCAAGGTGCCGCGTTCCGTATGCGTCCGCAATGCATGGACGAAGGCAAAAGCAGCCAGCGATGCGGCGAGGCCAAGGCGCGCGTGCCGACGCGGGCGTCGGCCATTAAAGGACTTGGCGCCATAGTTTTCGGCATTGCACGGCAGGCGCCGCAGCAATGCCGGAATCAAGCTGCACGCATAAGAGAGCGAGCCGCATGCTGATACGGGTTTGTTAGAAGCAGGGCTTGCCACCGTTGCTGCGATACTGCAGATGAGAGAGAAAAGATTGCCGCCAAAAGATAATCCAGATTCCAGCTCGCCTGCATTTGCAGATTATTCTGGAATGCGTTCCAAAAGAAGCTGGCCGGCAAAGATGATGCGTGCGGCAGCCTCTCATCGCAAGATGCGGCAACGTGCAAATCCCAGCCAAGGAAGGTTTGTCATTACGGCGCATGCAAATCAAAAATCGGATGCGCAAAACTAGTCCCAGGCTTTATTCATGCCCAGTGCAAGGTCTGCTCTGCAAGCAGGATTCCAGGCGCAATGACCCTGCCGTTTTGTGCGCATTCAAGAAGCGGCATAGAACAAGATGTCATAATGCTGACACGCAGCAGATTTTACTCCTGCGCGCCCATCGCAGCAGGCAGGGCGCGTAATGCATCAAGAATGCCGCGCAGTGCACCGGCTTCTGGGCGCTCATTGAACGCATGGAGCGCAATGCAAAAATTTAATCCATAGTAGGAATACGCGAAAAGGGATGGAAGAACAGGATTCAGAAGCCGGAATCACTGCAAGGGAGCAGTGCGTTGCCAGGTTCACAGAGTGGTGGTCCATGGACGAGCTGTCCGCGATACTCTCGCAGACCAATCCCAACATAATCCGCATGTTCCTAAGCAGCGGGGAGAGGGCATTTGATCACAAAAAACTGGCAGAGATCCTGTATGACAGCGTGGGAATACACTTTTTGAGGAACATTGCAAACGATCCGAAAAAGCGCCAGCTGTTTCTTGCCCTTGTACTAGAGACAGTAATCCAAAAGGGCATTGTTGAAGAAGACGAGATCGTAGGCATGGCAAAGTCCGCTGTCAGCGCAGCCCAGGAAGAGACGCTTGAAGGGCTGGAGGATGTCGTAACAATGAAGATAAACAGCAAGTGGTGCAGAATGCTGGCAAAGAGGCTGCAGCTTCCGCCGTCAGTGGCAGAAAAAGAGTATGTTGAAAAGATGCCAAGCACCGAAGTGGTGGAGCCGCATGTTCCGCTGAATCCGCTGTACGACTACCAGTATTCGACCGGACTCTACGTGCGCGGCATGCTGGAGGGAACAAGCCTGAAAAAAGACAATGCCGAAGCCAAAAGAAAGCTGATAGCTGTTCCAACAGGCTCAGGCAAGACCAGAATGATAGTGGAGACGCTGATAGAATGGCTCAACGACGGCAAGCCGTCCAAGAATGCTCAGCAGCGGGACTCTAAATTCATTCTCTGGATAGCGCAGTCAAACGAGCTCTGCGAGCAGGCGCTCAGCACATTCAGAAGCGTATTCGAGTCCGCAGGCCGGCGGGGCACCACGCTCCGGCTGCATAGATTTTGGGGAACAGGCGGGGCGCTTCCCGCAATGGGCATGGACGATCTGCTGGACGAAAAGGGCGTGATAATCGCGACAATACAGTCGCTGTACAAGCTGCTGGAAGAATCCAGCCAGCTGGAGCGTCTGGGGCGCATAACGTCCTGCATCATCGTAGACGAGGCTCATCACGCAATAGCCGCGTCATACTCTCAAGTGCTGCGGAAGATGGGATTCAACTGGGAGAACAGAAAAAATGAAGTGTCCGAACTTGGAATAATTTTGATCGGGCTTACTGCAACGCCGTTCCGGGGCACGGGCCAGAACATGGAGACCGTGCGGCTGAGGCGGCGGTTTGACGGAATCTACTTTCCTACAATACCGTACGTTGAAGGCGTGGAGAACTTTATGCCGCATGCCCTGATTGACGCTCCCACGTTTGCATATGAAAAGGACAAGGTCAGAATCCTGGGAGAGCGGTCGTATGATCGCGGCGGCCTCATAGACAGGGAAGGATACTCGTGGACAATACAAAAAAGCGATTCGCCCGACGAAAAATGGCAGTTTGAAAAGGAAAAGAACATTACATTCGAGTTTCCGCAGGCCGGCGAGTATGCCATAACGCTGGCAGTCAAAGACAACGAAGGCGACTCCAACAAGTCTTCTGCGAAGATTACAATAAACAAGCCGTTCAAGGAACAGGCAACGCCGGTTGAGATGCAAAAGCACCTGTATGAAAAGCTGATAAAAAGAAAGATTCTCTGCGAAGTGTACCACAAGATTCTCGCATCAGGTGATTTTGAGCTCAGCGTATCCGAGGCCAGCTACATGCAAAAATTTGGCGAATTTGGGCGGGACACTCTCAAGTCAATAGGCAACAAATACGAGCGCAACAAGATGATTCTGGAAGAGATACACAAGTTAAGGGAGGCGGGCAAAAAGAAGATTCTGTTCTTTGGCTGCAGCATAGAGCATTCGCGTGAAATCTGCATGTTTCTTCAAACATTGTACGGAATGCGCGTGCGGTACGTTGACTCGCAGATGGACATGGATACGAGGGTAAACTCGATTGAAATGTTCCGTTCCGGGGACTTGGAGGTGCTGTGCAACTTTGATGTCCTGACTACCGGATTTGACGCGCCGAATGTGGACTGCGTTTTTGTCGGACGGCCGATAAAGAGCACCCTGCTGTACACTCAGATGATAGGGCGCGGAATGCGCGGAACCAAGAGCGGCGGGACAACGGACATGCTGATAGTGGATATCGACGACAACTTTCAGATACAGGACAATTTTAGGACCAGTGTCAGCCTGGGCTGGAAGATATTCAAGGACTATTGGAAGCCGGCAGAGTCCGAGGCGCAGACAGAGTTTGTCTACAAGCCGCCCCCCAAGGAGGCAAGCAAGTCTCCGGAAATTGACAAGAGCATGCAGAACGTATCTTACTCGTGCTCCAAGTGCGGCAAGAATGCCATCGGCGCAGAAGCAATTCAAAAGGTCTTTGGAGTCGAAGGCTCGCTTGATCTGCTGATCGAGTATCTCGGGGCGCAAAGATACGACATACTGCCTTCGGAATGCGCAAAGTGCAGAAAGGCAAAGTCCTAAGTTGCATGCCGCGTCTTTGAGATTTGACTGTTAGCGTGCGGGGCATGAGCATTCCATGCTCCCGATTAAAAATAATGCCGCATCAGAGCAAAAATGTGCGCGCAAATCGTTCCTTTTCGGCTAGTGCCCGCAGTCGCAGGTACGGCAGATGCTGCAGCTTTGAGATTTGATTTTTATTGTGCGGCTCGGTACGGCGATTACTTGACGGAAAAGTCCGGCATAACAAAAAAGGCGGTGCTGACCAGGGGCACGATAGTGGCGGTCATGGTAACAATGCCGTCGCTTGCGGCATTCTTTGCTGCATGGGATATTACAGGCGACGCAATATATGCGGCCATAGCCGGGGCAGTCGTGCACTTTGCCGCCATGGGATTCTCATTTGCTGTAATGAAGAGATACTTTGCGGTGAAAAAAGCTTGACTGTGCAAGAGCAGGAAATGCGGCAGATAGAGCATAATCTCATATCAGAAATTCGCCTGCAGCCGCTGGAGTCAAAGGCGTACCTGCTTGTAACGATGCACGGCATGATGTCAGCCAAGGACGCAGCCGCGCGGCTTGGAGTATCCGAGCAGGAAGGCAGGGCGCTGTGCGAGAGGATGAAAAGCCTCGGTGCGTTTATCGATATCGGCTCAAAGTACGAAGCAATGCATCCGAGATTTGCCGCAGTCAACATGTACAGGCGGATGTGCGAGCGCGAAGGGCTGCAGTTCGGACGCAACCGCGCAGTAGACAATATAGGCGTGGTTCTAGAGCGGCACTATGAGACTGCAAGGACTAAATAGGTTTTATTGCTTGATGGTATGATGAGCAAGCTTGAATCCTGCGCGCACCAGCCGGTGTACTTTGGCGTTGTAAACATCAATCTGGATGACAGGACCATAGGCTCGGTCGATGTCTGGCGGTGCGGCGCATGCAAAAAGAGATTCTGCGAGGAAAAGCAGCTTGGCATAGAAGCCATAGCAGACATAGTAGGCATGCCAAAAATAGCCGACGATGAAAAGTGGGCTGTCGTAGTATGCACGCTGCAAAAGGGCAGGGACAAGTGGCGCCTGGCGCGCCTAAAGGAGAACGGCACAATAAGCCACGAATGCCTGAATGAGGCGGTGCGGCAGCTTGATGTTGCCGGGTACCGGATAGTTGACGACGCGCACTGGAGTTTTCTTGTAGACGATCACGTAAACAAGGCGGTTGAGATATCTGAGCGAATTGAAGCTTGATGTCCGAATAAACGATGTTCACGGCAGCCAGATGGCAGCCAAGATTACGGGCAAGTTTGCAATAGGCTCGCACGAATTCAGGTTTACTGCAATTGCATTCGGACGCATCGGCGGGCAGAATGTTGGTGCAAAATTCTCCAAGGCGACGCAAAAGGAGCTGTCCAGGCTGGGATACGATCCGGAAGAGGTCCTGATGGCGCTGCAAAAAAGCCTGGTGCACGGCGATATCACGATACCGGATACGGTAACAAAGGACTCGTTTGCGGACAAATGATTTTATGCGGCAGCGCCGGAGCGGGCGCGCATTGAGGCTGCTGAGCCGGAATCATCCCGCATTGGAACGATTCTGCATTGGTGCAGGCCCGCAGAGCCGTTCTGCCGTGCCGTTGCGCATCAGAGTCTCTCCGTATGAGCCTGCCGCGTGCTCGGCAATTACATATATTGTATTGTCAATATCAAAAGATCTGTGCCGGGGTTGCCTAGCCTGGTAAGGCGCGCGCCTGGAAATGGTACCATAAAGCGCGTTCTCGCAAGGGATCGGGAGTTCAAATCTCCCTCCCGGCGCCATATCTATTGATGAGGAGAGCAGCCGCCGCAGCATCTTCCAAAGCGTGCTTGGATATACGCCAGAAATGATCATAAAATGAGCGGCTCAAGCCAATTTCTGCGCAGTCCAAACTTGGTGAAAATCTCACCACAAGTCAGAATTACTCTTCTTCGTGCGGAAAGGGAATTTCACAGAGTTGCGCATAAAGAGGGGTCTTGGTACGGATGGAAAACTTCACTATGTTGATCATCAGGGTCATCGTCCAGTTGGAAAATTTCACGGACCCTGGCTTTGACAAGATCCTCTTCAACAATAAGACTGTCTCCAAATTTGAATTTCCTTCGCTTTCGCGCCATGCAATATATTATATTATCATATATTTAAAATGCCATATGAGCAAGTATGAAAATTTTCAAGATAAAATCTTCAATATGTTATCACAGTTTTATCAATGCCAACGCGTGGAAGATGTAGGGGGGTTTGAACATGTTGTGGTGGTTCTGCCATTTCAAACTGACGCAGCCGACATTTTAATAGCCAAGCATAAAAATACGGATAGTTTCATTGTATCTGCTCGCGTTAGGCCCACATCAAACATTCAAAAACATTGGAATTTTTTGGATATGGATATCAAGGAAGAGATACTAAAGCTCATACAATCTGCTTATTCCAGGCATAACAAAATATTGCGTGCTGATGACAAATTCTTTATTCTTACAAGCTCCAGGCTTTTTTTGATACATGATTTGCGCGCCCAGGAGTTGTTGGATATGATTCAAGATGACATTGCCTTGCTGGTTGAGGTGATGCGAATATTACGGAATGTAGACAACAATCTGCAAGCAATGAGCAAAGAACCCAAACACGATATGTTTCGATAAATTCGTTTTGGGCATTTCAGACAAGCAAAAGGCTCTAAGATTAGGCCAAAATCGGACAAAAACTCAAGCAGAGCAAATGTGCGGTCATGTAGTTTTTGTTGCCGTTACGATGGTCGGATAGAACCCATGCTTCCAATTACAATTAATGTCGCGCCAAAGCGACAATATGCACGCAGATCGTTCCTTTTCAGCTACAAGATTTGCAATCGACAGTACAGTGAAGATTGCACTAAAAGTCAGAATTACTTTTCTTCAGGCGAGGGGGTATTTCATGGAGCTGAGCATGAAGAGGGCCTTCGTCCGGAGAGGGCGCTTTACGGAGCTGAGTATGAAGAGGGCCCTTGTCTGGCGGAGGTATTTCACGGAGCTGAGCATGGAGTGGATGTTCGTACTGATAGAAAGATTCGCTGACCAGATCATCAGGGTCAATGTCAGGACAGAAAATCTCAAGGAGTCTGGCTTGAATAGGGTCTTCTTCAAAAACAAGATCTCCAATTTTGAATTTCCTTAGCTTTCGCTTTAGCTTTGGCTTTAGTATCATACTATGTGTTACATTGCGTCATATTTAAAATAATATGCAGGCAAATGTACGTAAAACCAAAGCATCACGGCAATAACGCGCATCAGCGTGCAATGCATCACGCCTGGCTCATTTTGTCTGCAAGGTCAGAAAATTTCCAAGGGCCGCATGTGGCGCCCGCGTCGATCTTGTAATGGCCCTCATCAGACAGCTGGTTCAGCGCGTACACTGCAAACGGCAGGGCGCCCGTAGCGCCTGGCGAGTTGTAGTTTAGTATGTGCAGGGCGCAGTCGCCTTCAATCAGCGCAGCATCGGGAAGAAACTTCCCCCCGTCATCCACTACGGACGACCGGATTCCAGCCGTTCCTTTTTCCGTTATTTTGCTTGGATCAATGGCGGGAAGAAACCGCCTTACTTTGGCAATCATTGCAGGCTTTGAGATCGAAGTGCGGACTTCGCTTAGGGCGAGCTCCTGGAACCGCTTGTCCATAAAGGCTTTTCTTGCGCCGGATCCCAGCATCTCCACCATTTTGGGAACAAACTCGCGTATATTCTCCCTTGCTCCGTATCCGTAAGGGCTGAATACCGGGACGGCGTTGGGTCCAATCTCGCATCCGCCGTCCGCCTTTACAATCCAGTGCGGATCCAAAAATGGATACTCGGGAAATTCCGGCACAGAATAGACGCTGGTTTTAGTGAGAGCGCGGTATGCGCGGGGCGCCTTCCAGTACTCACCCCTAAAGTGCATATCCGTAAGATCCATTGCGGCTCCAGCCTCGTGCGCAATGTCGACTGCCTGCCCTCCCGCCGCGTTTATTATGAATTTGGCATCAAGCCTCCTGCCTCCCTTGAGAGTTATCTTCCAGTTTCCCGATCTCTTCAGCTTTACTGCTTGCCTGCCCAGGAGCAGCTTTGCGCCGGCGCCGATGCTCTCATCCATCAGCGACTTTGTCAGCAGGGCATAATCTACAGAGGCGTCCCGCCCCACTCGCAACGCAGAATGACACCTCACGTTGGGTTCGTCCTTGGTCAGTTCTCTCTGCTCAACGAGGCTGATATCGCTGTCTTTGAGTCCGTTCTCCCTGCCCCATTTCAGGTACTTTTCCAGCATTTTAGTTCCGTCATCGTCAAGCGAGACATGCAGCACGCCGTCCTTTTTGAATGCCAGATTCTTTGATTTTGCCAGCGCCTCCCACATCTCAAATCCGTAAAAAGCCGCCCGCGCCATCAGGCCCCTCTTTTTTGGATCGTACAGGTACGGAGCATGCACCTTGCCGGTATTTCTGCCGCTTGTATGGAATGCAACGCGGGGCTCCTGCTCTACCACAACTATTCTGTCTGAGCGGTTTGAATGCGATGCAAAATATGAAAGCGCCGCCCCCAGTACGCCGCCTCCTATTATTGCAAGGTCGTATTCCGACACATTTTGCATTCAGTCCTCTGCGCTATTAAAGCCGATGCGGAATGCGCAAACACGGCAGAGCGCGCAAAAGCAGCCTCATGGCAGGCGCAAAACTTGCAAGCAGGCAGCGCCATGCAGCAGACAGCGCGCCTGCGCCGCGGAACCGCGCGCCATGTCCTGCACCAAATGCAATCAATTAATACGGGCAGCAGGCACGCAGATCAGATGCTTCCCGACAGATGCGCTGTAATAACCCAGGGCAGGCGCTGCGTCAACCCTCCAACGTACATAATATCCATATCGTCTGACAGTGGAGAATACATGGTCGGAGTTGCATGCCACATGCACAAGAGCGCAGTGTCCGGCAAAATATTGCGCCTCCAAGAGCGCAGCGAAATTCCCCAGGGCAAGATAAAGTTCACAAAACTAAAAGCTGTCGGAACAGACTGCATAAACGCAAAACCCGACGATCTTATCCAGATATGAAAGCAGCATGCATCAAGATTCCAGCGCCTGTTCATAAAGCGGCGCCATGCATCCAAAAAAGAACGGTGTGATCAAAAGCCAAGCCAGTTCGCTGCCGCGCATGATTCGTCAGTCTTTGTCCGATGCGCGCCAAAGCGATCTTTGGAGCCGGAGGTTCGGCAGAGCATCGCAAAGTCCGGGCATCAGCATTTGCGCTTAAACCATTTATAAGATTAGATTCCGCCAATTTGTAATGGAGTCAGACGAAGAGTTTGCAATATGCGTAACCTGCGGAAATTCCATAGAGCAATGCCAGTGCGTATGCGCATTTTGCGGCGAGCGGGACAAATGCGAGTGCGCGCTGTTTGACTCTGCAACAGGCGGATGACTTTGCGATTATGCATTCTGCCTCAGCAATGCCTTGCAGCATCAAGACAAGCCGCAGCCAAAACAGCACCAATTGCATCAAAATGGTATCGCAAGAATTACATGAGAAGTGCTCCATGACCGCATCTCCAGAATTTTGTCAAGACCAGTCCAGAGCAGCAGAATCAAACCCGAACCGCATCGCAAGAATCACGCCGGAACCGCACAGGAATACCACTAGAACGACAGAACAGCAACATAACGTCGTCATAACAGCGTCAGAACATCATCAAAGCAGCAATAGCCGAGACTGCATTCCCTGCGCCGGACTAGGAAATGCAAACTGTAGGCAGGCATCATCATACATTTAATTATCTAGAACTTCAAATACGGACTGTATGGGCACGGATATCTCATGGATGATTGGCGGCCCGCAGGGCAGCGGCGTTGAGTCTGCTGCCAACATATTTTCGCGCGTATGCGCAAAGCTCGGATACCACGTATTTGGAAAGCGCGAATTTTATTCCAACATCAAGGGAGAGCACAGCTATTTTGTAGTAAGAATCTCGGACAAAAAAATTCGCTCCAATGTCAGCAGCATAGACGTAATGGTGTCCTACGATGCAGAAACCATATTCCGCCATGCCCAGGATGTGGCGCCTGGAGGAGCCATAATATACGATACGGATCTTGAGGGCGTCTCTGCCGGCGACATTCCCACAATCGACCAGCCTTTCATGGACAGGCTGAATCCGCTGTTTGCAGCAAAAAGCATGGAGCCTACAATATTATCCATGCTCAGAATGGCTCAGGAGCGCGGCGCAAAGCTGTACCCCGTATCATTCAAAGGCATTCTGGCCGAGCTTGCAAGGGCAGAGGATGATCCCAAGCTGGGAAAGATGATCAGAATGTTCAACGTAATAGGCGTATCCCTTGCAATGGGGCTGCTCCAAATGTCCACAGACCTGCTCTTTGAGTCCATAACGTCAATATTTGCAAAAAAGGAGCGCATAGCCAAAATAAACAGGCAGGCTGCGGGCATTGCATACAATCGCGCGGCTGCGCTGCCAGGGCCAGGCTGCAGCATACCGCAAATTCAAAAGCGGCCAGGCACGATTCTCGTGCAGGGATTTCAGGGCACGGCAATAGGAAAGATGGTCTGCGGGTGCAGGCTGCAGCCGTACTATCCCATTACTCCCGCATCCGACGAATCAGTGTATCTAGAGTCGCATGAAATTGTAGAGACGACGGGCGGGGAGCCCGGCTCTGTTCTTGTAATGCAGACAGAAGACGAAATATCCGCAATGGGAATGACTATCGGCGGCGCACTGACAGGAGCCAGAACATCAACATGCACGTCGGGCCCCGGCTTTTCATTAATGGCCGAGGCGCTAGGCTGGGCGGGAATCAACGAAGTTCCGATTGTGATAACAAACTACCAGCGCAGCGGCCCGTCCACCGGGCTTCCGACAAGGCACGGGCAGGACGACCTGCTGTTTGCCGTGCACGCAGGACACGGCGAGTTTCCAAGGATAGTCTATGCGTCAGGCGACATTGAGGAGAGCTTTTACGATACGGCAAAATGCTTCAATTATGCGGACATTTACCAGGTGCCGGTAATACACATGATGGACAAGTTTCTCGCAAGTTCGGTCACGACATCGCCCAGGTTTGATCCCGGCAAGGTAAGCATTGACCGCGGCAAGCTGCTGGATGCGGCGGAAGAGCAGGACTATAAGAGATTCAAGATTACATCCGACGGAATATCGCCGCGCTCCAGGCTCGGACTGCGCGGCGGAATATTCTGGAATACCGGAGACGAGAGCGACGAATACGGACACATTACGGAAGACCCCGCAACGCGCGTGCAAATGATGGACAAGCGCATGTCAAGAATGGATCTCATCGCGAAGCAGATTCCCGACGAGGACAAGATAGCGTCGTTCGGAACAGCGGAGCACACCGTAATAAGCTGGGGCTCGGCCAAGGGTCCCATACTTGACGCCTTGTCAATGCTGAAAGAGGAGGGAATAGAAATCGGATTCCTGCAGATAAAGCTGCTGCATCCGTTCCCGTCCGAACTGGCATTACGGCTGCTGAAAGGCGTCGTAACAATAATAGATGTTGAGGCAAATCATACAGGCCAGCTTGGCGCGCTGCTTGGCCAAAATACCGGAAGAAAGCCGGACTATTTCGTCCTAAAGTATACCGGAAGAATAATGACATGCACGGAACTTCGAGACGCGCTTCGGCGAATCGTTCAGAAAAAGTCTGGCAAAAGAGAGGTCCTAATGCATGGAGCCTAAGGCGAGCGGCGCTACATGCTGCGGAGGACGCAGGCGATGACTCTAAGGCTTGCAGACTACAAGACCCAGGTGCACAACGACTGGTGCCCAGGATGCGGCGACTTTGGCATAGTCAATGCAATTCAGATGGCAATGGCCGAGATGGAGATTCCGCGCCACATGGCCGCCATATTCTCCGGAATAGGCTGCTCCGGCAAGACATCGCATTACATCAACGTGTACGGAATACACACCCTGCACGGACGCGTGCTGACATTTGCGCAGGGAGCAAAGCTTGCAAATCCCGGCATTACAGCGATTGCAGTGGGCGGCGATGGAGACGGCCTGGGCATAGGCGCCGGGCACTTTGTAGCGGCTGGACGGCGCAACATTGACATGACGTACATCATATTCAACAACGGAGTATACGGACTGACAAAAGGGCAGGCATCGCCTACGCTGAGGCTGGGAGAGAAGACAAAATCCCTGCCGTCTCCGAACACAAACTACAACGTAAATCCGATAGGGCTGGCGGTCGCCAGCGGATTCACATTTGTTGCAAGAGGCTACTCGTACGATGTGCGCCACCTCAAGGATTTGATCAAGTCGGCCGTATCGCACCGCGGGCTGGCGTTTCTGGACGTCCTGCAGCCGTGCCCAACGTACAACGACACCAATACAAGAAACTGGTACGCCGGAATAGACGATGCGGCAGAGGCGCGAGAAAGGCATCACAGAATATACAAGCTGGAAGAGCACGGATACGATCCCGTAGTGCACTACAACGAAGAGGCCGAGGTAAACGAAAGACTGAGCCAGGCCCTCATCAAATCCCTCGAATGGGACAACAAGATACCGATAGGCGTATTTTACAAAAACGAGCACATTACGCCGTACAAGTCCAGAATAGAGAGCAGGATTCCCAACTATGCCGACAATCCGCCGGCCGCCCAGATCATAGCAAGGGGCTCCGAGCCGTCAGCCGACGTGTCAAAGCTGCTGGACTCGCTGCAGGTGTGACGCGCGGCGCCGCCCAAGATTTAAGATCAAAGCCGGTTAAAGTACTGCAGCGCAAAGATTCCAGGACGCCTTGTGAACAAGGCGCAGATGCAAAGCGCAGCAAGAACAAGCAGCGCCCAAGTCCAAGGACAAGAAAAAACGGAATCGTCTCCAAAGATACGGCAGAGCCTGCGAGAAAGCCGGCGAACCTGGCTCTGCATCCAGTCACTCTTTGCCCTTCTGGAAAACACTTATTCGCCAAGGACGGAACTTGGACTAATCCTCTGCGCTGCGCACTGCAGATCTTTGCTGCGGCTCAGGCCGGCACGCCGAATACCGGCAGCATGCCGCGCGCCTGCAAGCGCGCCCAGAATCACTGCGCGCATGCTGTCTTGCGCTTTTTCAATTCTCTTATCGGCTGCCTGCAGATTGCTATTTGCAGGATCAGATGCAGTCATCCATCTGTGCGCGAAACACAGAGGCGGCATATTGGGCAGTGTGGCAATACCATCAGTAAATAGTGCGTAAAGCTCATGAGCAGAAAGATACTGAGCCACCACTCGACTGCAGCAATGGTGTTTTTAGCATGCGTTCAAGATGATTACACCAAGCAACACAGAAACATTTTTCAAACATCTGATTTGTGTATGTTTGTGAAACGTCGACAATTTAGAGGAGAGGATCCTGCGCCGATCGATTTAAAGATAGACATAATGAATTTTGGTCCTGTTTCAAAAGGCAGCGTGAGACTAAAGCCCCTGACAATTTTTGTCGGTCCCAACAACTCAGGAAAGTCATATGTCACAATGCTTATTCATTCAATTCTAACTGTGGAAAATAAAACATCCAGATTTATGCCGAATTTTGTGGGAAATCCCGGCATCTTCAAGCCATATGGTTTGAGAAATTCCAGTCTCTCCAAGATGTATAACTTGTTTAGCAGCGACATACAAGAAATTGTCAAGCAAAACAAAGGCAAAGAATCCTTTGAGATTCCAGCAGAGATCACGAAAAAAATTTTTAGAGAAATAGTCAGAAATCAGTTTAACAAAAACCTAGAGTCAGAAATTCAAAGAAACTTTGGCACGCAAGCAGTATCAGAACTTGCCAGGGCAAAACAAAAACGGGCAAAGATCAGAGTCTCAAATTCAAAAAGATTCGACATATCAATAAACAAAAAATTAACGGTGAAAGCAGATCCAAAATTTGATACCAGCCTCAATGTTGAAATTTCAAAAGAACAAGGGCGCGCCGTTGATTTAAAAACTAAAGACGGCCGCCAGATCATGCGCGTAAGCGAATTTTCTGGAGAGAAAGCCATTGCACCAGATATGACGCTGGAGATAATACATTTCATGCAGGAGAGGATCAGGCACAACACTATTCCTGAATATTCATTCTATTTTCCAGCAGGAAGATCCGGCATATTGCAAGGGCACAAGTCATTGTCTGCCAGCATAATTAGCAATGCCCAGTTTGGAGGAATTGAGTCAATCCAGGTGCCTAAACTGACAGGCGTAGTGTCAGATTTCATTGCTAATGTGATTCTCATGCCAGATCGTCACGGACAGTTTTTCAAACTGGCCCGGCAATTGGAAGCCGAGCTTCTTCATGGACATATTGAACTGCAATACGGAGAAAAAGGAACTTGGCCTGAAATCATATACCAGTCAAAACAAAACAGAATTCCATTGCACAGAGCATCGTCGACAATTTCAGAGATTGCTCCGCTTTCTTTATACTTAAAGCACCTCATACCGCCCAGCAGCCTGCTGATCATTGAAGAGCCGGAAGCGCATATGCATCCTGCCAACCAATTAGTTTTTGCAAAATACATTGTGAGGATGATTCGCTCCGGACTCAATGTGTTGATTACCACTCACAGCGTATTCCTGTTAGAATGCCTGGGAAAATTCATGCTTGCCAGCAAAGTCAAGCCTGAGATCAGAGAGAAAAAACTAAATTTTGGTCATAATGATGTCTTACAACCAGACGAGGTCGCCCCATATGTGTTTGTTAGAAAAGACGACAACGACCACGAAATTCAGCTAATTGAAATAAACGATGAGGAGGGCATTCCTCAGGATGAGTTCATACGAGTAAGCGATGTTCTCTACTCAAAATCCATCATACTGCATGATCACATTTCCGAAAATCAATGATTATTCAAGACATTAAGGAAAAATATGGACATGCCGTATTGGATTGCTGCAATGAACGATGCAACATTCGCATAGATACAGGAAAAAGCTTTGTAATATTAAAGGGAGAGTGGTTGGTGCAAGAGCAGTCGGAAAAAATGTGCGACTGCATAGTCTTTCAAAACGACAAAAAAATCGCCATAGCGGAACTGAAGGGAAGATCTCTTGACGCAGACAAAATCATCGATAAATTTACCAACAGCGGCAAGAAGTCTGCAGACATAGCAAAATCTTTGGAGTCAGGAAAATTTTCCCTGTTTATGATTCTGCTGGCAAAAAGTTACAAAAATTATTCCGCGCTTACCAGAATCCAAAGATCAAGAATCAAAGTCCATGGAGAAAAGCACATGGTACACACAAAGAAATGCGGAGATTCATTGAAAAAGATCATCTATTAAATGCTGAAAGCTGCTTGGCTCATATCAAGATTGGCATTGCGCCAAATGCGAAAAGTTTTGTTCCGCCAACATGCTCGTCCAAAGTAAGATGCCGCGTCTCAGCAGAGGCCGCCGGTCGCATCAAAGATGCGCAGAGGCAGATATTATACTGCATCATGAACATGCAGATTTGCCTGCCAGCCGCGGATGTCACAATACGCCTTTTGGACGCGCTGAGCGCATGCGGCGCCGCATAATCCTTTAAGATGCGCACAAAGCGTACGTCCCCGGCAACATACTTCCGCCCAAAAGTATGGTCGTATCAAAGTGGAAACATACGCACAGATCGTCGCTTTTCGGCGACAATAGTTATGAGCGGAAGCATAGAAGATAATTTTCAAAGCGCCTGGCATGCAATCTTCTCAAAATTTCTTTTCTGACATTTTCAGATTCTATTTCCCCACGCATGCCAATACAAAACTTCAAAGCTGTATGCATGGCCTGCAGGTGCGGGCATGATTCCTCACTGTTTCTTTGGATGTGCGCCGCTGACATTCTTGCCGTCGGCGTCTTTTTGCAGCTCGGCATTGACTGCATCCTGGACATGCGGGGGCAGATCATCAAAGTCAAGCAATGTGGCTTTGAGTCCAAGAATTACGTCGTGCACCGACAGTATCTTGTTTTTTGCGTCTGGTGCAAACGTGTTCTCAAACACCTTTTGGTCAGAAGTATCCTGTTGTGCCATCTCCGCATATACTCACCATGGTAAGTTGGTTGTACTGTTTTTTATACTTTAACGCCTGCCTACGATTTATTCCGGACATAACCATGACGATGTCCTGGAATGTCCTTTCCCTTTTGGTCCACTGACCAAGCATTGCTTCAATGCCCCTGCTACGCATACTCATGTAGGCATCCCGGTTCGTCTCATCAAAATTCCCGGCGTTGTTGGTAACGGCTATGATGTATACCGGACTGCCGCCGTCGCTAAATTCGTCAAATAACATGTCTGTCCCTGGAAATATTCAGACAGACAGTGTCCTATCCGAGGGCTGTATGAGACATTTCCCTTGCCGTAGTTTTTGATTGCCTCTACACCACGGTCGTAATCGGCAATCCACGCCTCCGGCCCGTCGTTTGGACTGCCTGCCATTATGCCTGTCTCAAAATCTCTTCCAGCTTTTTGAGATACTTTTTTGCGAGGGTCAGCCAAAACAGGACGGCGCCTAGATTCTTGGTGTTTTTTGCCTGCGGATAAAATCTGTTGGCATATTTGGATCCGCTCTTTTTACTTCGCAGGGACGGCTGCCTATCGCGTCTCTCATTATAATATCTCGTTACGCCAAGCTTACAGAGTTAACTCTTGGCGGATAAGCAAGTTGCATTTTTTCTACAAAAAACATCGACTCGTCATGTTTGAAAGACATCACCAGCGGGATTAGAATCTAGTGTTGTTTTGCGCCTATTTGTCTTTGATGTTTTCTTACAAGCAACTGCTTGCAAACAACTTTCAGCCTTGCAAATTCTCATATACTTAGAGCTACGCAAAAAAGTTCTTTACAATTTGTGGCGGACAGTCTTAAAAGCACGCCAGCAATTGCATCTGTCATGAATCATCAGAAATATCTCAAAAAAAATATGGGCCAAAAGAATAACAAAACAATGAGCCTGCGAATATTTGCGCGTCGGACACGCCATACTTCCGCTCAAAAGCACTGTCATATCAAAGTGGAAATATGCGCACAGATCGTCGCTTTTCGGCGGCAATAGTTATGAGCGGGAGCACTGATTGGCAGGCGCCTTTCAATGCGTGAATTTTTCAAACTGCACGCTTCGCAGAGACGATCAGCCTGCGTTCAATCAATGCAGGGCGCTACGCCGAGGCCCGCCACGCGTTATGAGTCATGGTATACTTTCTTGCTCCGACATGCGCCTCGTAGAGCCGCCATCGCTTTGTACGCTCGTCAAACCTGTACGATATGGCGGACACATTCTGCGGTAGGTTCTCCGGCGAAAGATGATACGGAAGCAGTTCCAGGACAAAGTCCATCTTTTCCAGCGCGTTGTCGTACCACTGCCTGTCGCCTGCATCAAGGACAAACCTTATGGCCGGCTCTCCGGCAAAGCTCATCACAATCTTTAGCGCATTTCCGCGTCCGCGCCTCCGCTTCATCTCCTTGAGCAGCGCCTTGAGATTCTCCCACCTTCTAAAGTCAAACCACTCGAAAAACTCTTCGGAAAACGCGACCGGAATCTCCATCTGCAGCACGCTGGCAAAATCCGGATCATCGGGCTCAATTTCGTCCTGCACTATTTTAAACCGAGAGTGCAGATAGCTGTACGCCACTTCTATCTCCCACGGCGATATGCCATAGTATCGCAGCACCGCCTTTGGCATATCCTGAGACAACACGGCGCAGTGCCGCGCTTTTCTAATTAAAGTTTGGCAGATTGAAAGCCGGTTCCATAACTGCAATTTTAGGCGCAGCGATCTTGCTGTTTTTTGCGCGTTCAGGCAGAGTCATATAACAAACTGCAGAGCCGATAAGGCATCTGCCCGCAGGCGCGTCCGCGCCGGCGCGGCGCATCTTGTCCCAAAAAAAATTCATGCTGCATGCTTTTGCAACGGCAGGATCATCAAACCCCAGGCAAAAGCGCATGCCAAAGTCAGGATTTGATTTGTTCCTTGTATGCAGGCCGCTGAATCGCGGCTGCGCCCGCTGTATCACGGACGCCATACTGTGCAGGCAAAATGCTATTTTCGTTCAAGATTCAGCGAAGTGGAATTTATGCAGTATCGGAGGCGCGTTGGCTGCGGGCCGTCGTCAAAGACATGCCCCAGGTGTGCGCCGCACTTGGCGCAGTTTGCTTCGGTTCGCAGCATGCCAAAGCTCTCGTCTCGTGCGTATGCGATTCCCTCTTCCGATGCGGGTTTGGAAAAGCTGGGCCATCCCGTGCCGGAATCAAACTTTGCATCCGACTCGAAAAGCCGCTCGCCGCAGCACACGCATCTGTACGTCCCTGCGTCCTTGCAGTCATGATACTTGCCGGTAAACGGCGGCTCCGTCTCCCGGCGAAAGCATACGGCATACTCCCAGTCTGAAAGCCCGCTTTTGAGTTCGTCCAGTCGATCGCCGTTCATGCAGCATGGCCGCGCGCGCGGCGATATTACGCTTTCGCCAAGAAAGAAAAAAGAAGCGAGCTACTGCGTTGCCATTCGAGAAAGCCAGTCAGGCTTTGCGCTCGGCGCCTTTGGGAGCCCGCTTATAGTTGAGTCAGAAGATGCATTAGCGCTATTGCTTCCGTCAGAGGAGTCGGCGTAGAGGCGGTCCCCATACAGTCCATCTACACCAGACTCATCGTTCGGTTTGGTTGGCGCATCCGCGTACATCTTTTCCGGAGATTCCTCCCCAGTCGGATAGCCTTCGTCAGCTTTTTCCTCGCGCGCTTCACTCTGTGGGGATGCGTAGATTCCGTCCGCGTGGGGTGCGGATTCTTCTGTGGATTCTACCTGCACAGGATCAGTGGGCGCCTTTGGAAGCCTGCTTTCGATTTCTTCGTCCGACTCGGGGTAAGCGTCCGGATACGGCTGCAGCGTTGTCTTGGCGGGCTTGATTGCCTCAGATACCTCGGTGCTAAGATCTTCGATTCTTTTCTGCACGTCAACAATCTCTGCCGTCTCGTTGGCGATATACTCCATAATGGAATTGGCCTCCGTTTTGACAGCATCGAATGTCTCTTCCGATATTTCGTCGCTTTTCAGCTGCACCCTGGCATCAAAGACTAGTGATTTTATTGCCTTGATCTGTGTGTCAAGCTCCGCCAGTCTTTCGTCCAGCCTGTTCTTTACGCTTTTTTGGGATTCATCCAGCAAAAGCATTCTAGCTTTGTACTTGGAATACGCCGTTTCTGCGTCTTGCTTCATGTCGCCGTTCTCAGAGACGATATCCGCAAGAGCTCTTAGGCGCCTTAGCAACATGTTCTTCTCCCGCAGGAGTCTCTGAGAGTCCAGCCTCCATCGCGGGATGTAGATGACAATGTCGCTTTCCTTTTGGATCACCAATTGCTCAAACGGTATCTGCCGCAGGGTGCCGGAGCTGTACACGCCCACCATTTGGACGGCGCCGTCAATGTCTACTATTGTTCCGACAACCTTTCCGATGGACGCACCGTACATATCCTTGACCTGCTTGCCGACTATGTCGATGTCATTCTTCATACCCTATATTCTATAACATAGTTAAAGCCAGGCAGTGTCAAAAAAAATCGCAAAGTTGGTCAAAAAAAATACACTAGGTTTTTTCTCTGTGCGTAGCGGGCCCTCGGCAAGCCGCCGCCCCGCATTCGTGGCTTGATGCTACCGCAGAATCAGATCCAGATCACGCGTTGAATCCACCAGGCAAGGATGCAGCGCGGCAATGACTCGAAACAATCAGGGAATCAGATGCACGGCTCCATTGAACCATCAGTGCTGCATTACGAGAGCAGGAACCGCGACAGATTGCTTTAGAGCAGCTGCCGTTTTTTTGAAACAGCGCGATGCGGCTCGCGGCATTGCGAGCAGATGATGCATGCGCGATGCCGCATGCCAAAAGAGATGTCTTGCTAGGCGCCAGCAGACATGCTTTGCCAAAATCCACGGCATATGCGAGAATCAAAGGCAGGCATTTTGCAGCATGCCGGCGCATTCATAATTTAAAAATACGGCATGAGAGGAAGCGACAACATGATAGAAAAGGAGCAGATGGACGAGATCATGCGGTTTGTGTCGCGCAGATGGGCGGAGATCGCAAATGATCCTGAGAGCAAGGTCAAAGCCACGCTTCCCGGCGATTTCTGGATGAACTCTGTCGGCGGTAGGGCGGGAAGCGGCAGATGGGTGACAATGCTCATGTATACGGACAGTCAGGAGGATGCAGACGCGTTCAAGGAAGTTTTGTTGCGCTGGCAGTCAAAAGGCGCGCAAAAAAAGGCGGGCACGGATCTGATTCAAATTGGAAAAGGCCGAGAGTGAATTCTCGGAAGCCGAGAGACTCGCGCTGAAAGCGCACTTTTCCAATTCAGACAAGTCAGTATTTGCAATCACAACGCCCAGGCAGGTGGACCGGGGAGCGCTCATGTCCAGGTACAGCAGGACTGACAAGAGCATGCGCCGCATATTCCTGGACGAATTTGCGTCAAACAAGAACCGAGGAGCAGAGTTTTATGATCGCGTGCTGATGCAGTACGGCGACGATTCCGTAGCCGAGCTTGGCGAGGCACAGATTGCCATAGAAAATCTGTCAAATATTGCCGTAAAAAAAATTGAAGACAGAAGAATCGGGCTTTCATTCCTGGAAAAGTCGTCAAGATATGTTAACTGGAGCAAAAAGATCAGGGGCGAGTACAAGTTTTATCGAGAGCCGGAAATAATGGAATCAAGGTTTGCAGACGAGTATATTGCCGCATGCAATCTGGACTTTGGCATATATTCGGACAGCATGGATCGCATGATCAAGCATATCACAGAAACAAAACCCATAGAAGAATATTCCTTCAAGACCAAAAGCGGCTGCGAGGCTCCGTACCCGAATCTCACAGACAGCGAAGACATCAAAGCAGCCGAATCAGTGTACCGGCGCACGACAAAGGCTGCCGCGCTGGATGCGCTGCGGGGGCTGCTCCCAGCGTCTGCGCTTACCAACGTAGGAATTACTGGAAACGGCAGAGCGTTTGAGTATCTGCTTGTCATACTGCGCAGCTCGCACCTAAGAGAGGAGCAGTTCCTGGCAGAATCAATAAAGGCTGAGCTTGACACAGTCATTGAATCCTTTGTCAGGCGCGCCGATGACAAGCACGGCAGGGAGTATCAGGAATACCTGCAAGGCATAGATGACACTGCCAGAAGGATGGCCAAAAGCACCACGCAAGAGGGCGCGGCTCCCATAGCCGGAGAGCGTCCGCCGTC
The DNA here is from genome assembly GCA_964347915.1 of uncultured Nitrosopumilaceae archaeon. Taxonomy (GTDB): domain Archaea; phylum Thermoproteota; class Nitrososphaeria; order Nitrososphaerales; family Nitrosopumilaceae; genus CAYGAM01. Next base: position 3,742 of record CAYGAM010000028.1, on the reverse strand, counting down.
TACGCGGCTTTGCGAGTATGAGCCAGAAGATGCCGCAACAGACAAAGTTGCTGCCGCTGCAATGTATGAGCACGGCGCGGGCTCATCATACGAAAGTCTTCTGAGTGCCGCATCCAAAATGGCGCCGGCCGAAAAAGCGGCGGCGATAGAAAGCATGGCAAACCTTCGCAGAAACAGAAGGCACAGGCCGCCGCGATCTTTTGAAATGACACACTATACGTTTGATCTGCTAAACAACTTTGGAATGTTCCGGGACTTGCACCGGCACAGAATGCTGACCATGCAAAGGCAGCTTTTAACGGCGGACCGCGGCTATGCCGTATCGCCCGAAATAAAGGCGGCAGGATTGGAAAAAGAGTTTGCAGAATGCATGAAAAATACAAAAGATGTCTTTGAGAGAATGCGCAGTCATCTCCCGCACCAGGCCCAGTATGTCGTCAACTTTGCATACAACTACAGGTATCTTGTGCGGCTGAACTTGAGAGAGGCTACGCATCTTATCGAACTTCGGACGGTCCCTCAGGGGCATCCTGATTACAGAAGAGTAGCGCAGGAAATGTACAGCGCCATAAGGAAGGTGCATCCCAGGCTGAGCAAAATTATAAAATTCGCGGACATGAGCGGATACGATCTTGCAAGACTGGACGCGGAAAAAAAGAGCGAGCACAAGGTGCGAAGACTCAAAGAGAGCATCGGCGTTGACGACTCGCTCGGCGTGTCTGTGAAAAGAGCGCGCTATTCCAGCGATGAGATTCACGTATCAGACAAGGCTTCAAGCTAGCCGTTCATCGGACAAAAAGGGCTAGGTTGTTCCGGCAGACGGCATTCCGATTCAATGCCAAAACAGCATCAGATCAAAAGCAGGCATTCTGGTACGGCGCGAATACGCCCAGGATTTCGTGCGGCGAACAATATTTAGCAAGGCATTAAACAGGTATGCGCATGTCTGATGCAGAGCCCGAGTCCGGCGATGTGTTTGAGATCGGGCTGGGCAATGACGACCAGGCCGTCAGGAATGCCGCAAGCGAAGACTATGTCTCGTTCTGGGAGGGATGCGCCAAAAGGCTGTTTTGGTTCAAGATGTGGGACAAGACACTGGACTGGCAGCCTCCGTTTGCGCGGTGGTTTCAGGGCGGCAAGATAAACGCGGCTTACAATCTTTTGGATGTGCATCAGGAGAGGCATCCGGCCAAAACCGCCATAATTTGGGAAGGCGAAGACGGCGAGAGTACAAGGATCAGCTACGGCGAGCTGCACCGGGATGTGGGACGGGCTGCCAACATGCTAAGAACGATGGGCGTCAAAAAGGGCGACAGGGTGGCGCTCTACCTTCCAATGATACCGCAGCTGATAATATCCATGATTGCATGCGCCAGGATAGGCGCCATACATACAGTAGTGTTTTCTGGATTCAGCGCAGCCGCGCTCCGAGACAGGCTGGAAGATGCTCAGCCGCGCGTCATAATTACCGCCGACGGGGGCCTGCGCCGCGGCAAAGCGGTCAGGCTGAAAGAGACCGCAGCCGAGGCTGCAAGCGGCCTTGACTTTATTCAAAGAATCATAGTGTACAGGCGCATGGACATTCCTGTCAGCCTTGGACCAAGGGAGATTTTATGGGAGGACGCGATAAAAAACGAATCCGTGCACTGCCAGGTAGAGCGCCTTGACAGTACGCACCCGCTGTTTATTCTCTATACGTCCGGCACGACAGGCAAGCCAAAAGGCGTCCTGCATGGCACGGGAGGATACCTTACGCACCTGCATGCTACGTTCAAGTGGGCATTTGACATCAAGGACGAGGATGTCTATTTTTGCACGGCAGACATAGGATGGGTTACAGGACATAGTTATGTGGCGTACGGCCCCCTGCTGCATGGCGCAACGCAGCTAATCTACGAAGGAGCGCCTGACTATCCGGACGCCTCGCGCATGTGGAGCCTGCTGCAAAAGTACAATGTCAGCATATTCTATACCACGCCCACCGCAATCCGGATGCTCATGAAGGCCGGAGACAGAAGCCTTGACGATTTTGATCTCTCCAGGCTGCGGCTGCTCGGAAGCGTCGGCGAGCCGATAAACCCCGAAGTGTGGAAGTGGTACTATGACAGGGTAGGAAAAAGATTATGTCCCATAATAGACACGTGGTGGCAGACAGAGACCGGCGGCATGATGATATCCGCGCTGCCAGGCATTGAGACGATACCGCTAAAGCCAGGTTCCGGCACGCGCGAGATTCCAGGAGTAAGCATCTGCGTAGTGGACGAGAATGGGCGGGAGGCGCCGCCGGGCGCCAAAGGGCATCTCGTAATAAGGAATCCCTGGCCTGGAATGCTGCTTACGCTCTGGCAGAACAATGAAAAGTACAAAGATGCATACTGGTCAAAGTATCAGGGGTACTATACCGGCGACTATGCCATACGGGACCATGACGGCTACCTTTGGCTTTTGGGCAGGGCGGACGATGTGCTAAAGATTGCAGGACACAGAATAGGAACAGCCGAGCTTGAAAGCAGCATAGTATCGCACCCGGACGTAGCCGAGTCTGCAGTATGCGCCGTACCGGACGAGATCAAGGGCTCGGCAATTGCCGCGTTTGCCGTGCTGCATGACGGCGCTTCAAAGGGCGTGGACGAGCTGCGCGGCGAGATAAGATCCGTCATACGCGGTACGGTCGGCGCGATTGCTACGCCAAAGCAGATCTACTTTCTCTCAAAGCTTCCAAAGACGCGCAGCGGCAAGATAATGCGGCGCCTTCTAGGAGAGATAGCATGCGGAAAGCCGGTCGGAGATACCAGCACGCTGGAAGACAGTTCTGCCGTGGCCGAGGCGCAAAGAGTCGTGGGATCCGCGTCTCATGCCGGCTCGTAAGCCTTCCTTGGCGCGGAATGTGCGCACAGTTAAAAACAATTTCGCGTCAAACGAAAGGCATGCTCACAGGAGGCAGCTTTTCTGCGGCAATGCCGGCAGCCGCCAGCATGTACGCATTAAATTGCATTTATTTCGGGACAGCGGCCGCATACTGCGTCCACGCATGTTGGCTTGAGCAGAAACTGCCCAGGCGCGGCTCTGTGTTCTGAGCATGCATTCAGGACAGAATTTGCGCTGCTGATGCGATCGGTGTAGGCAGGACAGATGATGCGATTAGGACAGGCGGTACAGGCAGTGCAATCAGCAGGCTGGGCGATACAAAATAAAATAAATAAAAAATCTAATGCAGGAATCTTGGCAGCTTTTTTACGACATGGGCGACGGATATCTTGCCAGGCCCTGCGACCAAAACTACGAGCATTGCTCCAAGTATTATGACATCAAGCTCTGTTCCGCGTTCTCCCGTAAGGCTTGCCGCCTCCTTCATTACGAAGATTACCGCCACCATCAGTATCGACAGCCATGCGGATGATATTCGAGAGAAGATTCCAATTATAATCAGTATTCCTCCCACTACTTCGGCCAGCGCCAGGATTACGGCAAGTTCCGGCGGAAGTCCCATTCGACCGGACAGAAACTGGGCAAAGCCCGGTTCAAACTTTGGTATTCCGTGAGCTATGAAGATAAAGCCAATAGCTGCCCGAAGCCCCATGAAAGAAATGTCTGTAAGCCTGCCGCTTCCAAGTACGGCATCAGAACTTTTTCTGCTTAGCACAAGATTCATTGCGTCATGCATGGATTTAAACCATTGATCTTGTACAGTAGTTCAGCTTTTGTCTGGCAAAAGTAAGGCAGCTTTCCGACAGATAGTCTG
>CAYGAM010000027.1:7710-24542 GCA_964347915.1 uncultured Nitrosopumilaceae archaeon | reverse complement strand
CGGAACGGATATCTTTGCCCGGTCACTGGCTGCAGTTTGAGGCGCGTTTCAATGGCTGTCTATTGTGCCGCCGAATAATTCGCTGACTTTTTCAGCGATCACTGGCTGCAGTTTGAGGCGCGTTTCAATGGAGCCTTGTTCCCGCATGCGCCTGTTCTATGGCGCATTCTTCTTATCCGGACTGCAGTGCGGGAATAATTTTCCGCCTTTTGACGTCGATAATGCCGCTGTGAATTATGCGAACGGACGGCAGCGCAAGAAACGAGAGAAACGTAGGTATCAAAAGCGGGTCGGCAAACTTTGAGCTGCTGAGCGCCTCGCTGACATCCTTCATGCCTGCAGCAACATCCTCAAACGGCCTGCTTGAGGCAATGCCTGCGATATCCAGCGGAACGGACGCCGCAACCCTGCCGTTCCTGACTACTGTGATGCCGCCGCGCATCCTTGCCGTATGATTTACCGCCGCTGCCATCTCTGAATCGCTGGCTCCTATGACCAGCATGTCATTTTCGTGAAAGGCTCTGGTGGATGCCACAGCACCGATGTCTGCGCCAAAGTTTTCAAGAAACCCTATGGCTTTTTGGCCTGTACCGCGTATTCTGTCAATGGCTGCCACCTTCCACAAGTCGTCCTCCCTTGAAGCCAGCGCGTTGTTCCTGCGAACATCGGGGCTGCGCGATCCCATGCCCGTTATAATCTCCGTATTCATGAGTATGGTACTTGCTGCGGCGCCCTTTTCTGCCGGAACGGCAAAGTCGCGCGCGGACATCTTTTCAAGCTGTACTGTGTCCCTGATGCGCGGCGGGGGCCGATAGCGCGCAATCTTTTCGGTCAGGACGCCGCCCGATACTGCAACCCTGCCGTTGACCAGGACCGTTTCAGGACGGAACGATTCCAGATCGTCAAATATTACAATGTCTGCAAGCTTTCCAGGGCCTATTCCTCCAAGATCCCTTCCCATGCCGTAATAGTCAAAGCTGTTTCTTGACGCAGCGGTTATGGCGTCGGCCGGCTCCATTCCCAAGCTTACTGCCTGCCTTATGCAGTGATCTATGTGCCCGTGCTCTACAAGGTCGGCCGGATTAATTTCGTCCGCGCAGAACATCAGCCGCTCAATCGGCATTTTGCGGAGCAGCAGCTCCGGCAGAATGCGGGACAAATCCCTCCTAATTGAGCCCTCGCGGATCATAATCCACATTCCAAGCTTAAGCCTTTCTAGCACCTGCTCAAAGCTTATGGGCTCATGACATGAGGATATTCCGGCGGAAATGTATGCCTGAAGCTTTTTGCCTGACGCTCCGGCAGTGTGCCCGTTGATGATGCAGTCCGCCTCCAGCATCCGCTCAATTGCGCGCATCGTTGCGGGATCTTGTCCTAAAACCTTGGTCCATGAAAACACTTCGCCCAGGCCCAGGACGCCGTCAAGCTTTAGCGCCATCCTTAACTGCTTTTGCGTCAGCGGCTTTGCGTCGCCGAAATCCGGATCAACTGGTATGCCGCCTGGCACCATGCTGAACACCCTGATTGGAAGCCTGGAAGTGCTGGCTGCAAACTCTGAAAATCCTTCGTATCCGCAGACAGTCGTTATGTCGATGGGGTCGGCAAAGATCGATGTCGTGCCGCAGAGAAGCGCCCTGGCTGCAAACTCGGACGGCGAAAGAAAAGAGTCAATGTGGATGTGCGGATCAGCCAGTCCGGGCGCGGCATACTTGCCGCGCATGTTGAGAATTTTCGTCGAACTGCCTCTTGCATGCGACGCATCGCTTCCCACGTACGATATTCTGCTGCCGCGTATCGCAATCTCGGCATCCTCTGTCTCGCGCGTGTACACATTGACCAGCCTGCAGTCTGTGAGAATGAGATCGGCAGCCAGGCGGCCCAGCGCGGCGGCGCTTGACTGGGCGGGTGAGCGCGTATCCATGCCTTACCCAAAGGCAGCATCTAGTTATACATTAAACGCGCCGCCGCATGCCTGTTCCCTGCCTGCAGAGATCTGCCCTGCGCGGCATGCTGGAACCGCGTGCGCCGCCGCCCAATCCTCTGCTAGGGCGCTGTACGCATTTGCGTCCCATGACCTCGCATTAAGCAAAAGCGAGTTGCTTGTGCGGCATCTTTGACGCGCCCAATCCTCGCTTTCTCCATGCCGGCGCGCATGCCATCATCCCGCCGAAACAAAAGGTTAGGGGATGGAAACGGTTTAGTCCATTGCGTCCATGCTCTTCCAAGCAGCGGAAGCCGCATGCCTCTTGTGGCATCTGCGCCGCCCCCTGCATAGTTCCGCTGGCATCAGGACGCAGCCTGGCGAATATCCGTCAGCTGCCGCTGTTATTGCCGCGTTAATGTCCTAGCTTGGCATGCAGCATGTCCGAATCGCAAATATTCGCAGCATATTGTTTCATTGTCCTCCCGACTCCATTTTTTGAGATATTTATGATGACTCGCACCTCAAGCCAATAATTGCCGGCAAATACGCTTTTTGGACTGTCCGACATTTGCGGAAAAAACTTGTGCGTTCTGCCATGGGCTTCATAGAAATATCATTGAGATAATCAAAGATGCAAGAGAAAGGACAACAAATTATCAAAGCATGAGCAAAACCTCCTGTTTTGATGATTCACATGCTGAAGGAATTCACACTGCAGATGCAGTTGCATATGGATCATTTCGTCACCATTCAACGCCGAATGAATTCGAAAAATATTGAAAATTGATTTATGAAAAGTTTCAAACTGACAGTTCTGGAAACGCAGCAGGATGCGGCTGCACAGCGTTTCCAAAATAAGCGCCAAGCGCATGCAACAAGGAACCTCCCATTAGCACGTCCTCTAGCAATGCGGCCCGCATTACTTTGCAAATGATGACAAAACCATAATAAGAGAATGTCAGATTAACACTCTCTAGTATTACGGTCCGCATTACCTGATGTAATTAGGCTTTCAGATTTTATAAATCGTACGCGTTTATCATCTAAGTGAAATGTAAGCGGGATTGTTGCTTTTGTCTTGCTATTAAGGCGTCGTTTTCTTGCCCATCTTCTGCTTTTACTCGATTTTTCGGCACATTTCACTTAGCTGGCCTGAGGGGTAAATTCTTACGACTGAACAGCCAACTTGATTTTTATACCAAATATCTTGACATGTAGTGGAAATGAAGTTTAGAATACTCATAAGGCAAGACGAAGACGGGATGTTTGTCTCCGAGGTTCCGGATCTTCCCGGGTGCATATCCCAGGGAAGGACCAGACAAGATGCCGTCGTAAATGCCAAAGATGCCATATCTGGATATTTGGCTAGTCTAAAAAAACACGGCGAGTCGATTCCTTCCCCCATTGATGAAGAGACTGTAGAGATACATGTCTAAACTGCCTGTTGTTTCTGCAAGAGAGTTGATCAAGGCACTGCACCAAACTGGCTACGGAATTGATCATCAGACAGGCAGCCACATAATTACTGTGCAGTGAAAAACATCCCCACAGAAGACTAAGTGTTCCAAATCACAAGGAAATTGCAAGAGAGACATTACGGGCCATACTAAAGCAATCTGAGTTAGAGCCAAAGGAATTTCTGAAGATGCTGTAGGCAGTTTTCCCAAAAGTCTCCACAAAACAGCTCCAAGCTAGAAACAGGCCAAGATCTAGCGGCGATTAAAAGCTCTTGAATGCACAGAGGATGAACTGTACCAGCTAAGTGAAATGTGAGCGGAATTGTCGTTTTTGTCTTGCTATTGAGGCGTCGTTTTCTTGCCCATCTTCTGCTTTTACTCGATTTTTTGGCACACTTCGCTTATCTGTTTATGGGCTCTGCCTAAGATGCGTTTGTTGCGCTTGTATTCGCACAATACTGTTATGCCCCTAAGCGCTTGCGAGGACGCACTCATTCAAGCCTTAAATTACCGAACATCAGAAAGCATGCCATGCAATATCCAAAGGAGATCAAGAGGTACTGCCCCAAGTGCAAGACGCACACAACGCAAAAGGTCTCAATATACAAGGCCGGCAAGAGGCGGGCGTCTGCCATCGGCGAGAGGCGGCATGCCGAGGACAAAAAGGGGTATGGAGGCCAAAAGTTCCCCAAGCTTGCAAAGCCTGCAAAGGTGACCAAAAAGGTTACGCGCATACTGGCCTGCAAGCAGTGCAAGAAAAAATTCAACACCTTTGGAATACGGGTAAAAAAATTTGAGCTGGTGGCAGTATGAAAAAGAGTCACGTACCGATACCAAAACCGGCAAGCAGGTTTCAAAAAATTTCATGCAGCGAGTGCAGCGAGACTCAGGTGGTATACTCGCATTCGTCCACCCGCGTCATGTGCAATACATGCGGAAACATACTGTCTGAGCCCACCGGCTCCAAGGCATGGCTGCACGGCAGCGTGTCCGAGATTCTGGAATAGTCCGCATTGGCGGACGCGTCCTGAATCATGCCTTTTTCAGCATGGCCTCAAGTTCCTGCAGCATGCCATAGTCGCGCCTGGCATTCACGCTGAACGCGGCCCGCAGGTCGTTGATTATTTCGTACCGTTCCGGAACAGCCTCGCCGCTTTTGATGATGTCTGCATTTGCCAGCGATATTCCTGTATGGGAATATTTCGAGCCGCCGTATTCTACCTGTACGCTCCAGGCCAGCCCGTGCGTCTTGAGAAAATCGCAGCTTGCAAGGATGCCTGTCCAGGCCCCGCCGTCGTACAGCGATGCAATCCTGCGTATGATCCCGCCGTCTAAAAGCGGCATGTCGCCGGATACTATGAGGACGCCGCCGGCGCACTGCTTTAGCGCAAATGCCAGATCATTCGAGTATCCTGCGCCCGGAGTCTCAATGGTCTTGATGCCGCGCTTTTCCAGCAGCTCGGCAGTCATGGGAGCATGGCGTGATACGGCAGCGCGCACTGATTTCAGCACTCCTGAATCTATGAGCGCCTCTATTGCATGCAGTATGATGGGCTGCCTGTATGAGAGCAGAAGCTTTTCGCCGTCCATGTTCATCCGGGAGCCGCGCCCTCCGGCCATTACAATGCCGCTCATCAAAGCACAAACACCAAAATCACTGTCAGCCTTGATATCTCGTTTGCCGCACCCATTACGTCTCCCGTAATTCCGCCAAAGCTTCGGGCGGATACTGCGGATATGATCATCGTAACTGCTATTACGGCGCCAAGAGCTGCCATGCCGGCAGTGCCGCCTACAAGGACGATGGGAAAGAACGTAATGCCGCCTGCAAAAGCAATCTTTTTTTTGTTCCGCATTGCAGAAAGAAACGGCACGCTTGAGCCACGCGTTGCGGCGCCGCTTATTGCTGCCAGCAGAACCATGGAGAACTTGGCGGCTATCTCTGCCGCAAAAACTGCTGCAAAAATATCCCATGCGGGCACGTAGGAGAGCGCTGCCAGCATGCCGCCTATGTACAGCACCGTTGCGAAGATTCCGCCGGTGCCGGTGACCGAGTCCTTCATTGCTGCAAGCTTTTGCCCGCGCGTCCCCTTGCGCAAAAGCCCGTCCGCAAAATCGCACAATCCGTCCGCATGATGCAGTCCGGTAATTACGGCGGCCGCCATTACTACTGCAAGCGCCATTATCAGCGGCTCTGCGCCAATCTCCAAGAGGCCGAATCCAATCAGTCCTAGAACGGCGCCTATGATCATTCCGACAACCGGAAAAAGATGCATGCATCTTGCAGTATCTTCCAGGCTTGCGCCCTTGGATGGAATAATAGTCAGAAATGAAAGGAGGCTGTCAATCTCCCTAAGCATGAATCCACCATCCAAGGTGCGAGAGCGCAAGCATCAGCGGCGCCGTTACCGTAATGCCAAAGATGACGGCGGCAGCCTTCATGAGCTTGACGGCTCCCTGCACGTCCTGAATGGTCAGCTCTGCCCTTCCGTCTCCGATGACATAGTGCCCTGCCTTTTCCAGCCGCACGCCAAGCGCGCCCGCCACTGCCGCCATTGGGTATCCTGCATTCGGGCTTGCAGTAGCCCTGCCGTACCGCCGCGCCGTTCTGTACGCGTTGCGCCAGTTCATTCTCAGCGCGGCTGCGCCGAGCATTATTGCCGCGACGGTTATTCTTGACGGCGCAAAGTTGAGCATCTTGTCGCAGTTTGCACCAAACCAGCCAAGGCTGGCAAACATCGCGCTCTTGTAGCCCACCATCGAATCCGCCGTATTTGCAACGCGGTACGCAAAGGCGCCCGGCAGTCCAAGCAGCCCAAAGTAAAAGAGCGGTCCCGTTATTCCGTCCACTATGCTCTCTGCGACTGATTCTATCACGCCTGACACAACCTGCCTCTCGCTGAGGCTTTTGGTATCGCGCTTTACAATCATGGACAGCCTTCCCCTGGCGTGCCGCATGCTGCCGTTTCTTATGGATTCCATCACAAGCAGGGCATGCCTTTCCATGCCGCGTACGGCAATCGTACTCTTGAGCAGGACGGCTCCTGCAAGCACGAGTACGGCTGCGCCGGCTGCGCCCTGAAGCATGCCCGCGCCGTGCATCGCGGCAGATACTGCAGCCACTGCTATGCTGCACGGCAGCGCGACTGCAAGGATGCCTCCAGCCCTTTCGTGCGAGGCGCGCTTTGCGCGCACCGCTACTGCGGCAATCATTCTGCCAATCCATGCCGTTGGATGATACCTGCTTTTGGGATCGCCGAATGCAAAGTCAAGACCCAGGGCAAGGGCCAGAATCAAAAGATGCTGCGCCCATGAGTGTTCTATAATGTATCCTAGAAACTGCCCTGGAATGTATTCTAGAGCATATTCCAGCGCGTACGCCAGGGAGCCTGCCTCGCTCAAGGCATGTTCTCCTGCACGGTGCGACACCTGACGCGAGCCGGCTGCACGGCGCTCCCTGTCATGATATCATCTCCAGTATGATATTCATTTTCAGGCTTGCTTTTACTTTGCCTGCAAGCATGCCCAGCTCTTCGTCCATTCCTGCCAAGCTGTCCGTGCTAAAGCCCTCTCTGCTCCCCATCGAGTCCTCTTCAGGCAGAGAGATATCCAGCATGGGAACGGTTCCCAGGACGGGCTTTTGCGTCTTTTCTTGTATGATATCAAAGCCCGGCTTTAGAATGCCTGCGTCCCCTCGAAACTTGTTGAAGACAAAGCCGCCTACCATGTCCTGATGTTCCCGGCTTAGAAGCGACATGGTGCCTGCTATGCTGGCAAACGATCCTCCCCTTTCAATGTCTGCCACTAGAATGACCTGAGCCTTTGCATGCTCTGCCATTCTCATGTTTGCAATGTCTGCCTTTATGTTGATCTCGGCAGGCGAACCAGCCCCTTCCAGCACAATCAAATCGTACTTGCCCATCAGGCGGTCAAGCGAGTCCTGCGCTATGCGCAGCCCGCTTTCTGCTGCAAAGGAATAGTACTCGGACGCATTCATTGCGGCATAACTGTGCCCGCGCACGAACACCTGGCTGCGGCAGTTGTCAATAGGCTTGAGAAGTATGGGATTCATGTCGGGCGCGATCTCGCATCTTGCGGCTACTGCCTGCAGCGCCTGAGCTATTGAGATCTCAAACTTTTCTGATCTGTACGAGTATCTTGACATGTTCTGGGACTTGAACGGAGCTACTGACATGCCCATGTCCGAAAAAATTCGGCACAGTGCCGCTGCCAGCGTGGTCTTGCCCGCGCCGGACGATGTTCCCTGTACCATTACGGCCTTCATGAGAGCGCCTCTGCCAGCAGCCTGTTCTCCCTTCGGGTCCTTACTGCAACTCGTATGTGGTTTTTGCCCAGGCCGGCAAAGGAACTGCAGTCCCGCACCAGAATGCCTTTGCGCAAGAGCTTTTTTTGGACTGCTTTCGAGTCCTCATCTGTCCTGATTAAAATAAAGTTTGCGGCAGAATCATAGCATGAGATTCCAGGCGCCTTTGCAAGGCGGCGCCTAAGATAGGCATATTCTTTTTTCAGCAGCTTTTTGGCTTTGGCAATGTGGGACGCGTCATCAAGGGCATTGGCCGCTATGCATTGCGCGTATCCTGACACGCTCCACGGCACCTTGATTCTGTCCAGAATTTCAATCATTTTTTTGCTGCCGATGCCGTATCCTGCCCGCACTCCGGCAAGCCCGAACGACTTTGTAAGGGAGCGCAGGACAAACAGATTGCCGAGCCTGTCATGAATTAATGACTCGTCGGTCTGCGCCATCTCAATAAAGCACTCGTCCAGAAATACCAGCGTATTGATCTCGGCTGCCGCCTTTGCCATTTTTCGCATTGCCTTTTTTGGCGCAAGGCTTCCGGTGGGATTGTTTGGATTGCATGCAAAGACGCAGCCGCCGCGCGGCATGCGGCCTATGATATCATCAATGTCTCGGGCGGCATTCATTGTCTTGTACCGCGCAATCGTGGCTCCCGCCAGCCTGCAGGCTGCCTCGTATTCGCCAAAAGTCGGCGCCAGCACCATGACGGGCATCTTTTCCAAGACAAAGGCGCGGCAGAAATCGTATATGATCTCAGACGCGCCGTTTCCCACTGTTATTTGGCTGCGCGGCACGCCTGCGTACTCTGCCAGTTTTTCCTTGAGGTGCGCGGATGCCGAATCAGGATACTTTTCAAGGTCGGCAAAAGAGGCCCGCCTTGCAGCCCTGGGCGCGCCCAGCGGATTTACATTGGAGCTAAAGTCTATTACGTTTTCTGCAAGTCCCGGATGAGACGCTGCGCTGCCGTGCACCACTCTGCGATGCCCTGCCACATGCGGCCTGGTCCTTATTATCATCTTCTATACCGTACCGTATCAGTCTTTTAGTATTTGTGTGAATGCCGCATCACGCGCCATTTGAGCCATTGTTCAGGATATCATTCCAAATGCTATTCCAGACTGTTCCGGATACTATTCCCAATGGTGCTTTTGTATTGCAGTGTATCACAGTGTAGTACAATGTCATACAATGTCGTGCAATGTACCACATTGTCATACAGTGTCATACATTGCAATACAATGCGATACAAAAGATGGAGCTGCTGTGGGTATTGACCCGTGTGTCATTTTGTCCATTGCTCCAGACGTCGTTCCAGTTGATGCTTTTGTATTGCAGTGTACCAGTGTCGTACAATGCACTACAATGTCATACATTACAATACAAGCCAAATGCCGGCCAATCTTCAGGACGCCAAGAAAACATTACCCTGTATCTCGGTGTAATACAGCGCAATACAACGCAATGCCAATATGTGATGGCCGTCTCAGATGTGGGCGTCAAGCAATGGTTAGCTTGTGGTTAATTCAATCTCTTTGATGTTGTTGTCGGCCCTGAAAAGATCATGTCGTCTTTCCGCAGACGCCGTACCTGCAAAATACTGTCTGTTGCAATATAAGCGTATCTGGTACTATTTTGCATCTGCAAATTTGTCAAGCCCTCCTTTTTGGACATGTTCAAAACTGTCGCCTGCAACAAACATGGCTCCGACAAGCTTTAGCTCTGCCGTCTCGTCCGCCTTTAATTCAATCTGTTCCGTATCGACTGCAATGTATGTCCTTTTTGCAAAGCGTTTGATATCGTCCGCCAATTTGGCCAGGTTATCGGAGCTGTCGTATGCGGACAGCCATTCCGTCACCTTATTCGTCCATGACCTCATAGAGTTTGAAGTGATTATGGTGTGGGCAGCCTCAGCATCAGCCTCTGTGATTTGCCCGCTTGTCATGGCATTTGCCAAAAGCCGCCGGAGCTTTATCAGATTTTTGTCAAGCCTGTTGCTCTTTTGGATCAGATCTTTTACTTGCTTGCTCCCGTCAACGTCCCGATTTCGTATAGCCTCTCTTGCAATTTCGTCAATCCTTAGCAGCTCCCTAAACGATTCGGCATGCTCATCGCCGCTGTCCATAGGCAGATGCCTGGGCTCATCTTTGGCGCATGTTACAAGCTTGATCGCATCAGTATCGTTGTCCGGTATTTCCGCCTTGTCCTTTTCATAGTCGTATATGACAAAGTGAACTCTTCTGGTGGGCTTTTCCTGCAGGTACGCAAGGATCGCCTTCTGTCCCTCTCCTATTCTGCCGCTTCGCCTGCCCATGGCTACTGATCGCATGGCGTCAAACCCGATCTCCTTTACATGCTTGACAATCTCATTTATGGGAGTGGTCTCAGGCATGGCATCAGATTCGCGCGCCAATCTTTTTGCTACATCTTGTCCGCCATCCTTTATACCGGCCAGCGCCTGCAGGTCTTGCGCCAGCCTGCCTTTGTACTGCTTTGGGTTGGGCAGCTTGCCAAGCAGCTCTGCATCCAGCCCTATCGTTACGTCTACCGTTTCTATCTTATCCATCAGCTTGCCCACCAGCTGCAGTATGGCATCAAGCTGGTGGTCTGGATAGCACGCTCTGGAACGAACCGTATCATGCCTGCTGGTGAGCCTGTCTATTCTGCCCGTCCTCTGAACTATTCTCATCGGATTCCACGGCAAGTCATAATTAATCACATAATTGCAGTCCTGCAGATTTTGACCTTCGGCTAGCACTTCGGTGGATACCAGTATGTCCGCTTCGTCTTCCGGCAAATGCTCATCCTGTGACATGTTTGATCGCGGCGCAAACATCTTGATGTATTCCTGGCGATCCTTGGGTTTTACTCCTCCGTGTATGAGCAGAACTTTTTTCTTTGGGAATGCATCGGACAACCTGCGCTCCAGATACTTGGCAGTGTCGGTATACTCTGTGAATACCAGAACTTTTTTGCCCTCTACATTCAGCGGCTCCTCGGTCAGTATCGTTTCATGAACGGCATCAAATTTTTTGTCCATGGTGACCTCATCCACAGCATCCTTGAGGTTGTGGAGAATATTCAAATCGCTGTTGACATCCTTCATCATTCTTTTAGTATCATATCCGTCGGCACGCTCTGTAGCAATGCTCTCAACGCTCTGAACAAGGCGCGCTTCCCTTCCTTCCTCATCCTCCGACTCATCGTCAATTTCCTGACTCGTCCACTTGTGCAGCACCTTGTTAAAATCGCCGACCCTCAGTATCCTGCCGCCCTCCAATGTCTTTTTGACATGCTCGTACATGCGTATCTTGTTGGCCAGGCTAATCTTAACTGCTTCAATGCTTGATTCAAAGCGCTTTAACAGTATGATAATCTGCAAGTGCGCCAAAACTACGTGCTTGTCCCTCTCCTTTTCTTCCAATTCTGTGTTGTATTGTTCAATGCCGTACGGCGCCATTGTTAATGATGATATGTCGCTGAACACTTTGTCGAATATGTTGCCAAAAAGTTTGGCCAGATCGTACTGTATAGGCTTGTACTCGTGCTCCGGGAACTTGATCTTCTTGCCGTTGATCTTGTCCTCCCGGTATACTTCTTCGATAAACGATCTTGTCCGGCGTATCATGACAGTCTCCAAAAGCTGTTGTATTTTTTCCAGTCCGCGCCGGCGATCACTATTGGCAGCATCGCGCATGTGCTTGTAGAGATTTATAATTCCAACAGTGTCCCAGAAATAGTCGTCCTTCCCGCCTGTTATTATGGACAGCTGATAGTACAAATCCATCAGCGAATTGTTGACGGGCGTGGCAGTCAGCAAGAGGATTTGCTTTGGCCGCCCCACCGTAAGCAGCCGCATTAAATTGAGCCGCCTCTGAGCGTTCTTTGAGCGAAAGTTCTGACTCTCGTCGATTACTATGAGGTCAATGTTGCGATACGGGGCCAGGTCGTCAAGAAAGTCGTCTCTTCCCATTTTTTCCATGCTGACTTTGCGCCTGACATCAATGTCCACCTCTTTTAGTTTTTCTGTCCACATGCTGTCCAGTACCTGTGCCGGGGCCACAAGCATGGCCTTTTTCCCCTCGTCAAGTATTTTCTGCCGAATTATCTCTATTCCCATGTTGGTCTTGCCCAGGCCGGTTGCATCTGCTATGATTGCGCCGCCGTAGGCGCCTATCACATACATGGCGGTCCGCACAGCATCCTGCTGGAACATTGTCAGCTCCACCGTGCTTCTCATCAGACGCTCGTCCTGCTTGATAAACGGCGCATACTTTTCAAAGAGCATTTTCATATAGACTTCGTACGGTTCCGGAGGAGTACCGAACTTGGATTGCTTTAGCACCGAGATCAGCTCGGCTTTCTTGTCCGTAGCCATGCCCCACATTCTGTCAAACCAGCCCTGCACTTTCTCTATCGGCAGGCCCTGATATATGCCGGCATTGAGCTCGTGATTGCCTTCAAGTCCGGCACGAGTAAAGTTACTGGACCCGATAAACGCAGAATTATTGCCAAATATGTAGCATTTTGCGTGGTTGAAGCGGCTGGCGCCCGTTCTAACTTCTACCATGTCGCTTTCCAGCATTTTTATCAGGCCGGCAGTGTCGGCCATCTGGCCGGATCCCAGATTCTCAGAGTCAAGGCTTGCGCTTACCGATACTGTTGATGCATCAATGTCTGTATAGTCGTGCTCTTGAGCATATTTTTCAAACGATCTCTCCTTTGAAAGTATGGTGTCCTTGCCTAGTAGCAGCCTCAAGCGAAAGCTGGGAATGCTTGCGACGGCGTTCTCTATTGCTCCGCGCAGCAGGCCGTATCCTCCAATGTCAAAATATCCGGTGGAGACATCCATGCGGGAAGAGTTGGGAATCTCATCAAGAAGGACATTGCTCATAGTCTCGCCCTCGTCGTTGTCTATGATGTCTTTTTTACGGCTAATTCTGCTGGCCATTGTTTCCTATTCCTTTTGAAAATTCGTCAAAGTATGGTATTGCAAGCTTGTACACCTTGTTGTAAAAAATTCTCATGTGCTTGTCTCTGTCCGGCTTTGCCATGTTTTCATAGTTTACTGTATTGTTTAGTTCCTCGTCCGAAAACAACCTCTCATCCGATTTGAAATGTTCTAATACATGCTTGTATTCGTTGCGCGTTAAATTGTACTGAATGGCTGCAAGCGCATCAATCTTTGCAGTAATTGATATGCGCTCTTTCAGCGTTATTGATTGCACATCTTTCTGTGATATGTCAAAAACATCTGCCATATCCTGATGCCATGATTCCGATAGTGCAAGCTGAGCACTGAATTTAGCTATTTTTGTTCCTGCTCCATTTGCAAAATCACATGGTATGGGCGTATTGTAAATATGATATGTTTCTACATTTTTATCGATTATTGGTCTGATTGTATGATCATAAGTTGTTGAATTAAAAATGCCGCAAAGATATGCGTTCAATCTGTGATAGTTTGGATCTATTTCAAATGTCCCTCTTCGTGGAACTGCCATAAACGCGCCTAGTGTAGTAAATACTGAATGCGGTATTATGGACGCAATCATGGTTCTGGTGTTGGTGGATGCGCTAATGGTTCTGTATGCGAGCCTTGGATTTTCATGAATTTCTTTGTTTTTTCCATAAAATTTTTTAATATTTTCGGTTCTTTTCAATGCCAATTTCGTGTCTGCATAGTGGCTTGGCTGTGAGAATTTTGATATGTGCTGATGAAAGTTCTTTGATTCCATGACCGGCCAGATCTTGTGATTTCCTTTCTGTGGCTTTACCAAAAACTTGCGTTCCCTGCGCTTTGCAATATTCATCTCCTCGCCTAATTCAACTGTCCAATCTCTAACATCCTCTAGTCTTGGGTGATATTCGAAGATTTTTTTGATGATTTTAAAACTGTATGCATCTGGAACCTCATATATTAGAGATAAGTGCGGTGAAAATTTTTGTATGTCCTGCCTGTATATGATAGTAAAATTGTCTTTTTCTAATGTATTGTCGACAAGCGACTTTAGATTTTGCAGATAGAACCCGGCCGGAAAGCTTTCTGATCCTTTTTGATTGCGTATAGACAGCAGAGCAAAACGGTAGCTGGAGTGGATTGGAAATATCTTTTTCCTATTCTCAAAAATGTACAGTGACAGTATGTCTTTTTCCAAAAGATATTTTCGTATTGCAGTAGCGCCTCTGGAGCTTGTTATGGCGGATGGCATAATCATCGATAATGCGCCGTGAGGGGCCAAGTTTTGTATGGCGCGTTCCATGATTATTCGATATATTTCGTAATCGGTATTATCCCCAATCCCTCCATGTTTTTTATAAAACCTTCTCTTCTCTGACATTTTCGTCTGATATTTTTGATATTCAATGTTGTGTCTTGCTTCAATTTTCTTTTGTTCATCTGCTGATTTTTTCTTATATGCTGGATCAATGGCTGTGAAGAACTCATTCTTGTTGGGTCTTATTTTGTCCCATGGTGGATTTCCAATAACCAAATCAAATCCATTTCGTTTGCCTGTAAAGGCATCCATCATTTCCAATTCCCAATGAAAAAAACTATATTTCTTGGACAGTCTTTCGATTTTTTTCATTGCAAGCTTTAATCCATTGTCTGGATTTTTGATTTTTCCTGATACTGCATCTCCAATGAGCTTAAAATAACCAAAGATGTTTTTTTTGGCATTTTTTTCGATCACATTGTCATCCATTTTCATGGCAGTCAGAGCATCAAGTATAGTTTTGCGTACTCTTATCTGCTTCTCATACTCTGCATAACGCATTTTGCTGTTTCGCACCTGATTAATTGTTATGTCGGAATTATTGTCAATTTCATCCAGAAGATCGGAGGATTTTTCGGTGTTTTCAAAATGATCATCAAGACTAGAACTTACTGGATTTTCCAACTCGTTTAATCTGGATCCTATGGTGGAATCTCCATGCCTGATGTGGTGATTGAGATATGTTAATGGCATGCCGATTGCAAAAGAATCAAGCCATAAAGACAATTTGGCCAGTTCTACTGCAAGCGGATTTAGATCAACTCCAAACACGCACCGCTTCATAATTCTGCGTTTTAGGACTACGTCGTGGGTCAAAAGATACTTGTCTATAGTTATGCCTTTCTTTTCTTGTTCCTTTAGAACCGTTTTCCTATCTTCTTCTAGCTGATCTAGAAGCGGGTGATTGGGATACTCCTTTAGCATTTCTGTAGCCCATTGTGTGATCTGATTGAGCGCTTCTACAAGAAAATGTCCAGAGCCCATGGCAGGATCAAGAATTTGCAAATCAAGTATTCTGTCCATGCATCTGTCCAGATTTTTTTGGCTTCGTTCACCTTCATATCTTTTCAAATCAGCCGCAATCTTGCTGGCGCGCTCACTCAAAATTTTCTCTAGTCCCTGCCTGACAAGAAACTCAACTATTTCATCAGGCGTATAAAACGCAGCGGTTGTTTTGCGATCAGAGCCTCCCCATAAGGCAAGATACAGATCGTATTTTTTGTACGAGTATGTCGCTTCTGCTTTTGATTCTACTTCGCGTACTCTGCCGCCGCTATCCTTTACTAAAAGAATGTCTTTGTCTGCCTGTCTGATGCTGAACTCAAGCAGTGATTCGTATATGTTGCCCAGATGCCTCACACTCAGGCTGCCGTAGTCCACCGGCTCTCCGTCTGTCTCAAAAAGCTCGCGTAGCGCCGCCGCGATGAAGTGGTTTCGTACTGTGATCCCATCCAGGCCAGATTTGCTTTTGAATAGTCCGCCGTTGTACTGTGGCAAATTGTGTTGCGGACTGCCATTTCGAATTTTTTCAAAGAGGCCAAGAAGATGTGCCCAGCACTCGTCACCGTCAGGCTCGGCCTCGTATTTGTCAAGATCCCTCCACAGCGTTCTGAGTGAGATCGGCGCGTATTTTTGATCCCTTACCGGAAGCAAATTTCTGGATTCCGCGTATAGTATAAACCAGATGCGATACATCACTGCCAACGCCGACTCTTTGGCAGTTTCCAAATCGTCCGCACCAAATTTCGTTTTGCCATCGTGATCTAGCAGTCCTTTAACAATATCCAGAAAGAGCCCGTTTGGACGCAAAATCTTGATCTGGAGATCATTTTCAAGTTTTTTGGATTTTTCTCTTGCCTGCTCAAAAAAGATCGATATTTGCGGATTCTTGCCTGCATACGATGCGGCTCCAAAAATTACAACCAAGTATCGTAATATCGCATCATCTTTCGAATCCGCATTAATCTCAAAATAATTAGTGGTGGAAGTTGATATCTTATTGGTGTATAACCGCCATATTTTACCATTGGTGAGTATTACCCATGTACTATTCTTTAACGCAGCGATTGCTTGATAGCTGGGAGCCACACCGTCTCCAATTCTGATTCCAAGATCTGATTGATTGGTAACTACAATTGAAGCACTCAATTTTTTGTATGCTCCATCCTTTCTGTCCGACTTCCATCCAAGAGCTGCAAGCATATCTTTAGTGCTTCCAAGTACGGCTTTTACTGCTTCTATCTCTTGTCCTATATTACGTTGTGCGGATCTGACATCGTCCCATATGCGGTTTCTAAGATAATGGTTTGAGAATACGCCTCTGTTGTCGAAATATTCGGTTGCTGTCTGCAGAGCAACGATAACCTTTAGCAGCTTGGCCTCAAAAACTAGGATTGATTTAGCTTCATCTACACTATGCCGTCTCAGTATTGACTTCACTCGATCAAGTTCGCCGTCACCATCAATAACAACTGCGTGGCTCTCATTCATGGATCTGAGTAGCAGTGATGGTTTGCCGGACTCTATCAAAACCACGCATCCGTCATGCTTGATCATTTTTCTGACTTCGGCTATGTTTTTAGGCCCCGACTTGATCAAAATCACTGGTACTGGCGGCTTGGCCGTATCAGATCTGAGAATGCTCTTGCAGTCCCATCCGTTGCCAAAATCAAGATGCTGGACCTGTCCGGGATCTACTCCAAAAAGTGGAAGCAGTTGGCCGGCTACCGACTTGCTCACGCAGGCACCTCCGGTGCATATGCATTCGGTACATGAGCACAGAACTGATGGCTATCTATACAGTCGTAGACGCTTAGTCGTAGACGCTTGTCTTGACGCGCAAACCCCCTTTACCG
>CAYGAM010000027.1:0-7610 GCA_964347915.1 uncultured Nitrosopumilaceae archaeon | reverse complement strand
AGTCGTAGACGCTTAGTCGTAGACGCTTGTCTTGACGCGCAAACCCCCTTTACCGGGTTTTTATTTATCTGTTGACATGCAGTCAAGCGCGAAGTACCTGCAACGCGAATTAGCATATCCTTTCATCCCTGCCTTGCAGTTCACGCCAGAACTGTGATATTGCTTCTGGTGATGCCGCCATTGTTGTACAGAACATGCTTAGCATATAAAAACTAGCGCAGAAAGCGGAAATTATCCGATCTAATTTCATCCGTCTCATTCATGCTAAAGCAAAGCTCTGTCCGCATTGAATTCATTTTAAATCAACTGCAAAACTTCAATTGATATGGGACGCACAAATTTGACTAAAGTCATGCTTCAATTTGAATTGGATTTGCATGCATGAGTGTTGTGTACAACACAGTGCTATGTGCAGCACCGAAACATTTGCCATTAAAGCTCTGGCAGGAACGTTGCTGGCGCGCAGTGATATTTTTGTCTGCGATACGCGGGATGTCATGGATGTCCAGTCGATGCTGCGGCAAGGCGGCCTGCCGCAATTGTCATGTTTGCGCTGCTGCTTGCACATTCTGGCGAGCTTTTGAATATCCTTCAAGTTTGGCCGAGCAATGCAGGCGAGACTGCTTTGCAGCCAGGGAGTTTTCAGCATGAATCTCCTCCTGCCTGTACGATAGACAGAAATCACCGTATTCTGGAATCATGTCCGCGCGCTGGCCGCAAATTTTTTTTCCGCTTTAGAATCTGATGCATTTTGGCGAGTGTCCGAATATATGTTCATCCCGCGCTGGCCGCAAATTTTTTTCCGCCTTGTGCGCTGCCCAAAGCTGGACTGGAGATTTTTGGTCCGGCCCTGCCGCGGCCTGGCTCTTCGCTGGCCGGCTGCGCGCATCTTGCAAATTTTTTAGACAGATTTGCCCACCTTTCATCAAGGCGGCTGTGAGTCGAATCGGACGAGTGCTTGCCCCGCAATGATTCATTGCGATATGCCTGTCCGCATGTTGCCAGCACCCAGCTTTCATAGCCTTCCAGCCACTTTGTAGATCCGATGAGCAGCTGCAGCATCAGCGACATTTCCCTTGATGTCTTTGGTACTGCAAGCTGCGGGAGCTGATCAGGATCCCACAGATTGGGCCGGAGCGAGCCGGCATTGAGCAGCTTTGGCTCAAATTCATGGCGCCACAAGAACAGCCCGTCGTTTTTTGTGGCAAACACCATTCCAAAGCCCCACAAAATCACCCTGTCGTCTTGTTCTGCAAGCGAATACTGGCTGCTTCCCTTGTCTGGATTAGGGGGCCTCTGCCTTGTAAAGCCGTACTGCAACAGCAGATTGTCCGCATGCCGTATGTCCTTTCCAATGCAATACAGCTGCTTTGTAAAGAGCCTCTTCCATTCAATCTGAAGGCGCCTGGAGATGTGTCCTGAATAGGGGGCGGCGCTTCGCTCCATTGTGGGATCTTGATTAGTCATTTCAGATCTATAGTAAAATAATTATCGGGACATACGGACCAGCCTTTGTTCTTTCAGAGCCCATGACTATTTTTTTAGTTCTTCGGCCTCGGCCTTTCCTATTATGCGAAATACCGTCATGCCTGTCTCAGAACTCTTGCCCTTTACCGCCCAGCGCTTGTTTTTGAACTGGACTACCTTTGGATCAAGAATCTTGACCTTTTTTCTTGCCTTGACATCATACGCTTCGTATTCCTTCATGCCCACTCTAGAGTATCTTTGTATATTAAGATTTTGGTCAATATTATTTAGTATTAACGAAAATTACCTCAAGCTTTACTAATATTGCTGCCGGAATTTCGCCGGCACTCAGGCCTGGCTTGGTCTGCTACCGGACTGCCGCAGGCTCTGCCATCTGACTTTGAAAAAAGCTGGGAAAGGGCGGTTTTTGCCAGAACATGGGCGCGCTGCCTTGGTGAATTTTTTGCATCCTCCTGACCAGCCATCCTGAGCGGCAAAGATGCCCGCCTGCATCTCTGCCCCAGGCGCATTTTTTTCGCAAAAGTTCAGCCCCTCCACCCATGCAGCACTGCCTGCATCATCATGACTGTCCCTCGCGCCGCATTCGCGGGAGCAAACTCTTGCCTGCTGCAGCATTGAAACGATTATTAATTAACGGCATAATTTGCCCGGCATGGACAAAAAGCGCGTAGCCATCGTGGGCGTTACCGGCTCTGTCGGCCAAGAGTTCGTACTCTCTCTTCACAACCACGAATGGTTTGAGGTAACGCAGATAGCCGCATCAGAGCGCTCGGCGGGAAAAAAATACGTCGAAGCTCTGCGGGATCCCGCAACGGGAATAGTATCCTGGGAAGTCGGCGGCGAAATCCCCGAGTACGTACGGGACATGACGGTGCGCTCAATCGACGAGCTTGACCTGTCAAGCCTGGATCTTGTATTCAGCGCGGTTGAATCCAAAGCTGCAAGGGACATTGAGACCAAAATAGCTGCGCGCATACCGGTAATCTCTACAAGTTCGGCGTACCGATACGAGGACGATGTCCCAATACTAATTCCAGGAATAAACGACGATCACTCTGAACTGCTTGACAAGCAAAAGGCAAACCGCAACTGGAAGGGCTGGGTTGCGCCGCTGCCAAACTGCACCACTACCGGCCTCGTAATCACGCTAAAGCCGCTTTACAAAAAGCACGGCGTCAAGCGCGTCATGATGACCTCAATGCAGGCCATATCCGGAGCAGGACGGGCGCCAGGCGTCTCTGCAATGAATATTACGGACAACATACTGCCGTACATACCCAAAGAAGAAGGCAAGGTCAAAAAGGAGACGCGCAAGATCCTGGGCACGCTCAAGGACGGCGCGATAGAAGAAGCAGATATCAGGGTAAGCTGCACCTGCACCAGGGTACCGGTCATAGACGGGCACACCGAGGCCGTATTTGTTGAGACGGAAGGCGAAATCGATCCGGATATTGCAAAAAAAACATACGAGGACGCCAGCGAAAATGCTACTACGAGCGGACTGCCGTCTGCTCCCGAACATTACTATGCGTTCCACGATGATCCTACCAGGCCGCAGCCGAGGATAGACCGGGAAGTCGGCGACGGCATGACCACTACAATAGGCAGGGTCGAAAAGGAGGAACTCTTTGACCACGGGCTCAAGTACGTGCTGTTCTCGCACAACAAAAAGATGGGCTCGGCCAAGGGCGCAGTGCTTTTGGCCGAGATGCTCTACAAAAAGGGCAAATTTTAGGCTATTTTTGCAAATTTTATTCCACATTGCCTAGATTTTTATAGATTAGAAGCATAGACAGATTCGTGAAAATAGACGATCTTGATCTCAAAATTCTCTCCGAGCTCTTGGACGATTCGGCAATGTCCGTTCCAAAGCTCTCGACTAAGATCAAAGTGAATCCCAGCGTTACGTACTCGCGAATAAAGCGGCTGCGAAAGCGGGGACTCATTGAGAGGTTTACCATCAATGTAAACAATTACGCGCTGGGATACAAAGTCAAGGCGCTCATAGGAATAAAGATGGATTCCAAAAAGCGAAACAACGTTATCAGCAGCCTGTTTAAGATAAGCGGCGTCAAAGAAGTTGCAGAGGTTACGGGCAGGTTTGACATACTGGTTACCGTATACTCCGAGGCGCTTGCAGAAATGCATAAAATGGTGGCCGACCGCATAGGCAAGATCGACGGCGTGATATCGTCAGAGACCTTTATCGAAATGAAGACGCGTCAAAAGGCAATGCCATATATGCCCTCAACATAGGTGATTTCGCATTGCAGAGACAAAGCAGCAAATCCAGATTCGCAGTATATTACGAACTCTCAAAGCCCAAGATCTGGTATCTTTTGGTCTTTACCGCATTTGGAGCGGCCCTTACAGCATCCAACATATACGGTATCCCGATATCCGGCGCAACATGGGCGCTGATGCTGGGCTCAGTAGCAGCAGGCTCTGCCGCTGCCAATACGCTGACAAATTATCATGATCGGGACATTGATGCAGTAATGGAGCGCACCAAGAACAGGCCGATACCGTCGGGCAGGATAACGCCAAAGAACGCGCGCAATTTTGGCTTGGCTCTTGCAGGAATATCGCTCGTTTTAGCAGCTGCAATATCGATTGAGACCAGTGCGGAACAGGGAATGTGGGCCGCAATATTCATCGCATTCGGTCTTGGGAACAATGTTCTGGTATACTCGTATGCGCTCAAGCGAAGCAGCTGGACAAACATAATACTTGGAGGATTCTGCGGCGGGGCGCCTCCGATGATAGGCTGGGCTGCCGTAACACTCAGCGATCTCTGGAGCATGGGCCTGGTAATGGCCGGGCTTGTATTCATATGGATTCCAATGCACATTTGGGCTTTGACGCTGCACTTCAAAGAAGACTACAATCGCGTCGGTGTGCCCATGCTTACTGCAGTCAGATCAGAGTCGGCATCTGCTAGAATCATTGCGGCATCAACAGTCGTAATGGTGCTGTTTAGCGTTGTGCCGTTCTTTCTGACGCTGGACGACGGTACGCCGATGGTTGGATCGGCATACCTCTGGACTGCGATAGCCTCTGGAGCATTGATGACTGCCCTCTCGTTCTGGGTAGTGGCGCGCCCCACGGAAAAGGCATCATGGACGCTGTTCAAGTTCTCCAGCCCATACCTTGCAGTGCTCTTTATCGCGCTGATGGCCGACTCTGCCCTCTAGATTCGGCTGCCGCCCTCTTTGCATCTGTGCGGGCGTCGCACTGCAGTGCGTACCTGAAAATCTAGCTAAATAATTTTTCATGCCTAGTCAGCTTTTGTTATACGAGGCGCCTTTTTATCTACGCTGTGAATAACAGGCATGAATCAAAAGAAAGCTCAGGAATCCATGCGGATCAGCAACGAGTCAGAGATCGAAAAGAATGCAATGTACAGCAGAGTCTACAAGGATATCATAAGCAAAGCATCAAAAGACTAGGCAGCTCCCGTACCAGGAAACAAGCAGCCCAGAAAAAGCCGCATGCCCGGAAGCGCAGGGACTGCCCATGAGCGGCGCGCCTGCACAACGCAGCCGGCACGCAGCCCAGGAAAGCCTCAGAGCATGCGCGGCACCCTGATTTCGCACCGTGCCTCCGCGCCCTGCAAATCCGCATTGGCGCCGCGGCATGCAACATTTTATACCATCCAGATTCCATGCAAAATGTGGCGATGCCAAAATGACAGCCAAGACTTTTGCGACTGCAATATGCTGCATAGACGGCAGAGTGCAGGCTCCGCTGCATGGGTGGATCAAGCAGCAATGCCATGCAGACTATGTCGACACCCTGACAGAGCCCGGCGTTGACGGCATAACGGACAGGGACGCGCTTGAAAGGCTGAGAAAAAAAGTGGTGATATCGCACAAGGCTCACGGCTCAAAGTTTGTCGTAGTATCTGGGCATCATGAATGCGCAGCAAACCCCGGCCCGAAAGAAAAGCACATTCCACAGATCAGGCAGCTGATATCCGTCGTAAACTCGTGGGGCCTGGATGTCAAAGTAGCGGGCGCCTGGGTCAACAGCGAATGGCAGATTGAACCGGTGTGAGCAGGGCTCAGGCTCTACCTGTCCTGAATATTAGCGGACAGTACGGCCGATCCTGACATGCTGCATGCGCAAGAGAATGATCTGCTTTTCAAGCAATGTCATGCGCATGAAAATCATCCTGCAGCAGCCGTTTGCTTTCTCTTTTCTGCTTTGTGCTTCAGGCACAGTTTGGCAAAAGCGGCATCATCAAAGCCTGCGTTCTCTAGCGAATCTCTTTTTTTGATTTTGGGATACTGGCCGTATTTCCTTCCGTTGATTGTTCTTCCTCCGGATTTTGGCCTAGGGCCGCCCCACTGCTTGAAGAATACTGGGACATTTTGCTCTCTGCACTGATCAATTATTTCTTCAATCCATTCCTTCCTTACTTTCCTATAACCGTGTCCGCTTTCTCCGCCTATTATTGCCCAGTCAATTTCCCTAAGATTCACTTTTCCTATAGCGCCAATGAGCGGCTCAAAGCTGACGAATCTGGTGCGGCACCGCACCTTTAACAGATCTTTGATTCTTGACGCGTACTGCCTGTTTTCTATGCTGGCTCCCATCCAGATAAAATTTGGAATATCGCAGCCGAAATACTCAAAGAATATCTTTGAAAAGTAGGCCATCCTTTTTGGACGTTTGGTCAATATCTGATAGTCATGATGATCCGCCTGAATCATAACTGCAAAGCACCTGCCCGTAAATTCAAACACCGAATTTTCATGAAACAGATCCGACATGCTGTTTACGAAAATCTTCCTGGGCTTTTTCCATGATAATGGCAGGGTGACATCGGACGGATGCTCAGCATACTGAAATCCGTTCTTGTACTTTTGCTGTCCCATCGCCTTTAGCCTTTTGGCCATGGCTTCTGCATAGCAGTTTTTGCATCCTGGGGAAATCTTGGTGCAGCCGCTCGCCGGATTCCATGTAGCTTCAGTCCATTCGATTCCCGACCCTGTTGCCATGCTCTTGGTACAGTCTTCAATCCTTCAAATTTAACAGGTTCTGTGAATTGCAATGCGGGAAGTGGGATTCGAACCCACGAACTCCTAAGAGATAAGGACCTGAACCTTACGCCGTTGACCAGGCTGGGCGATTCCCGCAATATGCCGTCTGCAGCACTGAAATAAGTTTCTAATGCCGTTGTTTGTTACCTGACTGTGCCTGAATGCGCAAAAAAACGGCAGGATCTTTGCGCCTGGAACAGCAGTTATGGAACAGGTTTTGATGCCCAGGCGGTTCGCGCGGAGCATGCTGTTTCCAGAGCCGCTTATGGAGCGACGCGCCCGTTGCCATGCGCCAACTCCTCTATTATCCTGAAATCAGTTCGCTATATAAAGAGCAAGTTAGAAACAGCAGTTCATCTTTTGTTCAGCGACAATGGGTCGACTTTCTGGCAGATATTGGGATCAGGCGCCGCCAGGGTCGTAAGCCCACGGCATTCCTTCCAGAGCACAGACTAGCGTCATTAGGGATGAAAGCAGCATGTCCAATGTGAGTTCTCTGTCTTGCGCTGCCCATTCTTCACGCTTCCACAGATTGAACATGATCATTGCCATGTAGAACAGCATTATTCTGACTGATGCATTCTTGCTGGTGGTATGCGGGCGCATCTGCTCTGGGCACCTGCATCCGGTTTCAATTCCCCATCTTTTCTTGTATTTTTCAGTAATGCGCTCCGGCATGGCGGCAGGATCACTCCACATGATGTTTGTTGCAAAAGCGAAATGCTCCTTTTCGTTGTATACCAGGACAAGATTAAATGTAAATTTGCGGCCGTCCTGCGATTTCATAGTATACTCGGATACGGCGCCTCTTTTTCCTTTCTCATGCTCCTTGATTGCTTTTTTTATGCCTTTGTTTTTAATTGCGGGCATTATGAAATTTTGACCAAGCTCGCGCATTGTTCTCATAACAGCTAAATAAAATTCCCTGTCCATCAAAAACATGCGTACTGATATGCCAATTTTTAGGCATTTCTGGACGATTTTATGCACAAATTCGTCATCAAAATGCTCCAGGCCAACCGGATTGCAAGCAAGATTAAGCCTGAGGAATCCCTCAACGATCATGGCAGTAATGTA